>CAYRIJ010000001.1:0-57914 GCA_964424285.1 uncultured bacterium
GGGCCGGAACTTCTGGATCCACGACGAGGACTCGACCCATACCGACCTCCTCTTCCGCACCTCCCAGGTGAACAACATATCGGTCACCCTGACCTACGGCGCGGCCACCGTGCCGACCGAGCCGGACAAACCCGCCGGGTCCATGAAGCTCCACGTGACCGCCCACCTGGAGGTGGACGACGTGAACGGCACCACCTACGTGGTGGACGGGGACTACGAGGACTTCTACTTCCGCAAGGGGCTGCTCCAGAACGCGGGCGAGGACACCACGAAGTGGTACCTCTTCGAGTGGCACGACATCCAGAATCTCGGGAGCAACGGCGCCGGGCCCGGCGGCCCCTCCGGGGTGGAGTCCACGGCGGTCCAAAGGACGACCTGGGGCTCCATCAAGCAGATGTATCGGTGATCCGGAGGGCGGACGGGTCCCCGGCTCCCCGGGATCAGTCCGCCCGCTTGACACTCCCACCCCGCCGTCCGTAGCCTGCCTGGGCCCATCGCGAACCGCGCGGCGGGCGCCGATCCCGGACCGGCCCGGATTTGCCATGACCCTGGCCTTCGACCCGGCGGCACTCCGAACGCGACCCGAACCTGACCTTGAACCCGCTCTCACCCGGGAGGCGCGCCATCTCTCGTCGTCATCGCCGCCGCCGCCGCTCCCCGCTGCGAGCGATCCTCGTCCTGGCCCTGGTGGCCGCGGCGGCGTACTTCGGCGGGCGCTACATGCTCTCCCCGCCCGGCCGCTACCTGGTGGCCACCCGGATCTGGAACGGGAAGCCCTCCCGCATGAAGCCGGTCCTGGAGGAGGCCATGGCCCGGGCGGCGCGGCGCCTCGATCTTCCCCCCCCCATGCCCCAGCTCATCTGCAAGCCGGACACCACCGGATCGAGCATCTGCCGCTCCACCATCGCCCTTCCCCCGGGGGTGAGCACCATCCAGGCCAACGCCGAGCTCACCCGCGCGCTCACCGGGCTGGGGACCCAGTTCGTCTCCGGGGCCCAGAGCCCCGACGGCACGGTGGAGATCCGCTTCCGGGCCGGGAAGCAGGTGACGGTGGCCCTCACCCTCCTCCCCCCGGTGGGGACCGGTCTGGACACCATGGTGACCCCCGCCCCGAGCCTCCCCCAGGTCGAGGTCCGGGCGCGGCTGGCCCTCATCATCGACGACTACGGGGAGGACGCCGGGGCCTCGGCCCGGTTCCGGGAGCTCCCCGGGACCTTCACCGCCGCCGTCCGCTCCAACCTGGACGACCCCGGGCGGATCGCCGACCAGGCCCGCAAGGCCGGTTTCGAGGTGATCCTGAACCTCCCCATGGAGCCCGAGAACTACCCCACCCGGACCCCCGGATCCGACGCCATCCTGGTCGATCTCTCCGGCCGCGAGATCCGCAAGCGGGTGGACGACGCCCTGGACCGGGTGGGCCCGGTTCCCGGGGTGAAGTCCTACATGGGCGCCCTGGCGGTGGAGGATCGCGACGTCGTCCGTCCGGTCCTGGAGGAGATCAAGAAGCGCGGGCTCTTCTTCGTGGACGCGGCCATGTCCAACTACTCCACCGTTCCCGAGCTGGCCCACGAGATCGGGGTTCCCAGCCTCACCATCACCTCCCAGTCCGAGGTGGACCTGGGGCGGCGCGACGCCGGCACCATCGGGATCCGGTTCGAGGACCTGGTCAACACCTGCCGCCGCCGGGGCTACGCGGTGGGCATCATCCACGCCCGGGAGGGCACCCTGAGCGTGCTCCGGGACCGGCTCCCCGGCCTGGCCCGGGAGGGCATCGTGGTCATGGGGCTCTCCGAGGTGATGAAGGCCCACGAGCTGGAGTAGCGGGGGCCCCCGACCGGCAACCCGCCCCGGGGGCGCGGTTTAGCCCTGTCCATCTAAGTGCTTGCGCGCCAAGGAGCCGCGAGCGCCACGGCCCGGCTTTTCGTTGACAGACCCGGGGGGGTGGCGTAGCATGTGGCGCCTTGTGTTCCATCCCCTGATTGCTCCCACGGAGTGTTCTTGATGAGTAACCTGCGCTGGAAATGGTCCCTCCTGATCATCGTGCTCGCGGTGTTCGGGTGGTACCTGGTGCCCACGATCCGCTACTACTCCATGCCCCCCGATGTTCAATCCTCGAACGTCCCCCGGGTGGAGAAGATCCGCGAAGGGGCCATGAAGCTCGGTCTGGACCTCCAGGGCGGGTCCTACCTGGTCTACGAGGTGGACCTGGCCAAGATCCCCAAGGAGCAGCGCCGGGGGGACGAGGTGGACCGGGCCATCGAGATCATCCGGAACCGCATCGACCAGTTCGGGGTGAGCGAGCCGGTCATCCAGAAGCAGGGCCAGGACCGGATCGTGGTGCAGCTCCCGGGTCTGACCGACCCGGAGCGGGCGAAAGAGCTGGTCGGGAAGACCGCCCGGCTGGAGTTCCGGCTGGTCAAGACCAAGCAGGAGTTCTACCAGGCCCTGGCCGCCATGGACGTGGCGGTGGCCCGGCGGGAGAAGCTGGGCGACTTCGCCGACACCGCCTCCGTCGCCGCCGGCGACAGCGCCGCCGCCGACAGCGCGGCCGCGGCGGACACCACCGGCGCCTCCACCAACCCCTTCACCCGGCTCCTCACCCAGGCCCAGAACGCCGACGCCGGGTACGCCTACGTCCCCGCCCAGAACTACGACAAGGCCTACGCCATGTGGAAGGCGGTGGCCTTCGACTCCACCAAGGAGGAGCCCCGGGTCCTGGCCGGGAACACCGTGCTCCTCTGGGGGGACCGGCAGTTCGGTTCGGGGACCGAGAACCCCGGCCGGTACATCTACGCCCTGAGCGGCCGGCCGGATCTCACCGGGGACCAGGTGGCCGACGCCAAGGTGGCCTTCGGTCTGGAGCCGTCCCGGCCCAACGCCCCCGGGGTGAGCCTCAGCCTGGACAAGCGGGGCGCGGGCATCTTCACCCGGCTCACCGGGAACAACGTGGGACGCCAGCTGGCCATCGTTCTCGACAACACCGTGAAGTCGGCCCCGGTCATCCAGGACAAGATCCGCGGCGGCCGCGCCTCGATCACCGGGCTCCAGGGGGACAACGAGGCCAAGGACCTGGGGATCGTGCTCCGGGCCGGCGCCCTTCCCACCGACCTCATCCTCCAGGAGGAGCGGACGGTGGGTCCGTCCCTGGGGAAGGACAGCATCCGGGAAGGGCTTCAGGCCTCGCTGGTCGGCCTCATCCTGGTGGTGGGGTTCACCGCGGTCTACTACCGGCTCTCCGGGATCGTCGCGGTGATGGCGCTCCTCATCAACCTCTTCTTCATCGTGGCCACCCTGAGCATGCTTCGAGGGACGTTGACCCTGCCCGGCATCGCCGGCGTGGTGCTCACCATCGGTATGGCGGTGGACGCCAACGTGCTCATCCTGGAACGTGTGCGCGAGGAGCTACGAAACGGCAAGACGGTCCGGGGGGCGATCGAGGCCGGCTACGGCCGCGCCTTCATCACCATTCTGGACTCGAACCTGACCACCCTGATCTCCTCGGTGGTGCTGTTCCAGTTCGGCACCGGCCCCATCAAGGGGTTCGCCATCACCCTGATGATCGGGATCATCGCCAACGTCTTCACCGCGGTCTTCGTGACGCGGCTGGTCTACGACTCCTTCATGGCCAAGCGGCCGATCAAGAAGCTGAGTATCTAGGGAGCGTCCATGTTTGAGATTTTCGTCGGCGCCAAGTTCAACTTCATGGGACACCGGCGCTTCGCGTACTTCCTCTCCGGGTCCCTGATCCTGATCAGCATCCTCTCCCTGGTCCTCCACGGGGGCCCGCGGGAGTCGATCGACTTCACCGGGGGCACCGTCCTCTACCTCGACTTCAATCCCAAGGTGGCGGTGGGGGACATCCGCTCCGCGGCCCAGAAGGCCGGGTTGGGTGGGGTCCAGGTCCAGATGGCCGAGGACGGAAGCCAGGCCATCCTGCACTTCGGCAAGAACGAGACCTCGGGGGACGCCTTCCAGAACTTCCAGACCCAGCTCGAGGAGACCCATCCCGAGGTCGCCCTCACCCTTCTGAGCCAGGAGACGGTAGGGCCCAAGGTGGGAAGCGAGCTGGAGGAGAAGGCCACCCTGGCCATTCTCTGGAGCCTCGTCCTCATCCTCATCTACATCGCCTGGCGATTCACCCGCTTCAGCTTCGGGTTGGGCGCGGTGCTGGCTCTCTTCCACGACATCCTCATCACCCTGGGACTCTTCTCCATCCTGAACCGGGAGATCAGCCTCACCGTGGTGGCCGCCTTCCTCACCATCGGCGGGTACTCGATCAACGACACCATCGTGGTGTTCGACCGGATCCGGGAGAACATGGGGCTCATCCGCCGGATGAGCTTCGCCGAGGTCATCAACAAGAGCGTGAACCAGACCCTGAGCCGCACCGTGCTGACCGCGGGGACCACGCTCCTGGCCGTCCTGGCCCTCTTCTTCCTGGGCGGGCCGGTCATCCACGAGTTCGCCCTGGCCATGCTGGCCGGGGTCGTGATCGGGACCTACTCGTCCATCTTCGTGGCCAGCGCTCTGGCCCTGGACATCTCGATGTGGTGGACCCGGCGGAAGCAGACCAAGACCGCGGGAACCCCGGCCAAGACCGCGGCCGCCCGCTAGTTGCGGGGATCCGGCCCCGCCCGCCGGAAGGGGCCGACGGGGTCCTCCCCCCCGGAATTCCGCCGTCGCCCCCGCTTCGGGTGGAATCCCGACCCGCTCCATCCGTTATACTAAGAGGTTACAATCGTCTTTCGAGGCCGCCCCCTCACGGCTTCCCGGGAACCCGGTCCCCCTCACGAGCGTCTAATGGGTTGGGCCTATGAAGTTTAGATTCCTGATCCCCACCTTGGTTCTCGCCTCCTCCCTGGCCGTCACCGCGGCCTGGGTTCCGGCCGCCCACGCCCTGGACCAGGGGTTCCGCATCGCCCGGCTCAAGTACGGGGGCGGGGGGGACTGGTACTCCAACCCCACGTCGCTCCCCAATCTCATGAAGGCGCTCCGGAGCCGCACCGCGATCGAGGTGACCGGCGACCAGGAGGCGCGGGTGGAGCTTCTGGACGAGAACCTCTTCTCGTATCCTCTGATCTACATGAACGGCCACGGGGAGGTCCGGTTCAGCCAGGCCGAGGTCGACCGCCTGCGCCAGTACCTGGACCGGGGAGGTTTCCTGTGGGCGGACGACAACTACGGGATGGACCGCTCGTTCCGGCGCGAGATCGCCAAGGTGTTCCCCGGGCAGGAACTGGTGGAGATCCCCTTCAACCACGAGGTCTTCCACGACTTCTACGATCTGCCCCACGGAACCCCGAAGGTGCACGAGCACGACGGGTTGCCCGCCCAGTCCCTGGGGCTCTTCGACAAGGGGAGGCTCGTCGTCCTCTACACCTACCAGTCGGACATCGGGGACGGCATGGAGGATCCCGAGGTTCACAACGACCCGGCCCCCATCCGTGAACAGGCCATGGAGTTCGCGGTCAATCTCGTGGTCTACGTCATGACCCACTAGGAGCGAGCCATGAACGATCCCGGCTATCGCCAGATCATCGAAGCCCTGGACGGAGGACGTCGGGCTCTGGCCCGCGCGCGCCTGACCGCCGGACTCTTCCGCTTCCTGGGGATCGCCGCGACCACCGTGGCCGGCCTGGTGCTGTGGGCGGTGCTGGTGCGCTTCCTGCGGTTCTACAGCGTGCCGGTGGCCGCCGGGGCCTCGATCCTGGGGGCGGGGGTGGTGGTGTTCGCCCTCATCCGATGGATCGTGGTGCCCCTGGTGCGGCTCCCCGGCCGCGACGCCTTCGTGGCCCTGGTGGAGCGCCGGTTCCCCCGGGAGAAGAACCTCATCGTCAACGCCTACCAGCTCGGCGAGGCCGGCCGCACCCCCCAGGCCGACCGCGCCCCCGACCTGGTGGACGCGCTGATCGCCCGCGCTTCGGAGCGGGTCCGGGAGATGGATCTCCGGCGCTGGCGCGACCCGGCCCCCGACCGGCCGTATCTGTGGGCGGGGGGAGGCGCGATCGCGGTCATGGCGATCCTGGGCTTCGCCTCCCCCGCGCTCCTCACCGGGGCGTTGGGGCAGGTGCTCAGGCCGTCCCGGGCCGAGGCGCCGCCGGTCACCCTCACCGTGACCCCCGGCGATGTCGAAGTGGACCGGGGAAGCGACGTCACCGTTTCGGTCGCGGTCGACGGCACCGGGCACGCGCCGGTGCTGCGCTTCCGGGAGCACGGGGGCGAATGGCGGGCCCGCGACTTCGGACCCCACGCCGCCGACGCGGTGAACCGGGAGGGCGGACTCTGGGACAGCGTGCTTCCCCGGGTGGACCGGAACCTCGAGTACCGGGTGGAGGCGCCCCGGGCGGAGAGCGGCGTGTTCGCCATCACCGTGCGCGAGCCTCCCCGGCTGGCCGGCTTCCGCGCCCACCTCACCTACCCCGCCTACAGCGGGCTGGGGAACGAGACCCTGAACTCGGGGAGCGGCGACGTCGCGGCTCTGAAGGGCACCGACGTCGACCTCCGGGTACTCACCAACCGGCCCATGGCCAAGGCCTGGCTGGAATGGCGGGACGACCGGGCGGACAGCGCCCGGCGGGTGGATCTCGCCTCGGCCGACGGCACCACCTGGAAGACCGACTTCCGCATGATGGAGCCCGCCAGCTACGCGGTGGTGCTGGGGGACGAGAGCGGCGAGGCGCGCCTGCGCTCGCCCCGCTACCGCGTGGACCCGGTGGCCGACCGCGCGCCCTACCTGACCCTCCACTACCCCCAGGACGATCACGACCTCACCCAGGACATGATGGAGCGGATCGTGGCCGACGCGGCCGACGACTACGGGTTCAGCTCGGCGCGGGTGGTCTACAAGGTGGGCGACGGCCCCGAGCGGGCCACCGGCTTTCATCCCTTCACCGCGGGTCAGAAGGAGTTCCGGCTGGACACCCTCTGGGACCTGAAGGGGCTCGATCTTGCTCCCGGTTCGGTTCTCACCTACTACGTGGAGGTGAAGGACAACGACACGGTGAGCGGGCCCAAGGCGGCGCGCTCTCCGGTCCGGCGGGTCCGCTATCCCACCGTGGCCGAGCTCTACGCCGACGTGGCCGACGATCACAAGCGGGAGATCGGAAGCCTCTCCGACCTGCACAAGGAGCAGAGCGACCTCCGGGAGCGTCTGGAGAAGCTCCAGAACGAGCTCAAGCAGGGGAAGCAGATGGACTGGGACGTCCGCCAGGACGTGCAGAAATCGGTGGACCAGCAGAAGAGCCTGGAGGAGCAACTGTCCGAGGTGGTGAGCCGGCTCCAGGAGACGGTGTCCAAGGCCTCGGACCGGGCCCAGATGAACCCGGACCTGGTCCAGAAGATGGGGGAGATCAACGACCTCCTCCAGGGACTCAACAACGAGAACCTGAAGCGCTCCTTCCAGGAACTCTCCAAGGCCCTGGAGAAGATGGACCGGGACGCGGTGCGAAACGCCCTGGAGAAGCTCCAGGCCAACCAGGACGAGATGTTGAAGGGGCTCGACCGCACCATCGAGCTTCTGAAGCAGATCCACCGCGACGAGCAGGTGGAGGACGTGGTGCGCCGGACCGACGAGATCGCCGAACTCCAGAACCAGATCGCCAAGGAGCTGGAGAAGATGGGGGCCAAGCCGCCGGACCCGGCCGCCGAGCCCTCGCCCGGCGATCAGGAGCAGAACCCCGACCCGAAGGCCGGCGACCCCGAGAAGGCGTCCGATCCGAGCCGGAAGGGGGACGAGAAGTCCGCCGACGAGGCCAAGAAGGCCGATCAGGCCGGGAAGAAGGACGAGGCCTCGGCCCAGGACAAGCAGGACGCCGAGGCCAAGGCTCAGGAGCAGGCTCAGAATCAGAATCCGGACCAGAAACCTGATTCCGCCCAGGACCAGAAGGGCGACCCGGACTCGAAGGACCAGAAGGGCCAGAAAGACCCGCAGGACCAGAAGGGCGCGAAGGATCAGGGGGAGCAGGGCCGGAAGGACCAGCAGAGCCCGCAGGACCAGGAGAAGCAGCTGGAATCCGGGAAGGAGAACCAGCAGAACCAGGACTCGGAGAAAGCCCTCGAGGATCTCAAGAAGAGCCTGGAGGAGCTCCGCGACCAGCTGGCCAAGAAGAACCAGCCGCAGAGCGGCGATCAGAAGGGGAGCAAGAGCGGCCAGGAGAAGAAGAACTCGGGGGACCAGCAGGACCAGCTCAAGCAGCTGGCCCAGAAGCAGGAAGAGGCCCAGCAGAAGCTCGCCGAGCTCAAGCGCCAGCTCGAGACCCTCCGGAAGATGAACAAGGACAAGCCGGGCTCCATGGACAAGATGAGCGAGATGCAGAAGAGCAAGCTCATGCGGGACCTGGAGAAGAACATGAAGCAGGCCCAGCAGGGGATGAACCAGGGTCAGCCCCAGCCCGCGGCCGACTTCGCCTTCCGGGCCCGGGACGAGGCGGCGGGGCTGGCCGACATGGCCAAGTCCATGAAGCAGCAGATGGAGCAACAGCTGACCGACGACACCATCCAGAAGATGGAGAAGATCATCCGGAACCTGATCGACGTGTCCCAGGACCAGGAAGGCCTGGCCGCGGCGTCGGACGCCGACTCGCGCCTCCAGGCCCAGCGCCAGTTCGACCTGACCGGGGTGACCCAGGCCCTGGCCGAGAGCCTCGAGGCGGTGGCCAAGCAGAGCCTGGCCATCAAGAACACCCAGCAGGCCAAGCTGGGCTCGGCGGTGCAGAAGATGGACCGGGCCTCCCAGCTCTTCGAGCAGGGGAATTCCCAGGGGGCGGAGTTCCAGGGCCGGGAGTCCGCCTCGGACCTGAACGAGGCCATCGTCCAGCTCATGAAGTCCCACGCCCAGATGTGCAGCGGCTCGTCGGGGGGCGAGAAGTCGAAGCAGATGAAGGATCAGCTCACCGGGCTCAGCGAATCCCAGGAGCAGCTCAACCGGGCCACCCGCCAGATGCTGGAACGGCTCCAGGGAAAGGGCCGGCTCAGCATGACCGAGGCCCAGCGGCTCCAGCAGATGGCCGCCCAGCAGGAGATGATCCGGCAGGGGCTGGAGGAGCTTCAGCAGAACTTCGACCAGGCCAAGGACCTCCTGGGCGACGTCGATCAGCTCAAGCGGGAGATGGAGGACGCCCAGAAGGACCTCGCCGAGAAACACGTGGACCCGCGGCTGATGGAACGCCAGCAGAAGATCCTCTCCCGGCTCCTCGACGCCCAGCGCTCCATCCGCCAGCAGGAGATGAGCCCCCAGCGGGAGAGCAAGACCGCCACCCTGGCCGAGCGGCAGTCCCCGCCCCCCATTCCCGAGGAGCTGTTGAAGAAGGACCGCACCCTGGAGGAGGACGTTCTCCGGGGATCCGACGACCGCTATCCCTCCCAGTACCGAAAGCTGGTCGAGGAGTACTTCCGGGCGCTTTCCAAGGAGACCCGCAATCCGTAGGCCAAGGACGAACCGCTTCATGATCCGGACCGGCCGGGCGGCCGGGCTTCACCTGGGCGCCGTGCTCCTGGCGGCGGGGTTGCTGGCCGCCGTCGCCCCCCCCGCGCGGGCGGTGGACGCTCTCTACCGGAACAACATCCAGACCGCGCGGCAGTTCATGAGCCGGGGCCAGCCCGAGCCCGCGGCCCAGCTCTACCAGCGGGTGTTGAAGGACCACCCCGACGATCCCGCCGCTTCCGGGGGCTACGCCGAGGCCCTGATCGCCATGGGGAAGCTCGACGACGCGGACGCGTTCCTCACCGAAGCGCTGGGCCGGATCCCCGAGAAGACGGATCTCTACCGCGTGCGCTCCGATCTGCGGGTGGCCCAGAAGCGATACGGGGACGCGTTCGGCGACGTGCTCCAGGTGATGGAACTCGACCAGGCCCGCTCCACCTGGGCCATGCGACGCGCCCAGGAACTCCTCACCGCCGGACTCGAGGCCAAGAAGGCGGAGAAGCTGACCGCCGAGGAACGGAAGAGCCACCCCGGGATGGCCGGACTCGCCATCATGGAGGGGGTGATCGTGAACCTGGGGGGGCGGGCGGACGAGGCTCTGGCGCTGGTCACCAAGGCCGACGACGCGGGAAAGATGAAGGGTCAGGCGGTCTCCACCTTCGCCGACGTGCTCACCTCGCTCGGGAAGGAGGGCGACGCGGTGGCCGCGCTCCAGAGCGCCGCGGACCGGGTGGACCAGCCGGCCATCCGCTCCAAGATCCTCTACCGGGTGGCCGAGGTCCAGGAGAGCCGGGGCCGGTACCGGGACGCCCTGGCCAGCCTCGACCGGATCGTCACCGAACGCCAGGGCACGAGCGCGGCGGGCAAGGCGCTCCTCATGGCCGCGGACATCTACCAGAAGCACCTGAACGACCCCAAGGGCGCCCTGGCGGTCTACACCAGGATCAAGGACGACCCCATGCTGGGGCACCGGAAACCGGAGATGCTCCTCCAGATGGGCGAGTGCTACCTCCGGCTCGGCCGGTTCGACGAGGCGGGCACCGCGTACGAAGAGGTGGCTCCTCTGTCGGTGGATCCCGAAGAGGTGGAGAAGGCGGCCTTCGAGATGGCCGAGGTCCAGTTCTTCCGCGGAGACTTCGACTCGGCCATGGTCCTCTACCAGGACATGGCCCAGACCCACCCGCGGAGCCTCCTGGCCGACGACGCCGCCGGACGCTACATCATGTTGAACAAGTATCAGGCTCTGGGGGGCGGGGCCGCGGTCCAGGCTCTGGGCCGGATGGACTGGGCCCGGGCCGCCGGGGACACCGCGGTGGTGGACTCCGTGGCCGACCTCCTGATCGCGACCTATCCGGGGGGTGAGCTGGCCGCCGAGGCGCTTCTGGCCAAGGCGGACGTGGCCGCGACCCCCGAGGCCGCCCTGGGCTACCTGGACCGGCTGGTGGACGAGTACAAGGACGACCGCCGGGCGCCGGTAGCGCTCATGCGCGGGGGGAACCTCCTTCTCGAAAGGCTCGACCGCTCCGGCGAGGCCCTGGTCCGCTTCGAGAGCATTCTCACCGACTATCCCGAGAGCCTGGAGGCCCCCGAGGCCCGCCGGCTCGTGGAGAAACTGCGTCGTGAAGTCAAATCCTGACTCGTTCCCGGCCCGGCTTCGGGGCCTCGGTCTGGCCGCCGCGGCGGCCGCGATCCTCCTGGCCCTCATTCCCGCCCCCGCTTCGGCCAAGATCCTCGTCCCCATGGACCTGAAGCAGACCGATCATCTGAAGGCCTACGGCCTGGCCTACTGGGAACTGGCCCGCGGGCACAACGTGGAGTGGCTCCTCAACTACCGCGGCGGATCGTTCTTCTTCGAGGACGACCCCGCGGTGCTCCGGGAGGCGAAGATCCGGGGGGTGCTCACCCAGGCGGTCTCCGACGCCGACGTCACCTCGATCTACGCGGACATCGAGCAGAACAACATGGACGTGGTGCTCCTGGAGAAGGCGCCCCGGGTGGCCATCTACATCCCGCCGGGGTTCGTGCCCTGGGACGACGCGGTGACCCTGGCCTTCACCTACGCCGACATCCCCTTCACCCCGATCTGGGACGACGAGGTGCTGGGCGGCGATCTCTCCAAGTACGACTGGCTCCACCTCCATCACGAGGACTTCACCGGCCAGTACGGGAAGTTCTACGCCACCTTCCGGGGAGCCGACTGGTACCGCGCCCAGGTGGCGCAGCTGGAGGCCGAGGCCCACAAGCTGGGCTACAAGAAGGTGAGCGAGGAGAAGAAGGCGGTGGCGGAGACCATCAAGGACTGGGTGGCGCGGGGGGGGTTCCTGTTCGCCATGTGCAGCGCCACCGACACCTTCGACATCGCCCTCGCCGCCCACGGGGTCGACATCTGCGCCCCGGAGTTCGACGGGGATCCCATGGACCCCGACGCCGACCGCAAGCTGGATTTCTCCCGCACCCTGGCCTTCCAGAACTTCCATCTGGTCACCAACCCGTACGAGTACGAGTTCTCGGATATCGACATGACCAACCAGGTGGCCCGGCAGCGGGGAGAGCAGAACGACTACTTCACCCTCTTCGAGTTCTCGGCCAAGCAGGACCCGGTGCCCACCATGCTCACCCAGGACCACACCAACGTGGTGAAGGGTTTCCTCGGCCAGACCACCAGCTTCAACAAGAAGCTCCTGAAGGACGGCGTCCTGGTCCTGGGGGAGCCGGAGGGGTGGCCGGACGTCCGCTACATCCACGGGGACTTCGGGAAGGGGACCTGGACCTTTCTGGGCGGGCACGACCCCGAGGACTGGGAGCACCGGGTGGGGGACCCGCCCACCGATCTATCCCTCCACAAGAACTCTCCGGGATACCGGCTGATCCTGGACAACGTGCTCTTCCCGGCCGCCGAACGGAAGAAACAGAAGACGTGAGCCCGGGGGGGGCGGCTCCCGGACCGGATCCACCTGGACCCCGGGCGTTTGCCGGGGGGGGGACGGGGGCGCGCCGGACGCGTGAGCTTCGCCCTTGACGGACGCCTAAACCGGCGGGAAACTACGTGCTTGCGTCGTTCCCCGTGCATCCCGCAGCGGTCCCGGCATGTCGGTTCCGGCATGGGGTGGAATATCCTGAGTAGGGATGGGAGGTAGTCGATGTCGCTCGAAGACCGAGGGTTCCCGGACTGTTTGAAATGCAATAACGGGCTGCTTCTTCCGCTCTCCGACTACGGCCGTGACGGAGCGCCGATCCGGTACAAGGCCTGGGTCTGCTCGAATCCCAACTGCGGATTCAACGTACGGATCGACAACGGGGAGATTTCCATCGGAAGGACCATCGGCACCTCGGTGAAGTAACCCCGCCGCTTCCTTCGTTCGCGACCGCCCGTCGAAAGGAGCCCTGCCCGTGATCCGCGCGGTCATCTTCGACCTCGACAACACGCTCACCGATTTCATGCGTGTGAAGGAGGTCGCGATCGAATCCGCGGCCGACAACATGCTGGACGCCGGGCTCGACGCCCGGCTGCCGCGCTCGGAAGGGGAATCGGCCCGCGACCGGACGGTGCGACGGATCCGGGAGATCTACGACCGGGAGGGGATCGAATACCAGAAGGTGTTCAACACCTTCCTCCAGGAGGAGCTGGGGGAGGTGGACTACAAGTTCCTGGCCGCGGCCATCGTCGGCTATCGCCGCGCCCGGGATTCGGCCCTGGTTCCCTACCCTCACGTGCTCCTCACCCTTCATCAGCTCATGCGGCGGGGGCTCAAGCTCGGGGTGGTGAGCGACGCCCCCCGCGAAGGCGCCTGGCTCCGCCTGGTTTCCCTGAACCTCCACCACGTCTTCGACCAGGTGGTGACCTTCGAGGACACCGGTGTTCGCAAACCCGACCCCGCTCCCTTCCGCCTGGCCCTCCGCCGGCTGGGCGTCGCCGCCGAAGCGGCGCTCATGGTGGGGGACTGGCCGGACCGGGACATGGCCGGGGCCAAGGCGCTGGGGATGCACACGGTGTTCGCCCACTACGGGTTCTCGTGGTCCAAGGACCGGGACCCCATCGACATGCATCCCGCGGATCACGCGATCCACGACGTCCTGGAGCTGGTGGACATCGTGGACGGGCTGAACCGGGAGGGAGAGGCCGCGTCCTGACCGGGAGCGTTCCGGGGGGATCGCGCCCGCGCCCGAACCTCGAGGAGACGGATGTCCCCCACTAGCGACTGGGAGTTCGCCATCGGCGTGGATATCGCCGAGGTGGTCCGGATTCGGGCCGCGGTGCGCCGCTGGGGGGACCGCTTCCTGAAACGCCACTTCACCGACCAGGAGATCGCCTACTGCCGGGGGAAGGCGCGTCCGGCGGAGTCCCTGGCCGCCCGGTTCGCGGCCAAGGAAGCGTTCGCCAAGGCCTATCCCGGCCCGGAAACCCTGGCCTGGAAGGACGTGGAGGTGGTTCGCGAAGGAAAGCGGCCGGAGTACCGGCTTCACGGCCCCGCCGCCCGGTGCGAGGCCAAGCTCTCCCTCTCCCACACCCACGCCCACGCGGTGGCGGTGGCCATGGTGCGTTGGAAATCGTAAGACCCTGAACAGCGAGGCATTCATGCGACGACTGGTGACTTCGGATGAAATGAGGGGGATGGACCGGGAGGCGATCGAGGACCGGAAGATCCCGGGGTACGACCTCATGGAGCGGGCCGGGCACGGAGTCGCCGAATCCATCCTGGCCAACTTCAGCGACCTGGAAGACGCCAGGGTGGTGGTCCTGGCCGGCCCCGGCAACAACGGCGGCGACGGGTTCGTGGTCGCCCGGGTCCTGGACGAGGCCGACATGCGGCCGGTGGTGATCCTGGTGGGAACCGAGCCGGACCGGCTCACCGGGGACGCGGCCCGGGCCTACGCGGACTGGACCAAGGCGGACGGGGAGACCCTGGCCGCCCCGGATGAAGCGGCCTGGAAAGCGGCGCGGGACGAGCTGGTCGAGGCCGACCTGGTGGTGGACGCGCTTCTGGGGACCGGAACCAAGGGAGCCCCGCGCGGGCTCATCGGCGAGGTGGTGGTGGAGCTGGAGGACGTGGGGGTTCCCATCGTGGCGGTGGACGTTCCCACCGGGGTGGACGCCGACGACGGCCGGGTGGAGGGGGCCTGCGTGAACGCGGACCTCACCGTGACCATGGCCCTCCCCAAACGGGGGCACTTCTTCTTTCCGGGACGCGCGTTCACCGGCGCCCTGGAGTGGGTGGACATCGGGATCCCCGAGGACGTCCTGGAACGGGGCGAGGGGCTCCGGGCCTACGTGATCGAGGCCGAGGACGTCATGGAGCGGCTTCCCGACCGTGAACCGGAGATGCACAAGGGGGACCGCGGGCGGCTCCTGGTGGTGGGGGGAAGCGCCGGGCTCACCGGGGCGGTGACCCTGTCCTCCCGGGCCGCGGTACGGGCGGGGGCGGGCCTGGTGACCGCCGGGGTGCCCCTGAGCCTGAACGATGTCCTGGAGTTGAAGCTCACCGAGGTCATGACGCTCCCCCTCCCCGAGCTGGAGGTCCGGGCGCTGAGCCGCGAGGCCTTCGACTCCATCGCCCTGTTCCAACCCGGACGGCTCACCGCGCTGGCGGTGGGACCGGGGGCGGGACGGCACCCCAGCACCCGGGCCCTGATCCAGCGCATCATCAGGGAGATCGATCTCCCCACCGTGCTCGACGCCGACGGCCTGAACGCCTTCGCCGGCGAGGCCGATCTCCTGCGCTCGAGCGCGGCGGGAAGCCGGCTGGTCCTCACCCCGCACCCGGGGGAATTCGCGGCGTTGACCGGCGAGAACATGGACGCCGCACCGGAACGCCGGATGGAGACGGCCTCGAAGTGGGCGCGGCGCCTCGGGGCGGTGATCGTGCTCAAGGGGGCGCCCACGGTGATCGCCGACCCCCAGAGCGACACCGTCTACGTGAACCCCACCGGCTCCGAGGCCCTGGCCACCGGGGGAACCGGCGACGTGCTGACCGGCCTCATCTCCGGCTTCATGGCCCAGGGCCTGGATTCGCTGGACGCCGCCGTGGCCGGGGTGTTCCTCCACGGCTACACCGCGGACTACGTGGTGGAGGACTGGGGCTCGATCTACGGTTTCCAGGCCGGGGACCTCGTGGACTGGTTCCCCATGGCCATGGGCTATTTCCTGAACCCGCCGGAATTGTGAGCGGGGAAGCGCGAGGTGTCTCGCCCCCGGCGGCCGGGGGCTCGGCGCAACCAGGGGGGCGAACATGAACCTGACGAGGGCGACGACGAGGGCGGCGGGGGTCCGGCTGGCGGCCATGGCGATCCTCCTGGCCGCGGCGGCGGGAACCGCGGCGGCGGCGGAGTGGGTCCCCCCCTACGAGTACTCCTTCTACCGCTTCGCGGCCGAGACCCAGGACGCGGCCTCGACCTTTCTGAACCCCGCCGGCCTGGCCGGAGGGGTGGGCACCAACCTTCTGCTGGAGCTATCCGGGAACCAGGACGTCCGGGACGAGTTCGTGGCCGCCATGCAGGGGGGGCCGTGGGGCTTCACCTACCGGCACCGGGACCTGGTGGGCGTTCCCCGCGCCTCCATCGAGGGCGACGGGATCGCGATCGTCCCCACCCACGCCGACCTCGACACCTACACCTTCGGGGCCGCGGTGGGCCCGCGGTGGATGAGGATCGGCGCGGCCCGGGTGTGGGGGAACGTGGACCGCCCCGGGAACGATCTCCGGACCTGGTCCCTGGGTCTCCAGTCGCGTCCCCTCCGCCAGCTCGCCTTCGGCTTCACCGTGGAGAACCCCGGCCATCCCCGGTATCTCGACGCCCGGCTCGACCCCCGCTACACCTACGGGGCGGCCTTCCGGCCCCTTCCCGCATCCCCCGAGCTCCTCACCCTGAACGTGCAGGGAAGCCACGCCGACGGCTCGAGCCGGATCGACATGGCCTACGGGGCCCGGGTCCTGGCCCCCCGGGGGATCGAGGTGGCCCTGGCCGTCCGCGACCGGAACGGGCTCTCCCCGGAGTTCGGCCTCTCGGTGACCGGGCACTTCGGACACGGGGCGGCCTCGGCCCGGTCGCGGAGCGTGAAGGGAACCGGTGAGGACGTCCGGGGCTCGGTGGCGGTCCAGGTCTACGACGAGTTCTGGCGGCGCTCGATGGCCGCGAAGCGGAGCGTGGCCGTCCTGCGTCTCGACGGGACCTACGAGGACACCGCCAGCGGCTTCGTGCTGATGGGGGGGGAGACCCACGGCGCCCTCGACGTCATCCGCCGCATCCACGACGCGGCCGAGGATCCCGACGTGAGCGCCCTGGCCCTTCGGATCGGGAACGTGTCCGGGTCGTTCCTCGGCCCGGTGAGCGCGCAGACCGAGGAGATCCGCCACGCCCTGGTCGCCTTCCGCGGGAGCGGCAAGCCGGTGGTGGCCTACCTGGAGAACGTGGGGGGCGCCCCGGAGATGTACCTGGCCTCGGCCGCCGACCGCATCGTGATGCCCCCCTTGACCGGGGTCCAGGGCATCGGGGTCTCGGTGCATCTCACCCGCATGAAGCGGATGTTCGAGAAGATCGGGGTGGAGTGGGATGCCGACACCGCCGGGGTCTACAAGTCCACCTTCCACACCTGGTACACCGACTCCACCTCGGCCGCCCAGCGCGAGGAGATCGAGTCCTTGGTGGACGCCTCCTACCGTCACCTGATCGACACCATTCAGACCGCGCGGGGGATCTCCGACCGGGACATGGCGGACATCGGCTCCGGCCGGATCGTCTTCCCCGAGGACTGCGTGCGGATGAAGCTGGTGGACCGGCTCGGCTGGTGGGACGACGCCCTCACCGAAGCGGGGGAACTCGCGGGCGGCCCCCCCGAGAAGAAGCCTCCGGCCATGCCCCTCCCGGATCGTGCCTACTGGAGCGAGCGATGGGTCCCGCCCCCCGCGGTGGCGCTGGTCCCGGTCTACGGGGACATCGCCTCGGGAAAGAGCGGCCGGAACTGGCTCCAGGGCGGGCGCACCATGGGCTCGGAGACCGTGGTGGGGCAGCTTCGGGCCGCCGCCGCCTCCCCGTCGGTCCGGGCCGTCGTTCTCCGGGTGGATTCCGGCGGGGGGGCGGTCCTGGCCTCGGAGGAGATGCGGAAGGAGATCCGGCGGATCAAGCGGGAACGGAAGATCCCCTTCCTGGTCTCCATGGGCTCGGTGGCGGCGAGCGGCGGCTACTGGATCTCCATGGACGCGGACACGATTCTCGCCGACGCCATGACGGTGACCGGGAGCATCGGGGTGGTGTGGTCGCTACCCGTGCTCCAGAACCTGTACGAGAAGGCCGGGCTGACCTCGGAGACCTTCAAGCGGGGGGAGCACACCGACATGTTCTCCTGGTATCGCCACTACACCCCCGAGGAGAAGCGGATGCTCGACGCCTCCCTCGACTACCTCTACGACGCCTTCGTCAAGGGGGTGGCGGAGGGCCGGGGCCTCCCCGAGGCCCGGGTGCGGGAGATCGCCCAGGGGCGGGTGTACTTCGGGGATCGGGCCCGGGAACTCGGCTTGATCGACGGCATCGGGACGCTCGGGGACGCGGAGAGGGTGGCGGCGGCCAAGGCGGGCATCGGCGACGACTACCGGGTGCTCACCTTCGGCGCGCCGGCGCGGACCGGCTTCCTGACCCGGGCCCTGGCCTGGGCGGGGCTTCGTTCCCCCTTCCCCGAAGGGCTCCGGCTGCCGCTTCTCGCCGGGGGAGCGGACCCCGGCCTCTCCCCGCCGCGGCTTCAATAACCGCCGGCCCGGGTTCGTCCGCGGCGGCTACCGGAACCGGAACCGCGCCTCGGGACCGTCCTCGTCGAACATGCCGAGGCTCGCCGCCCGCATGCGGGTCCGCGCCTCGAGCTCCAGGAGCTGGGTCTTGACGTCCAGCCCGTAGGCGTATCCCCCCAATCGTCCCCCCGAGCCCACCACCCGGTGGCAGGGAACGATGATGGGGATCGGATTGGCCCCGTTGGCGCCGCCCACCGCGCGCACCGCCGAGGGCTGGCCGATGGTCTGGGCGATCTCCTTGTAGGTCACGGTCTGCCCGTAGGGGATGTCGAGCAGGGCGTTCCAGACCCGGCGCTGGAACGGGGTCCCCTGCTCGAGGTCCAGGGGAAGGCGGAAGACGAGGCGATGGCCGGCGAAGTATTCCTCGAGCTGCTGTTTGACTTCGGTGAACGGGGCCATGGCCTCGCGGCCCACCGAACCGTAGGTGCGCTCGACCTGGAAGGGGAACCAGGCCGGGTCCACCTTCAGGAACACGGCGGCCAAGCGGTCTCCCCGGGCGACCAGGCCCAAGGGCCCCAGGGGGCTCTTCACCACGGCGCGGGTCAATGAAGGTTGGCTGAAATCGGCGGGCGAACGCATTACAATGCCTCCTAAAGTGAATTTCGAATGCATTATGAACCCATCCGGAAGGCAAACCAAGGATAATCCGCCGCCCGGGTAGCGGTTGACGGACCGCGGATCCGGGGTCACCCTCTGGGATCGTCGCCGGAGCCGCTCCGGCTCTCTACCCGGGATCCGTCCGGGAAGTTCCGCGGAGACCCTGGAGGATCGCGCTTGATGCCCGCTCCCGAGCGCTCGGATCTCATCGCCGCCCTCGTCGCCGCCGGCCGGCGCCTGGACGCTCTCGGCCTGGTTCCGGCCCGGGACGGCAATATCTCCGCGCGGCTTCCCGCGGGGCCGGGGTCCGGCGGCCGCCTCCTCGTCACCGCCACCGGCCGGCGCAAGCGTTCGCTCACCGAGGCCGACTTCGTGGAGATGGACCTCGACGGCCGGGTCCAGGGGCCGGGCCGGCCGAGCACCGAGATCGGCATGCACCTCGCCGTCTACCGCCTCCGGCCCGACGTGGGGGCGGTGGTCCACGCCCATCCTCCGGTGGCCGTCGGCTTCGCCAGCGCGGGCCAGGGCCTCACCGAGTGCCTCATGCCCGAGGTGGCGGTGAGCCTGGGCGCGGTCCCCCTCACCCCCTACGCCACCCCCGGCACCCCCGAGATCGAGGCGGCGATCGCCGACACCGCCCGGAGCCACGATGCCTTCCTCCTGGCCAACCACGGCGCGGTCACCCTCGGCGCCTCGGTGGAGGAAGCGCTGGACCGCATGGAGACCCTGGAGCACTTTGCCCGCATCGCCCTGGTCACCCGCCTGTTGGGCGGACCCAAGCCCTTGGGGCGGGCGGACGTGGACGCGCTTCAGGCCCAGCGACGCCGGGCCGGCGACCCCCGCCCGGTGACCTGCGACCCCGCCGAGGGCCCCCGGGCGGCTTCCCCGGTCCCCGCCGGCCTCCCCCCGGATCTGGCCCTGACCGTGGCTGCGGCAGTTCGCGCAATCCTCGGCGCGCCGGGCCCCGATCGCGGTTAACCTCCGGCCCCGCCCGCCGATAACAAACTTCGGGACATCAGGGTTCGATTTCAGGCCTCAAGCACAGACAGGAAGACCGTCGTGGGCGATCGACTGCCCCTCGAGGAGGAGGGGAAGGACAGACTGCGCCTCGAATCCGAGGTTCCGGCCGCCCGGCCGGAGATGGACGTTCACCCCGCCGGCGAGAGCGGCGGTGACGGCTATGCCATGGCCTCCGCACCTCCACGGTTGGAACGGGGCGCCGTCCCCGAAGGCGGCTGGGGGGAAGGGGACTACGGGCAAACCGCGGTGACCGACGCGCCTCCCGTCGGCGATGCCGAGGAGCGCGAGGCCTACGGCCGGAGCCTGACCGGCTCCTCCGACGAGGCGCCGGCGGTGGAGAGCGCGCTCAGCGACAGCATCCTGGGTCTGGACGACGACGAGCCGGACGACGAGTCGCCGGGCGAGTCCTCCCCCGAGGTCGCCCAGGTCCGCAAGCTCACCCGCTCCCTCTCCAAGGCGGTCAAGGCGGTTCGGCTCTATCCGGTGGAGAACCCCATGTGCCGCCGGTTCGCCGACGATCTCGCCGATCGCCTCACCGGGACCTTCAAGCTCATGGACGCGGTCCGGCTCACCGTGGGGAAGACCAAGCTCTTCTACACCGGGGAGCCGGTTCTCCAGCAGGAAGGCCGCGACGACTCCGTCCCCGCGCGCCTCTTCTGGGACGGCATCCGGGAGATCTCCTTCCACGTGGGGCTCACCCGGCAGGAAGTGCTCGACTTCCTGACCCTGTTCCGCAAGAGCGCGCTCAAGGTGGTGGACGGGGAGGACGACTTCGTCACCCTCCTCTGGGAAGGGCGCTTCGAGCACATCACCTACATCGCCATCGACGACATTCTCGATCTCGACAACGCCGAGGATCCGATCCCCGAGGAGTTCGGGAAGGAGTTCATGAACTACGTCGATCTCGAGATGCACAACCTCGAGGACGACGAGGAGACCGGGCGCGCGGCCAACGAGATGGCCGAGCAGATCCGGGCCAAGATCCTGTCCGAGGAGGATCCCGAGCTCTTCGGAATCAGCCGCGAGGAGCGGGAGGCCCTCCTGGAGGAGATCGCCGAGGAGGAATCCCCGCGCATCCTGGGCGACATCGTCCACCTCATCGGCGAAACCCTGTTCCTGGAGAAGAACGAAGCCTCGTTCGTGAGCCTGGTCCAGGTGCTCTCCGGGGCCATGCTGGGGCTGATCGGGGAAGGGCGGCTCCGCGAGGCGGCCGAGATCATCGGCATGCTGCGCGAAGTCGCCGTGGACCGGGACGACCTCACCGCCGGCATGTCCACGGTGATCGATGCCGGTCTCCGGGCCGCCTGGGACGACACCCGTTGCGAGTCGCTGGCCCGCCATCTCGACGCCGGCCGGACCTCGGCCCTGGCTCCCCTGGAGCGCTTCATCCGCGTCCTGCCGGAGGACGCCATCGGTTCGCTCTGCGAGGTGATGGGCCGGCTGGAGAGCCCCCGGGCCCGGCGGCGGCTCATCGACGCCCTGATCGAGAAGGCGGGGGGAAACGTGGTTCCCTTCCTCCCGTTCCTGAAGGACGACCGCTGGTTCCTGGTCCGGAACGTGGCGGTCATCCTGGGGGCGATGAAGAGCGATCAGGCGGTGACCCCCTTGAAGGAGCTGCTGCGCCATCCCGATTTCCGGGTCCGGCGGGAGGCGCTCGGCGCCCTGAGCCAGGTCGGACGGGGACGGGCGATGGACGTCCTGGTGGAGTGCCTCTTCGACCCGGATCAGCGAATCCGGGCCGGGGCGGCGCGGAACCTCGCGCTGAGCGGGCGCCGCGCCGTGCCCCACCTCCTCCTCGTGGTCGAGGAGAAGGAATTCGACCAGCGCGACCTGAGCGAGAAGCGCGCCTTCTTCGAGGCCCTGGGCTACGCGGGGGGGAAGGACCTGCTTCCCCTCATGCGCGACGTCCTCGGCCGGAGGAGTCTCTTCCGCCGGACCCAGGCCGACGAGCTCCGGGCCTGCGCCTGCGAATCGCTGGGCTGGATCGGCGGCTCCGAGGCCCAGGAACTCCTTTCCCGTCACCTCGAAGACCGTTCCATCATCGTCCGCACCGCCGCCCAGTCCGGGCTCCGCCGGATCGCCAAGGGAAGCGACGGGGAATCGATCGTGAAGGAGGCGGCCTGATGGCCCTGGGCGAGCACCTCTCCGCGAGTCTGTCCGAGGATCCCCAGGCCCTGGGCCGGGAGCTGGTGCGGGCGTTCCAGGTGGCGATCCGCACCGCCCGCACCCACGGCTGGAACAACGAGGCCAGCCTGGCCGCGATGGAGAGCCTGGTCACCGCGGTCAACAACGTGGTCGCGGCCCGGGGAGAGTTCGGACTCCACGTGGCCAGCGATTTTCTCTATCTCGACGACGCGCGTCTCCGGGTGGACACCGCCGGCTACGGGTTCATGGAGGTTCTGATCGGCGAGCTGACCACCCGCGGGGTGGGGAGCCTCTTCGTATCGGGCCGGGCCACCGCGGACCAGGTCCGCCAGCTGGTGGACGTCCTGAACGAGCAGTCGGTAGGGGACGAGGAGACCGCCGCCCTCATCAACCAGAAGCTCGACTCGTTCGAGTCGCCGTTCGCGGTGGGTCCGGTCCGCGAGATGAACGAACTCCTGAGCATCGAGACCCAGCAGGTGGACCGGCGGGAGCGGTGCAAGAAGGCGTTCTTCAAGGCGGTCACCGTGACCAAGGCGATCATGGCCCAGGCCCATCTGGGAAAGCGGCTGGAGCTCCGGCACGCCAAGCGGGTGGTGCAGGACATGGTCGATCTCATGATGGACGAGGAGTTCACCCTGCTCGGCCTCACCACCCTGAAATCCCACGACAACTACACGTTCTATCACTCGGTGAACGTCTGCATCTACTCCCTGGCCCTGGCCAAACGGGCCGGCTTCACCCGCACCCAGCTGGCCGAGCTGGGGGTGGCCGCGCTCTTCCACGACCTGGGCAAGTCCAAGATCCCCCTCGACATCCTGCGCAAGCCGGGGGCGTTCACCCCCGAGGAGTGGGACACCATGAAGGCCCATCCCGAGCTGGGGGTGAAGGAGCTGGTTCGGATGCGGGGCCTGTCCGCCCTGGCCTTCAAGTCCATGCTGGCCTGCTTCGAGCATCACCTGAACTACAATCAGGCTCCCGGAGGCTACCCCCGGCTGCGCAAGCCCTATCGCCCCCATCCCATCGGCCGGATCGTGGCCGTGGCCGACGCCTTCGACGCCATGACCACCAAGCGGGTCTACGTCAAGAAGGCCACCCCGCGGGACAAGGCGCTCTCGTACATGATGAGCCAGGCGGGGAGCAAGTTCGATCCGGTGCTCATGCGGCTCTTCGCCAACATGATCGGGGTCTTCCCGGTGGGGACCGCGGTGCGGCTCAAGAGCGGCCGCCTGGCCGTGGTGCTCGCGGTGGCCGAGGACTCGAACCTCTGCCACCGGCCGGTGGTGCGCCCGGTCACCGACGAGAACGGGATCCAGCGGGAGTACCCGGAACTCGACCTCTCCAAGAAGGGTGCCGACGGCGCCTATCCGGACGAGGTTCAGGCCACCGTGGACGCGGAGGCCCTCGGGCTCGACATCTCCAAGTACTTCATCTAATTAGAATTTTGGTCGACTTTGAGGGGAGGGGGACCGCCGGGCCTCCCTCCCCCTAAGGCGTCCTCCTTCCTCAGCTTGACAGCCTCTCCCCCCTCCCCTATCCTTCGCAGTCGCTTTCGTTCTCCCCCTCTCAGGCTGCCGAGGCAGTTCTTTTTATTCCTCACAGTTCCATGACGACGATCCAGGGAGGATCTCCTGGTGCACATACGGCGAACGGCCATCGGAATCCTGGCCTCGATGCTGGTCCTGGCGGCGGCCGGATGCACGAAGCTGGTGCCGGCGTCCATCAACGACTTCGGAGCGGAGAAGACCGTGGTGGTTACCCTGCGGGATGGCGAGACCATCAAGGGGCACCTGGCTCGGGGGGAGCACGTGACCTTCACCACCTTCGGTCGGGTCTATCGCGCCACCGTCGAGGAGGCGGACGAAACCGGCATCGTACTGTCCAAGCCGTACATCCAGGAGGAGTACGAGCGCTACCGCATCCAGCGCGAACGGATGGAGGGGGCGGCGCTTCATATCCGCGACGAGACCGAACGCATCACCATTCCCGCCTACAAGATCGTCAAGGTGGACGAGGTGACGATCGACAAGATGAAGTCCGCCCGGGCCGGGGGGTTCTGGGGGTTCACCGTCTTCGTCTTGGCCAAGATCATGAGTGCACGGCTCTAACGGGCTTCGTGACCGCCGAGTGGAGGGTCCTGCCTTGAAGTCATTCGCGCGTTTTCTGATTTCGGCTCTGGCCGGGGTGTCGATCCTCGCCGCCGCGCCGTCGGCGCGAGCCCAGACCGGGAGCAACGCTCCCACCGACACGTTGAGCATTACCGGCCGATCCTCCTGGGAGGCCGGCTTCCTCTCCATCTTCAACTTCGACCGGGTTCCGGTGGGGGCGCGGATGTCGGCCATGGGGGGGGCCGGGATGGCGCTGGCCGGCGGGCCGGAGTACATGAGCCTGAACCCCGCCGCGCTGTTGGGCGTGGAGCGGCCCCAGGTGGAATCCTCGGCCGTCTTCTACTCGGGCGGCACCTCGGTCAAGACCTTCCCCGAACTCCTGGACATCGGGCAGATCCAGTTCCTGCAGAGCAAGGACTACCGGGTGAGCCCGTCCACCAAGCTGAACTACAACAACATTTCCCTGGGTCTGCCCATGGTGATTCTGGGCGGCCGGGGGGGGCTGGGGCTCACGTACCGGCGCGAAGCCCGGACCGGCGAGGGATCCGAAGTCCGCGCCATCCTCAAGGGACCGTTCGCCGCGGGCCAGGAGGTCAATTTCGGCCGGGGAGACAGTCCCGACGACGGCCTGGACGCCATCAGCGTGGGGGCGGCGCGATCCTTCGGGGGCTCCCTCGACCTGGGACTCGCCCTGAACTGGCAGACCGGCACCCTGCATCGCAGCGAGTCGATCGGGCTCTCCCAGTTCGGCTTCGAGTTCCTGAACGGCGGCTACAACTTCCACCAGGACGTCTCCGGTTTCAACGTCGATCTGGGGGCGAGGGGGCACCTCGGGCGGCTGCTGGTGGCCGGATCGCTCCAGATGGCCCACGACCTGGATTTCAAGAACGGGTTCGCGACGGTGCGCCCGGTGCCCAATGACCTTCTGGAAACCAAGATCCTCGCCTACACCACCCTTCTCGATCACACGCTCTCGATTCCCACCGTCGTGGGGGTGGGCTCGGCTCTGGATCTCACCGATCGGCTCACCCTGGTCGGCGACTACTGGATCCGCCCCTGGAGCAAGGTGGATGTCACCCGCCAGAGCATCACCCCGGAGATCGGCTTCTCCGACCCGCAGGACTCCACCAGCTACTTCATCTCGCTCGCGACCGGGGGCGGGAAGGAAACCTTCAACGCCGGGTTGGGGGACGCCAACAGCCTGCGCCTGGGCCTGGAGTACGCCCTGCATCGTTCGGACCGGGTCCAGGTCCCGATCCGTTTCGGATACCGCACCGAGAAACTGGCCCTCAGCAACACCGTGATCCCCGAGAGCTATCAGCACTACACCGCGATGATCCGACGCTATTTCGACGGCGACACCGCGACGGGGGATTCCCTCCTATACGTGGCGGAATTCTCCAACCTGGCCTTCCGGGGGAGCCCGGTCAAGGCCGCCGCGATCACCTTCGGGCTGGGGGTGGATATCGACGACTTCAGCGCCTCCCTCTCGGTGGAGCGGAGGAGCTACGACATCAACAACTTCTACCTGTACGGCTTCAACCCCGATCCGAAATTCAACGAGAGCTTCCCCGCGGTCACCGCCGAGACCCGGCACATTCTCACCATCGGCCTCACCTCCCGCATGCGGTTCTGAACCCCGGTCACCCGCCGGCCCCACGCTCCCGCGCCCGGCGCCGGAGTTCGCGCGCGCCGGACTCCGGGGAGCCGGTCCCCGGTCCGGTCGGGCCGGAGGGCTAAAGCCGGGTTCCCATTCGGTCGAAAACGACATCAGGCCAATCGCCCCACCCCGACCCGGGGCGCTGAGCCAGTATGTCTATGAAAACAAACACCTTATCGACCCAGGGTCAGCCACCGGCGGCCGGTCGCCCCGTCCGGGAGCGCGAGGACGTCTACCAGGGCCTCGCCCATCACGAGCGGAGCCTGTGGCTCACCACGATCGCCATCGTGATCATGAGCGCGGCCACCCTGGCCATCCTCACCGTGGGAAGCGCCATGGCCGGGGTCTTCGCCGGTCCCTACCGGGGATTCGTGCTGGCCGGGGCGAGCTTCCTCTTCCTGGGAGCCTTCATCGCGTACATCGGGGCTCAGCGGGACACCATCGAGCAGAACCGGGTCCGCATCTTCCGGGAGCTGGAGAGCCGCTCCTATCAGCTCGTCCAGGCCAACCGGGCGCTCAAGGAAGCCATGCAGACCCGGGACATCTTTCTCAATACCGTGTCCCATGAACTCAAGACCCCGCTCACCTGCATCATCGCCTATGCGGAGTACCTGGCCGAGGAGACCCTGGAGCCCGAGGAGGTGCGGGGCCATTCCCGCACCATTCACGGCGAGGGACGGAACCTGCTCCGGCTGATCGATCAGGTGATGGACGTGACCCGGTTCCGCTCCGGAACCATGGTGCTGGAGCGAAGACCGGTGGACCTGAACCGGATGGTGGCCCGGCTGGTGGACGAGAGAGCGGAGGAGGCGCGGGCCCGGGGTATCGAGCTGGCCGGGGAGTTCAGCCAGGATCCCCTGCGCGCGCGGCTCGATCCGGGACGCATGGAAGAGGCCTTGGGGGCGATCCTCCACCGCTCCGTCGCGGTCAGTTCGCCCGGGACGCGGGTGACCGTCCACTGCCGCTACCTGGACGAAGGATGGGCCGAGATACAGGTCGTGGACGGCTCGCCCCGCCTGAGCGAGGCGGAGCGTGAGGCCCTCTTCCAGCCCTTCGCCCAGATGGAACCCGAACCCACCGGCCGGAGCGGCGACCTGGGACTCGCCTTCCCCCTGGTGAAGCGGTTCGTGGTGGCTCACGGAGGGATGATCGAGGTGGGCGACCACGAACCCTCCGGACTCGTCTACCGCATCCAGCTTCCCCTGATCGCCTCCTCCGAGGCCTCGGCGGACGATGCGGACGCGCCGGACGGAGCCGAAGAGCCCCTCGACCGGGCGAGCTGATTCCCCTCCCCCGTCAATCCGCCCCACCGACCCCGACCTCGCCCCCCAGAGCCGGAAACAGCCGTTTTTCATTGTGCGTCACGCATTCGTCACCGGATCCCCGCCCGGCGCTCGCCGTCCCGTCTCAACACTAGATATTGTGGCTTGCGGTACAATCAACTACAGGAATTGGTGTTTTTCGCCTTGACGCTTGCCGGGGGCCGGGCATAAACAGGTAGGCACCTCTTGACGTACCTTTTTTCCTGGAGGGTGTACGACCTATGGCCAAACGAACCAGCAAAACCAACGCCGAAGGCGGGGCCGCGTCGCGGCAGGCCGGGCGGCGCCGGAAGGGGGCCAACCTGGAGGGTGGCCTTCGTTTCGAGCGGCGCTTCACCCGGCCCGGCGTCGATCCCATGAGCGAGATCGAGTGGGAGACCCGCAACGCCCTGATCGTGAACGAGCGGGGTGAAACCGTCTTTGAACAGAAGAACGTGGAGATTCCCAAGCCCTGGTCCATGACCGCCACCAACGTGGTGGTCTCCAAGTACTTTCGGGGCAACCTGGGCACTCCCGAGCGCGAGCGCAGCGTCCGCCAGCTCCTCTCCCGGGTGGCGGACACGATCACCGGTTGGGGCGAGGAGGGAGGGTACTTCGCCTCGACCGGGGACCGCGACGTCTTCCACGACGAGCTCATGCACCTGATGCTGAACCAGAAGATGGCTTTCAACAGCCCGGTGTGGTTCAACGTCGGCGTGGTGGAGAAGCCCCAGTGCTCGGCCTGCTTCATCAACTCGGTGGAAGACTCCATGGACTCGATCCTGGAGCTGGCCAAGACCGAGGGCATGCTCTTCAAGTGGGGATCGGGGACCGGAAGCAACCTGTCCAAGATCCGCTCCTCCCGGGAGAAGCTCCGGGGCGGCGGCACCGCATCGGGACCGGTCTCGTTCATGAAGGGCTACGACGCCTTCGCCGGGGTGATCAAGTCGGGGGGGAAGACCCGGCGCGCGGCCAAGATGGTGATTCTGGACGTGAAGCATCCCGACGTCATGGAGTTCATCCGCTCCAAGGAGGTCGAGGAGAAGAAGGCCTGGGCGCTGATCGAAGCGGGCTACGACGGGGGCTTCAACGTCCCCGGCGGGGCCTACGACTCGGTCTTCTATCAGAACGCCAACCACAGCGTGCGGGTGACCGACGAGTTCATGGACGCGGTGGAGCGGGACGGCGACTGGAGCACCCGGAACGTGCTGGACGGAGAGCCCGCCGACACCTATCGGGCCCGGGACGTGCTTCGGGCCGTCGCCGAGGCCACCCACGTCTGCGGCGATCCCGGCATGCAGTTCGACACCACCATCAACCGCTGGCACACCTGCAAGAACACCGACCGCATCTACGCCTCGAACCCGTGCAGCGAGTACATGTTTCTCGACGACACCGCCTGCAATCTGGCGTCGTTGAACCTGAAGCGGTTCGTGGATCCCGGGGGGCGGTTCGACGTGGCCGGGTTCGGGCACGCGGTGGACGTGACCATCACCGCCATGGAGATCCTGGTGGGGAGCGCGTCCTATCCCACCCCCAGGATCGCCGAGAACAGCCGCCGCTTCCGGCCCCTGGGCCTGGGCTACGCCAACCTCGGCGCCCTGCTCATGAGCTGGGGCGTTCCCTATGACAGCGATCAGGGGCGGGCGGTGGCCGCGGCGCTCACCGCGCTCATGTGCGGCCAGGCCTACGCGACCTCGGCCCGGGTGGCCGCCCAGCTCGGTCCCTTCGACGATTACGGACCGAACGAGGCCCCGATGCTCGAGGTGATCGACATGCACCGCCGGGCGGTGGAGGACATCGACCCCAAGCCGGTTCCCGCCGAGATTCTGTCCGCGGCCCGCGAGTCCTGGACCCGCGCCCGGACCCTGGGCGGGGAGTACGGTTTCCGGAACAGCCAGGCCACCGTGCTCGCGCCCACCGGGACCATCGGGTTCCTCATGGACTGCGACACCACCGGGGTGGAGCCGGAGCTGGCCCTGGTGAAGTACAAGAAGCTGGTGGGCGGCGGGGTGATGAAGATCGTGAACCAGACCGTGGAGTCCGCCCTGGAGCGGCTCGGCTACACCCCCGCCGAGCGGAGCCGCATCCTCGAGGCCATCGAGGAGACCGGGACCATCGAGGGGGCGCCGGGGCTCCGCGACGAGCACCTGCCGGTCTTCGACTGCTCCTTCACCCCCGCCGGCGGTGCCCGCTCCATCCACTATACGGGGCCTCTCCGGATGATGGCCGCGGTCCAGCCGTTCCTTTCCGGGGCCATTTCCAAGACCATCAACATGCCCTCCCCGGTCACCGTCGAGGAGATCACCGACGCCTACCTGGCCGCCTGGAAGCTGGGGTTGAAGGCGGTGGCGCTCTATCGCGACGGCTCCAAGCGCACCCAACCCCTCTCCACCCGGAAGGAGACGGGGAAGGCGGCCGAGGCCCCGGCGGCCGGGGCGGCGATCGACGTCACCCCCCGCGCCTATCGCCGCCGGCTGCCCGACGAGCGGCAGGCCATCACCCACAAGTTCTCCATCGGCGGCCACGAAGGCTATCTCACGGTGGGGATGTACGAGGACGGGACCCCCGGCGAGATCTTCGTGGTGATGTCCAAGGAGGGGAGCGTGGTGAGCGGGCTGATGGACGGCTTCGCCACCGCCATCTCCATGGCTCTCCAGTACGGGGTGCCCCTGCACGTCCTGGTCAACAAGTTCAGCCACATGCGTTTCGAGCCTTCCGGCTTCACCAACAACCAGGAGATCCCGATCGCCAAGTCGATCCTGGATTACATCTTCCGATGGTTGGCCAGCCGGTTCCTCTCGGCCGCCGACCAGGCCCAGGTGGGGATCCAGAAACAGGACTGGGGCGCCGGGGAGACCGAGGAGAAGGAGCCCGAGACCGCCGCTTCGGCCGGCGCCGCGGACGCGGAGGCCGCACCCAACGGAAACGGCCACGGGCGGAACGGTGGAAACGGGCACGCGAAGGGGGGGGGCGAGAGCACCTTCGCCTTCGTCCTGCAGGAAGACGCCCCACCGTGCCATGAATGCGGTACGATCATGGTCCGGGGCGGTTCCTGCTACAAGTGTCTGAACTGCGGAGCCACCAGCGGCTGCAGTTGAGGCCGCCGGGTTTCCTGCCGGAGGCTTTCCCGCCTTCGGGCGGCGGAGGCCCGCGAGGATTGCGGAAGCGGAGGCCCCTTGAGCCCGCCTCTCGGGTTCAGGGGGCCGAAGCTTTGAGCCGGGAAGCGAGCTCCGGATCCCCGGTCCGCTCGAGCCCCTCGCGCCACGTCCGCCGGGCCTCCCGGTCCTTGCCTTGGGCGGCGAGAACGTCCCCCAGGGCCGTGTATCCCTCCCCAAGGTCCGGACGCCGCGCCACCAGCTCCCGGAGGACGGCCTCGGCCTCGGCCCGCCGATCCAGGTGTATGGCCGCCTCCGCGGTGTAGAGCGCCGGCCGCGGGTCCCGGCGCTCCAGATCCAGCGCCTTCCGGAAATAGCGCTCCGCCTCCTCCCATTTCCCTTCCCCGCGGAAGATCCGTCCCGCGATGTACTGGGCGTCCCAGCGATCGGGGAGGAGCGCGGCGGCGCGGAGGAAGTGACCGCGCGCCTCGGCGGAACGGCCGAGGTCGGTGAGCGCGGTGCCCACGGTGAGTTCCAGGTCGCCGTTGTCGGGATGAGCGTCGAGGCCCCGCTCCGCCGCCTCCAGCGCCTCGGCGAGGTGGCCGGTCCGGCGGAGGAGCTCGGCTTGGAGTAGATCGTCGGCCGGGTTGCCCGGATCCAGCCTCCGGGCCCGATCGATGGCCGCCCGGGCCCCGGTGGGACGCCCCGCCGCGGTGAGCCCTTCGGCCAGCTCCCGCCAGCGAGCCGGATTCCGGGGATCCGCGCGGGCGGCCCGGCGGGCGAAGGCCTCCCCGGCCTCGGCGTTCCGGGCGAGGATCAGCCAGTTGGATTCGGGGAGGGACCGGGAGGTCCCCGCCGGGGCCCGTTCCGGCGCCGGTTTCCGCGCGAAGAATCCCCCCGCCCAGGTGGTGTCGAGGGCGGCGAAGCCGGCGCGGTAGGTCCAGAGGCTGTCGGCATGGAGCCGGGGGAGGGTGAGATCGGGAGCCGGGGAGGGGGCGTAGTGAGAATCCCAGAAGAGGAGCGCGCCGGGAGGGGCGTCGCCCACCCCGGCCAAGGCCGGAAAGCGCGTCCGGTCGTGGGGATCGGCGCCCAGGAAGTAGGCGAGGAGGGGGTGGGCGGAATAGACCGGCTCTCCCGCTCCGGCGTTCCGGAGCCACTCCGCCGCGGTTCCGACCCCCCGTTCCTCGGCGGTGGGGGTCAGATGAAGGGTCGGCCCGTGAAACCGCGCGAGCCCGACGGCGGCCAGGGCGAGGACGAGGGCGGGCGCCCATCGCCGTCCCGCGGCGGGAAGGGTGACCAGCGCGAGCCAGAGGGCGGCCGCCCCCGCGGGAAGCCAGACGACGCGGGTCAGGCGAAGGTAGTCCCCGAGGTAGGGGTGGTTCCAGAGGAGCACCGACCCCGCCGCGTAGAGGACGAGGGCGGCGGTGGTGGGGGAGCGCCGGGCGCGGAGCCGCTCGAGCCCCGAGGCGGCCAGGATCGCCGCGGCGGGGGCGGCCAGGGCGAGGTAGCGGAGGTTCCCCCCGGTGGCCGGCACCCCGCCGGCCAGGACGGTGTAGATGACCAGGAGCGCCAGGGCGGTGACCGCCGCCGCCGCCTCGGCCCGGGCGCGGAGATCGCCCCGGCTCCCCGGGAGCCGCCGTCCGGGGAAGACGCCGTCCTCGATCCGTCCCAGGAGACCCAACAGCACCGGGAACGCCGCGCCGAGGCCCAGCACCCAGACCAGGCTCTTCACGTAGTGGAGCGGCTCGCGGAGGGCGTAGGCCGGGCCCTCGGTCTGGTGCAGGAGCCAGAGGGGGTCGCCATGGACCGCCCCCCCCAGGACCCCCCATAGGATCACCCCCAGGGGGAGGACCCCTCCGAGCCCCCGGCGACCGTCCCGCCAGAGGGAGATCCCCACCAGCGGCCAGAGCGCCACCGTCTCGGGGCGGACCAGCGGAAGCAGGGCGCCGACCGCGGCCAGGAGCCCGGGGCGCCGTTCCGCCACCGCGAGGAGCCCGACGGCCAGGAGCGCCGCGGCCAGGGGCTCGGTCATCACGGTTCCGGAGAGGGCGAGGTAGAAGGGCTGGGCCAGGAGAAGGACCGGGACCCACCCGGCCCCCAGCCACCCCGCCCGGATGACGAGGCGGGCGACCGCCCAGGCGGCGGCCCCGGTGGCCAGCGCGGCGGCGAGCCGGGCCCCGAGGAGGCCGGCCTGGGCCGGAATCGCGTAGAAGAGGGTGGGGAGAGGACGCCCGGCGAAGCTCAGGAGATCTCCGGGGTGGGCGAAGGCGAAGCGGGCGAGCAGGAAGTGCACCGCCTCCTCATCCCCGGCCAGCCCGCGGGCGGCCAGGGCGAGGACCGCGGCCACGAGGAAGGCGGCGAGGGCGGCGGCGGCCGGGATCGCGGGCCGGGACCCGGATCGGGGCACGGGTGGAGAGGGATCGATCACGGGGGGGATTGTAGCGAGCGCCGGCCCGGAGGTCACCGAGGCGGTTTCGCCCCGGACGGTGGGCGATTCGTGACCGGTGCGCTTCACCAATTGATAACCCAATGAACTAAAACAGATTAGAAAATCGTACCGGGACGCGAGTTCCGGGAGACGGCCCGGATGAGACCTGTGCTAAACTCGACCCGAACCCCCAGGTTTCCAAGGTGGGAAAAACGACATGAACTTCTCCATTACGCGTCGCGGCGACTACGGACTGATCTCCATTCTCTACCTGGCGCGGAAGAAGCCCGGTGAGCTGACCCAGATTCACGAGGTGGCCACCCATTGCCGGCTTCCCGAACCGTTCCTGGCCCAGATCCTCCGCCTCCTGGTGCGGGGGGGGCTGGTGCAGTCGAAGAAGGGGGTCCGAGGCGGCTTCTCGCTGGCCCGCAAGCCCGAGGAAATCAGTTTCCTCGAGGTGCTGGAAGCTCTCGAAGGCCCGGTGGCGGTGAACCGCTGTCAGAGCCCGGTCGTGCACTGCGAGCACGAGGGAAGCTGCGCCATGGAGTTCATCTGGACCCGCGCCCAGGATGCGCTGGTCAAGGTGCTCCGCGAGACGAATCTGACCGAGGCCTACTGCCCCGGTCATTTCCCGTTCGTTCCCGCGAGCGGCAAGCTTTCCGAATCGGTCGACGAGGAGATCACCGCCCGTTCCTGATTCGGTCCTCGAGGCCGGATGACGCAACGCATCTACCTGGATCATCACGCCACCACCCCGCTGGATCCGCGGGCCCTGGAGGCGATGATGCCGTATTTGACCGCGGAATTCGGAAACCCCTCCAGCGCGACCCATGACTTCGGGCGTCGGGCCCGCGCCGCGACGGAGGAGGCCCGGGCTTCCGTGGCCCGGCTCCTCGGCGCCCACCCCGAAGAGATCACCTTCACCGCCGGCGCCACCGAGGCCAACAACCTCGCGGTGAAGGGGGCGGCCCGCCGCGCCCGGAAGCGTGGGGGGGGCGCTCATCTGGTGACCACCTCCCTGGAACACGAATCGGTGGCCTATTCCATGCGCGCGCTCGAGGAGGAGGGTTTCACCCTCACCGTGGCGGCGCCGGGATCCGACGGCATCGTGAGCGCGGCGGCGGTGGAACGCGCGCTCCGTCCCGACACCGTGGTCGTCTCGGCGTGCTGGGTGAACGGGGAGATCGGCACCGTCCAACCCGTGGCCGATCTGGCCGCCCTCTGCCGGGAGCGCGGCATCCTCTTTCACACCGACGCCACCCAGGGGGTCGGGAAGCTCCCCCTCGACGTGCACGCCGCGGGGATTCATCTCCTCTCCCTGAGCGCCCACAAATTCTACGGACCCAAGGGCGTGGGCGCGCTCTTCCACGAACGCGGCGTGGAACTGGAGCCCCTGTTCTCCGGAGGGGGCCAGGAGGCGGGGCTGCGGTCCGGAACCCTGAACGTGCCCGGGATCGTCGGGCTGGGGGCGATCGCCGCCCTTCGTGCGACCGAGATGGCCGAGGAGGCGGAGCGGCTCACCGCCCTCCGGAACGCGCTCTGGGCGGGGATTCGCGAGCGCGTTCCCGGGGCCCGGTTGAACGGCGACCCCGAGCGCCGCCTGCCCGGAAACCTCAACGTCTCCTTCCCCGGCATCTCCGGCGAGGAGCTGCTCCGCGCCCTCGACCGGTTCGCTCTCTCCACCGGCTCGGCCTGCCGGAGCGCCGAGCGCGCGCCGTCCGAGGTCCTGGGGGCCTTGGGCCTGGACTACGATCTCGCCGCCTCGACCGTGCGCTTCGGCCTCGGCCGCACCACCACCCCCGAACACGTGGAGCGCCTCCTCGCCGATCTCGGCGAGGCGGTAAGTCGTCTGCGCCCCCAACCCGCGCCATGAAACGTCGCCACCCGGTTCCGCTCGCCGCCGCCCTGGTCCTGGTCCTTCTGCCGCTCCTCTCGGGGGCGGTTCCCGACGGGCCGACCGGTCTCGCCCCCCGAGTCCGCTCCCACTTCGATGAGGCGCGAAGCCTCGGGCTCTACCGCGCTCCGGCACCGGAACGGGTCCATCCCTACCTGGCCCGAATCGCCGCCGACCGCCCCGGCGAACCGGTCCTGGCCTGGGTGTTCTTCACCGACAAGGGGGTGGGGACGCGCGCGGGCCTCGACCGGGCGCTCGGGGACGTCCGCCGCGGCCTGGCGCCCCACGCGCTCCGGCGCCGGGAAGCCCTGGGACCCTCCCTGGGACTCGACTTCCGCGACCTCCCGGTGAACGCGGACTACGTGGCCCGGCTTCGCGAGGCGGGGTTCGAGGTCCGGCGGGTCAGCCGGTGGGTGAACGCGGCCAGCATCCGGACCGAGGCGGGCCGGCTCCCGGGGCTCGCGCGGTTTCCCTTCGTGCGCGAGGTGACCCCGGTCCGGGTGCGGTCCGGTTTCGTGGAGCCCCTCCCCGAACCCGCCCCCGGTCCCGGCGCCGCCGCTCCCGGCGTCCTCTCCACCGCCGCCGCGCCGCCCGACACCGGCGAGGCCGCGTTCTACGGGGCGTCGCTGAAGCAGCTCGACCAGATCCAGGCCCTGGACCTGCAACGCCTCGGGTACTCGGGCGCCGGGGTGCGGGTGATGATGATCGACACCGGCTTCCACAAGACCCATCCCGCCTTCGCGGTCGCGGACCTCGTGGCCGAGTACGATTTCATCCAGGAGGACGGCGACACCCACGACGGGCCGGGAGACGCGGCCGGGCAGGAGTACCACGGCACCGGGACCTGGGGAACCCTGGGGGGCTACGCCCCCGGGAACCTCATCGGCCCCGCCTTCGCCGCGCAGTTCGTGCTCGCCAAGACCGAGGACATCTCCCAGGAAGTGCACGCCGAGGAGGACAACTACGTGGCCGCCCTGGAGTGGGGGGACAGCCTCGGGGTGGACGTCACCAGCGCCAGCCTGGGTTACTGGACCTTCGACGACTCGACCGGGTACGCCCCCGCCGACATGGACGGCAATACCGGGGTGATCACCGTCGCGGTGGACGTCGCGGCGGCCAAGGGGATCTGCTGCGTGAACGCGGCGGGCAACGCCGGCCCCGGCGCCACCACCATCGGCACCCCCGCCGACGCGGACAGCGTGATCTCGGTGGGGGCGGTGGACTCCACCGGGGTCATCCAGGGCTTCTCCAGCCGGGGACCGACCGCCGACGGCCGCATCAAGCCCGAGATCTGCGCCCGGGGCCGGAACACGGTCTGGGCCCAGGCCTGGACCCTGGGCTACGGCGCCGCCAACGGCACCAGCCTGGCCACCCCGCTGGTGGGCGGCCTGGCCGCGCTGGTGAAGGAAGCGCACCCGGAGTGGACGGGCTGGGACATCCGCCAGGCCCTGATCGCCACCGGAACCCGGACCGCGACCCCCGACAACGCCTACGGCTACGGGATCGCCCAGGGTCTCGCCGCGGTGGAATACCCCGGAAACGGGGCCCTCGGACCCTCTCCCCCGCGGATGACCCTGCCCTTCGCGCTCCTCGCGCCCGCCGACAGCGCGGTCGTCGCCTCCTGGCCCCCGGTTCTCACCTGGAGCGCCTCGACCGCGGCCCAGCCCGGGGACGCCGCCCACTACACGGTGCTCGTGGCCACCGGCGCCGACTTCGCCGGAGCCTCGAGCTTCGATGCGGGAGCCGACACCAGCTATGCCCTCACCGGCGCCCTCACCCCCGGCCAGACCTATTGGTGGAAGGTCGAGGCGGTGGGGGACTCGGGCTACGTCCGGCGAAGCCGGAACGACCGTCTCTTCACCCTCGCCGCCTCCGTCGCGGTGGGACCGCTCCCCAAGCCCGGCGCCGTCGCCCTGACCGCCCTTCCCAATCCCATGCGGAACTCGGCGGAGCTGGGCTTCCGGCTTCCCGCCGGGGAGGCGGGGGTGATCGAGGTGTTCTCGGTGACCGGGCGGCGCATCCGCCGGTTCGAGGTTCTCGGCGCGGGGGCGGCGGCCACGGTGCACTGGGACGGACGCGACGCGGCGGGGCGCGAGGTTCCGTCGGGGGTCTACTTCGCGCGGCTCGGCTCGGCCTCGGGTTCGGCGGTGCGGCGGCTGGTGCGGCTCCCCTGATCGCGCCGGGCGGTCCGGGTAGGCGACGGCGCGGATCCGGTCCGCCGGGGCCGGTCCGCCGTCCGGGCGCTCAGGCCTCGGCCCGCACTCCGCCCAGGGTCTCGCGCACCTTGGCGGTGAGGGCCGCCGGGGTGAACGGCTTCTGCAGGAAGCCCGTCCCGGGAGGGAAGCCCTCCCGCTCCTCGGTGGCGGCGTCGGTGTAGCCCGACGTGAAGACGACCCGGAGCTTCGGCCGGTGCTCGATCAGCCGCTCCGCGAGCTCGGGTCCCCCCATTCCCGGCATGATCACGTCGGTGAGGAGCAGGTGGATGGTTCCCGGGTAATCCCGTCCCAGGCGAAGCGCGTCCTCCGACGACTCCGCGGCCAGCACCCGGTAGCCGGCCTCTTCCAGGAGCTTCTCGATGAGGGTGCGCACCCCGTCCTCGTCCTCGGCGAGGAGGATCGTCTCCGCTCCCGGGGACTCGGCGATCGCCGCCCGAGGCTCCGGCTTCCCCCCGACGGCGGCATCCACCCGGGGGAGGTAGACCCGGAACACCGTCCCGTCCCCGGCCTCGCTGGCGACGCTCACGTGGCCGCCGCTCTGGCGCACGATGCCGTAGACCGTGGAAAGCCCCAGGCCGGTTCCCTTCCCCACCTCCTTGGTGGTGAAGAACGGCTCGAACACCCGGGCCCGGGTTTCCTCGTCCATCCCCGCTCCGCTGTCGGAGACCGCGAGCATCACGTGAGGGCCGGGGACGAGGTCCGGGTGGAGTTGGGCGAAGCGCGCGCCCAGCTCCACGTTTTCGGTCTCCAGGGTGAGACGCCCGCCTTCGGGCATGGCGTCCCGCGCGTTGACCGCGAGGTTGATGACCACCTGCTCCACCTGGCCCCGGTCGGCGCGCACCGCCCCCAGGTCGGGGGCCAGCCGGGCCTCCAGGACGATGTTCTCCGGGATGAGCCGCGCCAGCATGTTCTTCATGTCCTCGACCACCGCGTTCAGATCGAGCACCTCGGGCTGGAGGACCTGGCGGCGGCTGAAGGCGAGGAGCTGCTCGGTGAGGCCCGCCGCGCGCTCTCCGGCCTTCCGGATCTCCTCGACGTCGGCCCGGGCCGGGTGACTCTCGTCCAACGAGTTGAGCACCAGGGAGCTGTAGCCGTTGATGGCGGTGAGGAGGTTGTTGAAGTCGTGGGCGATCCCTCCGGCCAGCCGGCCCACCGCCTCCATCTTCTGGGACTGGCGGAGGCTCGCCTCCAGCCGGCGCCGCTCGGTGACGTCGCGAAAACTCCAGACCCGGCCCACCGTCCGCCCGCCCACCTTCTGCGGCCTCGAGTAACGCTCCACGATGCGGCCGTCCACGAATTCCAGGAGGTCGTCGCTCTCGGCGTCGGGGCTCCGGTAGAGCTCGGCCACCCGGCTCTCGAAGGCGTCGGGGTCCTTGAGCTGGGGACGGACGAAGGCCAGGGCCTCGGAGTCGATCCCCCCCCCGACCACCATCTCGGGCGGGATGCTCCAGAGATCGAGAAAACGGCGGTTGTAGCTCACGATCTTCCCGTCCAGGTCCACCACCAGGATGCCGTCGGTGGTGGACTCCAGGGTGGCGCGGAGGAGGGAGAGCGACGCGTCGATCCGTCGCTCCGATTGCTTGAGCCGGGTGACGTCGGCCAGGTACTCGACGCGGCCTCCGGCGAAGGTGCCGGATCGGACGGGTTGGCTCCAGTACTCGAGCCAACGCTCCGCGCGCCCGGGGCCGGGGAGCACGTGGAGCTCCAGGGAGGGCGCCGCCTCCGGGGTCTCGTACCCGGCCAGGAGACGCTCCACCGAACGGTCTCCGTCCTCCAGCTGGTGAGGGCCGAGACTTCTGGCGACGACCCGCATGTCGCGGTTCAGGACCTCGGTCCGCTTCCAACCCAGGAAGCGCTCGACCGCATCGTTGATCCACACCACGTGAAAGCCGGCGTCGAGGACCAGGGTGCCGATATCGGAACCCTCCAGCACGTCGTGGGTCAACGAACGATAGCGGCCCTCGCTGGCTTCGAGCGCGGACCGGGTGCTTTCCAGGGCGCGTTGGGCGGACGCGTAGGCCCGGTGGAGAAGGAGGATGGCGAGGGGAATCAGGACGATCACGATGAAGGCGAAGGCCGCCGCCCAGGGGGCCGCCTTGGACCGCACTTCGGCCGTCACGTCCCGGGCGGGGAGATGCACCGCCACCAGGCCGTCCAGCGCCTGGAGGTAGGCGTAGGCCACGACCTGCTCCACCCCGGAGAGGCTCCGGTTCCGGCCCACCCAGTTCCGTTTGCCCTCGATCAGTTGTTTCACGGTGGCCGGAGCGCCCGGGCCCACCGGCCCGCTCCAGACCGTTTCCACCGAACGGCCGACCATGGAGGAGTCGGCGGTGTGGGCGAGGATCGTCCCCTGGTGGTCGATGATGCAGAGGAATCGTCCCGGGTACCGGGGCCCGGCGGCGATCCAGGAACGCTCCGCGCGGAGGATCGCCGCATCCATGCCCTCGGTGCGGGCGGCGACGTCCACCTGGCCGGCCAGGGCGCGAGCCAGGGTCAGGTTGTCCCCGTAGATCGTCTGCAGGAGGTCGTCGCGGCTGGTCCGGTAGGCGTAGCCGGCCACCAGGGCTCCGGCCGCCAGCGCCAGGGCGCCGACCGCCAGCGCGGTCCAGGCCAGTCGGAGGGAGCGCGTGGGGGGAATCATCGATGCTCATGCTCCTGGCCGTGGCCCCGCCCCGGGGAGGGTCACGCTGCCGAGCGCCGGTTGCCGACCTACCGTGCCGTGTCGGATCGGAATCGGGAGGGACTGAAGGCTTCATCCAAAGCGCGATTGAATTCTAATCGAAATCCAGAACGCCGGATAGTCCGGGCGCCGGCCGGGCGATCCGGGCCCCGGAACTCAGTCCCAGACCCCGGGGATCCGCGTGCCGCACCCGGGGCAGGCGCCGCCGGGGCCGAGCTCGTTCGCCAGGATCCTGAACCCCTGCCGGCGGATCACCGCGCGGCCGCAGGCGTGGCAGCGGGTGTCCTCCCAGGCGTTCACCCGTCCGGGGAGGTTCCCGGCGTAGACGTACGCGAGCCCGGCCGCCGCCCCGATCTCCGCCGCCCGAAGCAGCCCTTCGGCCCGCGTGTCGCGGCTTCCGCTCATCCGGTAATCGGCGTGAAACGCGGTGACGTGCCAGGGGGTCAGGGGATCGAGGCCGGCCAGCCAGCCGGTGAGATCGCGGAGCTCCGCGTCGGAGTCGTTGAACCCGGGGACGAGCAGCGTCACCACCTCCACCCAGAACCCGCGCGCCTTCAACGCCTCCAGGGTATCGAGCACGTTGCCGAGCACCGCCCCCAGGGAGCGGTAGGCGCGGTCGGTGAACCCCTTCAGGTCCACCTTGTAGAGATCGGTGACCGGGCGGAGGAAGTCGAGGACCTCGGGGGTGGCGTTCCCGTTGGAGACGTACCCGGTCCGAAGCCCCTCGGGCCGGGCGCGCTCGAACACCGCCCGGGCCCATTCCGAGGTGATGAGGGGCTCGTTGTAGGTGCTCACCACCGTCCGCGAGCCCGATTCCACCGCGGCCCGGACCAGCGCCCCGGCGGTGGTGTCCCGGGGGGGAGCCACCGCGGCGGGATCGCGGAGCGCCTGGCTGGTGATCCAGTTCTGGCAGTACCCGCAATGGAGATCGCACCCCAGCATGCCGAAGCTCAAGGCGCTCGAGCCGGGAAGGACGTGGAAGAAGGGCTTCTTCTCGATCGGGTCCACCGCGAGGGCGGCGACGTAGTCGAAGGGGACGCGGAGCTCGCCGTTCCGGTTCGCGCGGACCTTGCAGATCCCCGGCCGCCCCGGGGGGATGCGGCACCGGTGTCCGCAGGCGAGGCACCGGAGCCAGCCTTCCTTCCCGTCGACCGGCCGCGCGAGATCGGGCGGGGCGGAAACCGTCCGCGATCCGAGCGCCTCCTCGAGGGTGGAAGCGGGCTTGATTGCGTCCTGATTCATGAGGGTCACCTCGATCCGGGGCGCGGTGGGGGCCGGCTCCCGCACCCGGCCTCCAGTGTGTCACTCCGGCCCGCTCGGTGCCAGCCGGGCACGCGGCGGAACCCGGGGCGCCCGGGCCGGCCCCGTCGCGGTCGTCCCGCCCCCGCTCTGGTATGCTGCCCGCCATGGTGCGGAATCTCCCCGCTCTGGGGCCCTATCTGGAGACGCTGGCCGGGGACTACGGCCCGGATTACCTCCGGACCGATCCCCTGGGGGAAGTGCGCCGGTTCACCGCCCCCGCCGATCTCGAGGTGGCGGCCTTCCTCGCCGCCGGGCTCGCCTTCGGCCGGGTGGATCTCATCCTCGCCCACCTCCGCGATCTCTGGGAACGCCTCGATCACGCCCCCGCCCGGATCGTCGACGGCTGGCGGCCCGCCGACCGGCGCCGCCTCGACGGGTTCGTCCACCGCTGGGTGGGCCCCGACGACCTGGCCCGGGTGCTGGCCGCCCTCGGGCGGGCCCGCCGGGCCCACGGCTCCCTCCGGGCGCTCTTCCTGGAGGGCTACGCCCCCGCCGATCCCGACCTGGGCCCTTCGCTCTCGCGCTTCGTGCGCGCCCTCCGGGGCCACCTCCGCCAACCCGGCGTCCGCCGGGCCCCGGACGAGGAGGAACTCCCCCAGGGAGTCCGCACGTTCTTCGCCGACCCCGCCCGCGGGGGGGCGTGCAAGCGGCTGAACCTCTACCTCCGGTGGATGGTGCGGGCCGACGACGGGGTGGACCTGGGCCTCTTCGCGCCGGTCCGCCCCGACCAGCTGGTGATTCCCCTCGACACCCACGTGGCCCGGATCAGCCGCTACCTCGGCCTCTCCGCCCGGCGGACGCCGGACTGGAAGATGGCCGCCGAGGTGACGGAGAGCCTCAAGCGCTGGGACGCCGGGGATCCGGTCCGTTTCGATTTCGCGATCTCCCGGCTGGGGATCCTGGGCGACTGCCCGCGACGGGTCGATCGGTCGAAGTGCGCGGCCTGCGCCCTGGTCCCGGTCTGCACCCTGGGAAGGAGTCAGCATGGCCGATCCTGAGCTCATTCCGGTCGAGGACCGCCCCGCGGTCCTGGTGGTGGCCGGCCTCGACCCGTCCGGCGGTGCGGGCATCCTCACCGACGCGGCGGTGATCCGGGCCTTCGATCTCCACCCGGTGACCGTGCTCACCGCGGTGGCGGTGCAGAACACCGCCCGCCTGGGTCGCCGCTTCGACATCCCCCCCGCCGTGCTCCAGGACCAGCTCACCCTTCTGGGCGAGGAGTTTCTCCTGGGGGCGGTGAAGACCGGCATGCTCTCCACCGCGGCCACCGTCGAGGTCCTGGCCGCCTGGCTCGCCGAGCGGCCCCGGCTCCCCCTGGTCCTCGATCCGGTGCTTCGCACCACCAGCGGGGGCGCCCTGGGAGAGCCCGCGCTCCTCGACGCGGTGAAGCGCGCCCTCCTGCCCCGGGCCCGGGTGGTCACCCCGAACCTGGAGGAGGCCTCGGCCCTGACCGGAACCCCGGTGGCCGACCGCGACCGCATCCCCGACCAGGCCCGGGCGATCCGGGACCTGGGTCCGGAGTGGGTGCTGATCAAGGGGGGGCATCTTCCCCGGGGCCGCGCCTCGGACTTCCTGGCCGGACCCGACGTCGCGCTCTGGCTGGAGGAGGATCGCTCCGGGCGTTCGGTGCGGGGGACGGGGTGCGCCCTGGCCTCGGCCCTGGCCGCCGGCCTCGCCCGGGGGGAGGGCGTCGCCGACGCCGCCCGCGGGGCCAAGACCCTGGTGATCCGGGCCATCGAGGCCTCCTACGTGGCGGGCCAGGGGCGCTATCTCAACCTCGAGAGCCGAAACCGGACGGAATGAGGTTTCGGGCCCTCCCGCCGCTCGCCCGGCTCTGCATCGCCGCCTTCCTCGCCGACATGGCCCTCTACCTCACCATGACCGGCGCCCCCTACAAGGCGCTCGCCCTGGGGGCGGGCCCGCTGGTCCTGGGGCTCCTCCCCGCCGCCCGCGCCCTTCCCTACAGCCTGAGCACGGTGTGGGCGGGGGGCCTCACCGAGGGCCGGGAGCGCCTCCGCCTGGCCCGCTGGAGCCTGGTGGTCGGAGGGCTCGCGGTGGCCGCGCTGATCCTCGCCCCGGGAATCGGCCCGCTGTTCGCGGTGCTGGCGATCCTGGGAACGGCTCTCGCCTTCTTCTGGCCCGCGATCCAGGCCACCCTGGCCGACCTCGCCGACCGCGAAACCGTGCACGGGCATCTCGGATGGTTCAACGTGGCCTGGAGCCTGGGGAAGGGATGCGGGTTCCTGGCCGGGGGATTCCTCCTGGCCGGGCTGGGCTTCGCCGCGGTCTTCGCCGCCTCGGCGGGGGCGATGCTGGTGGTGGCGGGCCTGGTCACCACCCTCCGGGTCCGTCCCCTCACCGCCTCGGTGCGGGCGCACCCCGAGGCCCCGGAGCCGGCGGCGGCCGGCCGGGGCGATCGCCGGGTGTCCCCCGCCCGCGCCCGGCGGTTCCGGCTGGCGGCGTGGACGGCCAACGGCATCGCCTTCGGGGTGGTGGCCGTGCTGAACACCCACTACCCCAACTGGCTCGAGGTGATCGGGCGGGGGGAGGGCGTGTTCGGGACCTTCCTCGGACTCATCTTCTTCTCCCAGACCGCGGTGTTCGGGATCCTCATGCGGTTCTCGGGCTGGCGCTACCGGGCGGGACCGCTCCTCTGGTCCCAGGTCCCCCTGATCGGGACCCTGGCCGTCCTGCCGTGGATCCGGAGTCCGGCGGTCATCCTGGCCACCGCTCCCCTCATCGGGATGGGGCTGGGGACGGCCTACTTCGCCAGCCTCTTCTACTCGGTGGACGAGCCCGGGCGGCGGGGGCGCTACGCGGGGGTGCACGAGATGCTCCTGGGATTGGGTTCCCTGGCCCTGCCCATCCTGGGCGGGTGGGCGGCGGAGGCCACGGGACGGCTCCAGGCCCCCTATCTCTTTGCCGCGGCGCTCGGTATCGTGTCGGTGGCGTTCCAGGCGGCGCTTCTGGGGGCGGTCCCGGGGCGCCGGGCGGCGTGAGGCCGCGCCCGCCGGAACAGGGGGCGCCGGGCGGGGTATCAAGAGCAGGTTGATCTGGGCCGAGCACTTCGTGTGGAGGGAGGTCTCATGCGGCGATTGATGCGGCTTTGGCGGCCGACGGCGTTTCTGGCCGCGGCGTTTCTGGGCGGGATGGCCGGTTCGGCCCTGCTTCGGCCGGAGGCGCCCCAGGCCGGGATGGTGGACTTCGGCGGCGGGAGCGACAAGCCGGGGCTGGTGGGCACGTTCGGGGTGGGCGGGGTGATGACCTGGGAAGGGGATCTCTGGCAGTACCGCCCGGACAAGAAGAGCTGGGTGACCCTGGACGAGTCCTTCGCCCTGGAGGGCCAGCCCACCAAGGTGGTGCCCCTCCCGGTCAAGCCCGCGGAGATCCGGAACATGGAGACGTTCGGGTTCCTGGTCACCCGGAACGATGAGTGCTGGCTCTACGACATCGACCAGCAACGCTGGGAGGACATCGGGAAGCCCCCCTTCCACGCGCGGGGGCGATGACCGGAACTCCGGGACGCCGGATGCGATATACTGATTCTGAGGCGTTCCCGCTACCCGAGCGGGGGCGCGGCACGAATTCGGGGCCGATCCCAAGCAGCTGAGGAGGTGTCCTCATGAGACACGCACTATTCGGGCTGGTCATCGCGACCGCGCTCGCGGCGGCGGCCCCCGCCCGGGCGGTCACCGTGGACGACGTCAGGGGCCTGGCCCGCGCCGGGGCCAGCGACACGATCATCCTGGCCAAGATCGACGCCGACGGGACGGTCTTCCACCTCACCGTGGACGAGATCCTGGCGCTTCGCCAGGCCGGGGTGAGCGATCCGGTGATCACCTACATGATCAACACCGGCAAGGGGAGCGCCGCCGAAGCGCCCGCTCCCGCGGCCGCCCAGGACCAGGGGGGGGCCTACGACCAGAACACGACCGGCGACTACTCGACCGGCGGGTACGCGGACGGCGGGTACGACCAGGGGTACCAGAGCGGGTTGGACAGCCGGTACCGCGGCAACGTCTCGGTCTCGTTCGGATACTACTACCCGCACTGGCCGGGCTACGCCTACTCGTACTACTACGACCCGTTCTGGTGGCCCAGCATGTCCTACTACTACTGCTACTGGCAGCCGTATCCGTACTCCTACTGGTATTACGACCCCTGGTACCGCTGGAACGCCGGGGTTTCCTGGTACTGGTACCCCCGCGACCGTGACCGCTACGGCCGGGGTCACCACGACTACTACGCCCGGGCCGAGAAGGGCCGGCACGTCGGGGGCCGCGGGGGAAGCTCCGGCTACGGCCGGGCGTACAAGAACGGCAGCCGGTCCGGAAACCCCGTGGTCTACGACGGAAGCCGGCGGGTGTTGAAGTCACCCGCGCCGGGCCAGCGGGTGCCGGCCGAACGCGGACGCGCGACCAAGCCTTCGCGGCCCGCGGTGCGGGACCAGAATCGTCTCCGTAGCCCGGAGCAGCCGGTTCGCCAGGTGAAGCCCTCCCCCGCGCCCGGCCGGTCGAATCCCGGTCGCGAGGTGAAGCCGGGGCGGGGATCGGAGCGGCGGTACGAGCCCGCCCCCCGTCCCTCCCCGAGCCGGGATTCCGGACGGGGTTCGGCGCGGCCGAGCCCGTCCCGGGAGAGCCGAAGCCGGAAGTCTCATTAAGTAAAGCACTTCGGTAGACGGGGTTCACCTCGACCCCGGAAATGCAGGACAATGCGAAGCCGATCGGAGCGATCCTTCGATCGGCCTCGTCTTGAGTCGAGGCCGGGGTCGCGGGAGCGCCCGACACCCCGGGTCTTCATCGGTGGAGCGATGCCGGCGGCGATCCGGCCGCCCGCGCGCAGGGCCGACCCCCGCGGAGAGGAGACGGATGGACGGCAAGACGTCCGGGCTGCGATTGAGCGCGGTGATCCCGGTTCACAACGAAAAGGACAACCTCGGTCCTCTGGTCGAGGAGCTGATCCGCGAACTGGACCGGGTCGGGACCCCCTACGAGATCCTGCTCGTGGACGACGGGAGCACCGACGGATCGGGTGAGGTCATGGACCGGCTGGTCCGCGGGCGCCCCCAGCTTCGATGCCTCCATCTGGAGCGGAATCGCGGCCAGAGCGCCGCCCTGGGCGCCGGGTTCGAGGCGGCGGGCGGGGACTACATCGTCACCCTCGACGCCGATCTCCAGAACGATCCCGCCGACATCGCCCGGCTCATGGAGTGGATCCCCCAGTTCGACATGGTGGCCGGGTTCCGGCGGAAGCGCCGCGACAACCGGCTTCGCCGGGTGAGCAGCGTGGTGGCCAACCGGGTCCGAAGCGCCATTCTCGGCGACGGCATCCGCGACACCGGCTGCTCCCTGAAGCTCTTCCGCCGCGACCTCACCCCGCGCATGCCCCGGCTGAACGGCATGCACCGTTTCATGCCCCTCCTGATCCAGCTCCAGGGGGGGACGGTGACCCAGGTGCCGGTGAACCATCGCCCCCGCACCGCGGGGGAGTCCAAGTACAACGTGAAGAACCGTCTCTTCCGGGGCATCCTGGATCTCTTCGGAATGTGGTGGGTGAAGCGCCGCTTCGTGAACTACGCGGTCAGCTACGAGGCCTCGGCCGCCGCTTCCGGCCGGCCCGGCCGCAAGTCGGGCGTCAGGGAGGACAACCCGTGAACACCTGGATCGTCATCGGCTTCCTCGGACAGCTCTTCTTCTCCGCCCGGTTCCTGGTGCAGTGGATCGTCTCGGAGATGCGGCAGGAGAGCGTGATCCCCGGGGCCTTCTGGGTGCTGAGCCTGGGCGGGGGAGCCATCCTCACCGCCTACGCGATCTACCGGCAGGATCCGGTGTTCATCGTGGGCCAGGGAGCGGGGCTCATCGTCTACGTCCGGAACATCATGCTGATCCGCCGCAAGCGCCAGGCGGACAAAGCCGCCGCGCTCGTTGCCTGATCTCCGTCCCCGAACCATCCTCCTCGCCTTCCTCCTTCTCGGAGCACTGGTCTACGGTTTCCGGCCGGGGTTCCCGGACTTCTGGGGGAGCCACTGGGAAAGCCGGCGCGCGGGAATCGGCCGCGAGATGCTGGAAACCGGCGACTGGATGGTGCCGGTGGAGAACGGCCGGGTGGCCCTGGAGAAGCCGCCGCTCTACTACTGGATGATCGCCGCGGCCATGGGGGCGACCGGGAACCACGCCGAACTCGGGGCCCGGCTCCCCTCGGTGGCGGCGGCGGTGGTCGGGTTGGCGGTGACCTGGCGTCTGGCCGTCCTGCTGGGCGGCGGCGGCTCCGGTCTCTTCGCGGTGCTCTTCCTCCTGGGAAACGTCGTCTACTTCGGCCACGCCCGCACCGCGGAGATGGACATGGCGCTTCTCGCCGTCGAGGGGGCGGCGACCTGGGCGTTCCTGGAGGCGCGCGCGGGAACCGGGAGACGGTTGCTCCCCCTGGCCGGCTGGGCCCTCCTGGCCGCCGGCTTCATGCTCAAGGGACCGGTGGGGATCGTGGTCCCGGTGGCCGTGCTCCTGGTCTTCCGCATCGCCGGCCGGCGGGACTCCGGCCCGGCGGGCTCGGGGTGGGTGCGCCCCGGTCCGGGTCTCCTCCTCTTCCTCCTCCTCGCCCTTCCCTGGTACGTGTTCATTCTCGCCCGCTATTCCGACGCGCTCTCGATCTTCCTCCACCAGACCGTGGCCCGGATCGGCGAGCCCTACGATCATCAGGAACCCTTCTGGTACTACCTGCCGGTTCTGGCGACGGCGTTCCTCCCCGGCGCCCTCTTCCTGCCGGTCTGGGCGCGGGAGGCCTGGGGACGCGCGGACGGGGACGCCCCGGAGGAGCCCCGGCGAAACCTCCGGCGGGTGGCGACGGCGGTCCTGGCCCTGATCGTGTTCTTCTCCCTCTCCGGCTCCAAGCGGGTGTACTACGTCCTTCCCCTCTGGCCGCTCCTGGCGGTGGGGGCGGGAATCGCGGTGGACCGGGCGTGGCGGGCCGGGCGCGTTCGGTGGATGGTCGTCTCGACCGCGGCGCTGACCGGGATCCTTGCCGTGGCCGCGGTGGCGGCGGGCCTGGTGCCGGAGCTGGGCGGCCCCCCGTTCTTCGCGCGAACCGGCTTCGCCTTCGGCATGCTGGCGGTGATGGCCCTGGCCGCGGCTTGGGGGTTTCGCCTTGCCCTCCGCGGCCGCTGGATCCGAGGCCTCGCTCATGCGACCGCGGTCCTCGTTCTCGGCAATCTCTTCGTGGTGCAGGCGGTCGGCCCGGTCTCCAACGCCTACCGTTCCCGCGCCGACTTCGCGCGCGGGGTGGACGTCCGGGTGCCCATGGGGGAGCCGCTCTTCATCTACCGGAGCACCAACCTGGCTCTCCCCTTCTACGCCCATCGCGTGATGCCCTTCCTCCACGACCGCCGCGACCTGGAAGCGGTGCTGGACATCCAGCCCGCGATCGACCTCGTTCTCGATCCGGGGCAGATGAAGAGCCTCCAGGAAGACGGGTTCCGGGTGGACCCGCTCTACCGGGAATCCTGGTCTCCGCCGGGCCGGCCACAGGACGTTCGGTCCCTCATCCTGGCCCGGGTGGCGCGCGGCTGAAGGCGGCTCGCCGTCCGCGCCGCCGGTTCTGGAAAGCCGACCGGTCCCCCCACTTTTCTGGAATCCGCCGCCGGTTGGGGGGTATTACTCAATGAACGCTTTGAGGCCGGACGGCGACTTCGAAGTCCACGGCCCCCCACGTTCGGGGTCGTCGCCCGGCGTTTCTTGACCGAGACGGGCATCGAGGCGCCAGGAAGCGGCCGGACGGCTTTTCCGGTTCCCTTCCGGCGTTGCAAGAGAAAAGCCCGAGGACTCTTAGCCGAACAGCTCTTTCCGTCCGGGGTGGTTCGGGTCAGGGTTCCTCGGGCTCTTTCTTTCCCCCCGCGGCTTCCTCTCCTTCCCCGCGCGCGCCCCTCTCCGGCAACCTCCCGCTTGGCATCGAAACCCGACGATCTGGCCCCTTGCTTGCATACGAAGGCGGGCAACGGCTGAACGGATCCATCTTCCACCCCGAAACCCGTTGTCCGGCATCGTCGCCGGACGCGGTGCGGGCGGATCCATGCCGGGAGGAATGCATGGGGATGCGGCAGCATGCACGATCGGGGAATTTTCGAAAGCGAATCGAGAGGATCCGCTATACTTGGGGCGCATTTAGCGCTCTCGGGGGGCCGCCCCGTCACGAGCACCAGGATTTGCACGCCAGGGTCTATCCCCGAAAGGACACTGCCATGTCCCCCCCTCGGAGCGGAGCGCTGCTTTCCCCTCGTTTCGGTCTCCTTCCCTCCCTCGCGCTGCTCGCCGCGCTCGTGGTGCTCGGCGGCGCGGCGGGGAAGGCGACGGCCCAGCCGGCGCCGCCGCACCCCGGGGTGCCGCTCCCGCCCGGCTACTACGACCGCCTGGCCACGGATCGGGACGCCTTCCAGTTCAAGCACGCCTGGATCGCCCAGACCAAGCGCGTCCGGGAAAACCGCCGGCTCCTGGAGCTGGGGCTCATCTCCGGGGTGACCGAGGCGGCGGCCGGCGGCTTCCGGGTGGAGGGCACCCGAAGGGTCCCGGTTCTGGCCGGGAAGTTCTCCAACACCGGCAGCGACCCCTACAGCCCGGCCCAGCTCCAGCAGCAGCTCTTCGACGGCCCCAACCCCACCGGCACCATCACCGACTACTACACCGACATCTCGCGGGGGTACCTGACCCTCACCGGGACGGTGTACGGCGCCCAGGGCGGCGGCCTCTTCCAGGTCTCCCAACCCGACACCTATTACGAGGGGCCGTCGGGGTGCAACGGTCTCTGCGCCAGCGCCAAGACCGGCGAGTACCTGAAGGAGCTTCTGGACGGCTCCGACCCCTGGGTCGATTTCTCCCAGTTCGACAACGACGGCCCCGACGGGATTCCCAATTCCGGCGACGACGACGGGTACGTGGACTTCGTCGCCTTCGTCCAGCCGGAGCGGGGCGGGGAGTGCGGGACCAACAACCTCTGGTCCCATCGCTGGGTCTACGAGGGCTGGTGGGGCGCGCCGTACACCACCAACGACCCGGCGGCGGGCGGGGGCTACATCAAGGTCAGCGACTACACCATCCAGCCCCTGGTGAGCTGCAACGGGAGCAGCCTGATCGAGATCGGGGTCTACACCCACGAGTTCGGCCATGCCTTCGGGCTCCCCGATCTCTACGACACCGACGGCAGCTCGGAAGGAATCGGGAACTGGGGCCTCATGGCCGCCGGCTCCTACGGAGGCGACGGCGCCCATCCCGCCACCCCGTCCCACATGTGCGCCTGGAGCAAGGAGCAGCTGGGATGGGTGGACCCGGTGGTTCTGTGCGGCGACCAGACCGGAGTCTCCCTCTCCGCGGTGGAAACCGGCGGCGACGTGCTCAAGCTCTATCCCCACGGGCTCCTGTCCAGCGAGTACTTCCTGGTCGAGAACCGGGTGAAGACCGGGTACGACGCCTACCTCCCGGTCAGCGGGATCGCGGTCTGGCACATCGACAACGCGGTCTCCGGAAACACCAACGAGGCCCACAAGCTGGTGGACCTCGAGGAGGCGGACGGGTTGAACCAGCTCGACCTGCACGCCAACCGCGGGGACGCGGGGGACCTCTTCCCCGGCTCCACCAACAAGCAGCTCTTCAGCGACACCACCAACCCCAACGCCAAGGACTACGCGGGGACCAACACCGGGTTCTCGGTGGGGACCTTCAGCGTCGCCTCGAACCCGCGCACCTTCAATGTGACCGTCACCCCCTGCCAGCTGGCGGTGGGCGACGTCCAGGTGGACGACGCCTCGCTCGGCAACAACAACCACAGCCTGGACGGGAACGAGCGGGCCGGTCTCCACCTCGCCCTCCGGAACGACTTCGCCGCCGACGAGACCGGGGTGGCGGGGGTGCTCACCAGCCTCACCCCGGGGGTCGACGTGCTCCAGGACAGCGTCTATTTCGGGACGGTGACCGGCGGGGCGCTGAACTACGGGTCGTCCGACTTCGAGATCGAGGCCACCGGGCCGCTGGCCGACGGGGCCGCGGTGAGCTTCCAGCTCGCCCTCACCGGGGACAACGGGTACGCGTCCACCGCGTCGGTCTTGCTCCACGCCGGAAACTACGTGCTCCTGGTGGCGGACGACGCCGGCGCCGGCAACCAGACCCTGTTCGAGAACGCCATCACCGGGGCGGGCCGGGCCTACGTGTTCCAGGACGCGTCCGTCGACGGCCCCCCCACCCTGGGGAAGATGCAGGGGGCGCGGGCCGTGGTCTGGTACACCGGGGTGGAGTACGACAACACCTTCACCGCCGGCGAGCAGGCGGTGGTGGAAGCGTACCTCGACGGGGGGGGATCCCTCTTCGTGACCGGCCAGGACATCGGCTACGACCTGGTGGATCAGGGGAGCGCGGCCGACCAGGCCTTCTACGCCGGCTATCTCCACGCCAACTTCGTCTCCGACAGCTCCAACGACAACACCCTGACCGGAACCAGCGGGGATCCGATCGGAAACGGCATCTCGTTGAACCTGGCCGCGGGGGACGGGGCCGACAACTCGACCTATCCGTCGGTGGTGACCCCGGCATCGGGGGCGTCGACGGTGTTCCTGTACTCCGTGGCCAAGCGCGGGGCGGTCCGCTACAGCACCGGCCACAAGCTGGTGTACTTCGCCTTCAACTTCGAGGCCATCAACGCCGCGGCCACCCGCACGTTGACCATGCAGCGGGTGCTGGACTGGCTCTATCCCGCCGACGTCACCCCGCCGGCGGCGACGCTCATCGCGCCCAACGGGGGCGGGACGCTGGAATCCTGCGGGACGAGCCCGATCACCTGGAGCGCGAGCGACGCCAACGGGGTGAGCGGGGTGGACCTCTACTGGACCGACGATCCCACCCTGACCGTGTGGCAGACCATCGCCACCGGCCTCTCCAACACCGGGAGCCATGATTGGGTCCGAAGCGGTCTCGCCGCGGACAGCGCCTGGGTGAAGGTGATCGCCCGCGATCCATCCGGCCTCCAGGGGGTGGACCTGAGCGACGCCGCGTTCTCCCTGGCCTCCACCACGCCTCCCTCGGCCCGGGTCACCGCGCCCAACGGGGGCGAGAGCTTCGGCTACGCGGACCCGGTCACCGTGACCTGGACCATGGCCGACACCTGCGTGGGGGTGGACTCCACCCGCGTGTACTGGTCGCCGGACGGAGGCGGGAGCTGGGCCTACGTGGCCACCGTCCCGGCGCCGGACACGAGCTACGCCTGGACCACCCCCTCCGCCCCCACCGACTCCGGGCTCGTCCGGGTGGACGTGGTGAACGCGGCCGGGCTGGTGGGGAGCGACGCGTCCGACGCGCTCTTCTCGGTGGCCGACTCGGCCCCCCCCTCGGTGACCGTGCTGGCCCCGAACGGGGGCGAGGTCTACGGCACCGGCAACCCGGTCGTGGTGAGCTGGGAGGCGACCGACGACGTGGGCATCGACCACCTCGATCTCTACTACTCGTCGGACGGTGGCGGTTCGTGGTCGGTGATCGACACCCTGGTGGCCGACACCTCCGCGGTGTGGATCACCCCCGATCTTCCCTCGGCGCTCTACCTGGTCCGGGCGGTCGCCTTCGACGCCCAGATGAACAGCGCCGCCGATACCTCGGACGCGGCGTTCGCGGTGGGGGACGACGATCAGCCCGCGGTGGCGATCTCCTATCCGGTCGGCGGCGAGCTGGTGAACGCCGGCGACGTGCTGAACATCCAGGCCGCGGTGGGGGACAACGTGGGGGTGGACTCGGTCTGCGTCTCCTACACCCTCGACGACGGCGGGAGCTGGACCCCGATCGCCTGCGGCGCGGTCGGCTTCCCCTATCCCTGGGCCACCCCGGCCACGGCCAGCGATTCCTGCCGGGTGCGGGTCGAGGCCTGGGACGCCGCCGGAAACACCGCCTCGGCCATGAGCGACAGCACCTTCTCCCTGGTCGCGAGCACCGCCGTCCCGGGCGCGTTCGCGGGGATCACCCATGCGGTGCTGCTCCAGAGCCGGCCCAATCCCATGGGCGCGACGGGGGCGACCTTCGCGTTCTACCTCCCCGCCGATTCCCCGGTCACCCTCACGATCTACGACATCTCCGGGAGGCGGGTGAAGACGGTGGCCTCGGGAAGCCTCTCCGGCGGCTACCACGAGATCCTCTGGGACGGCGGCTCGGACACCGGCGCCGCGGTGAGCCATGGGATCTACTTCTACGTGCTCCAGACCCCGGACCGGCGGGAGGTGCGGAAGCTGGTGAAGCTGGAGTAGAGTGGTTCCGAAGCCGGCGCCGGGTCTCCCCGGGGCCGGCCACGAGGACTCCGGGCCGGGGGAGCCGCTCCGATGAAGCGGATTGCGCAAAGCGTCGTATTGCTTCTGATCCTCCTCGCGGGGGAGACGTCCGGGGCCCCGCCGGTTCCGTTCCGGCCCGCGGTCGCGGATTCCCTCGCCGTGCCCGCTCCGCTCCGTGGGCTCCCGATATTGGAGGCCCCCGACACCGTGCGGGTCGAGGCCCACCGCTCCGCCCCCGCCGGCCCGGGAGGACGCCGTTCCCTCACCCGGCGCGACGTGAAGCTCATCTTCCCGGGTCTTGGCCCCCCCGCCCCCGCTGCCGGCTCCCTCGCGCCGCGCACCGGCGGCCTCCTTCCGCCGCCGGCGACGGTCCGTCTCTCCCGCTTCGGGACCGCGGCCTACGGCGCGGACCGAGGCGCCAACGCCGGGCTCTGGCTCGGCGGTCTGGGCCACATCCTGGGCCTCTGGAGCGAGGAGGACGCGCTCCGCATGACCGCGGCGGGGGCGGTTCTGGGCGCCCTCTGGGGAGGTACCGCCGGCGCCGCCGACGACGGCTTCCGGATCCGGGTCCGCTGAGCGGCGCCGGAACCGGGCGGGCGTGGCGCCGGTTGCGGGAACCGGTTGCGCTTCCCCGAACCCCGGTGCTTTGATCCCCGCATGCGCGCCCTGGTCGAGCCCTACCTCCTCTCCGTCTCCGGTCGCGACCGCCCCGGTCTCCTGGCCGCGCTGGCCGCCGCCCTCGACCGGGCGGAGATCGAGATCGTGGACATCGAGCAGGCCAGCCTCCACGACGTTCTCGCCCTTTCCTTTCTGCTCGATCTGGGGGGGGATCCCCTCAAATCCTCCCGGCTGGCTCGGGACGTGATCCCCGAGGCCTCGGCCCTGGGGTTGGCGGCGGACGGGCGGGGCATCGACGCCGACCGGATCCGCCTGCGGAACGAAACCGAGCGGATGGTGGCCACGGTGGTTTCGGAGCGCCCCTCCACCCGGCTGGTGGCCGAGGTGGCCTCGACCGCCGCCGCCCACCGGGCCAACATCGTCTCCATCCGCCGGCTGGCCGAAGAGGATCTCCGGGCGGGGGAGTTCGTGCTCGACGTGACCTCGGTGGACGAGCCCGCCGCCCTTCGGGCCGACCTCTTCGCCCTGGGGGAGCGCCTGGCCGTCGACGTCGCCCTGGCCCGCGAGGACGTCTTTCGCACCACCCGGCGGGTGGTGGTGTTCGACATGGACTCGACCCTGGTGGCCGCGGAGGTGATCGATCTCCTGGCCGGGCGCGCCGGAGTGGCCGGGGAGGTCTCCCGCATCACCCACGAGGCCATGGAGGGGCGGATGGATTTCGAGACCTCGCTCCGCCGGCGGGTGGCCCTCCTCCGCGGACTGCCCCAGGCCGCGCTCGAGGAGGTCGCCGCCTCGCTCCCCCTCACCCCCGGCGCGGCCGAGGCGACCGCGGTCCTCAAGCGCCTGGGCTACCGGCTGGGCATCGTGAGCGGGGGCTTCACCTACTTCGTCGAAGCTCTCCGCGCCCGCCTCGGCTTCGATCACGCCTTCGCCAATACCCTGGTGATCCGGGACGGCGTGGTCACCGGGGAACTCGAGGGTCCGATCGTGGACGCGGTGGGGAAGGCGGCGCGCCTGGCCGGGATCGCCGCCCGCGAGGGCGTGCCCCTGGAGCAGGTGGTGGGGGTGGGGGACGGGGCCAACGACATCCCCATGCTCCAGGCCGCGGGCCTGGGGATCGCGTTCCGGGCCCACGAGATCACCCGCCGCTCCGCCGATGGGGCCATTCAGCGGAACGACTTGACCGGGTTGCTCTATCTCCTGGGGGTGACCGGGCGCGATCTCGCGCGGCTCCGCGGCGGGGACCGCTAGCCCCCCGATCCCGCTCCGGCGACCGGGGCGGGCCGACTCGAACGGAGGATGTCATGGATCTCGGACTGGAAGGAAAGACCGCGCTGGTGGCCGGCGCGTCGATGGGACTGGGCTACGCGGTGGCCTCCGCCCTGGCCGGCGAAGGCGCGCGGGTGGTGATGGCCTCCCGGGACCGGGACCGCATCAGCGAAGCCGCCGCCCGCGTCCATCGGGAGACCGGGGGCGAGACCCACGCCGTCGTGCTCGACGTGCGCGACCCCGACGCCGGCGGCCGGTTCGTGGAGGCCGCGCGCGAGGCCTTCGGTCCCCCCGCGATCCTGGTCACCAACGCGGGGGGACCGCCCCCCGGCCCCTTCGAGCGCTTCGACGTCCAGGACGTCGAGGAGGCGGTCCAGCTCAGCTTCATGAGCGCGGTGCGTCTCTCCAAGGCGGCGCTTCCCTCCATGAAGGAAGCGGGGTGGGGGAGGATCGTCCACATCACCTCGAGCACCGTTCCCGAACCCTCGGTGGGGCTCTTTCTCTCCTCCTCGGTCCGCCCGGCGGTGGCCGGCTTCTCCAAGGCCCTGGCCGCGGAGGTCGCGGCCCGGGGCATCACCGTGAACATCGTCTGCCCGGGCCTGATCGCCACCCAGCGGCTCGGGGAGCTGGCCCGCTACCGGGCCGGCGAGACCGGCCGGAGCCCGGAAGAGGAGCTGGAGGACATGGGCCGGCTGGCCCCGGCCGGGCGGCTGGGCCGCCCCGAGGAACTGGGAGCGGCGGTGGCCTTTCTCTGCTCGGAGCCCGCCGCCTACATCACCGGGACCGCGCTCCGGGTGGACGGGGGAAAGGTGTCCTTCATCCTCTAATCGATTACTGGACAGGGCATTGTCGGGTTCCTGCCCCGGTCGGCGCCCCTTCGGGGCCTCGAATTTCCGGGGAATACTCGAACCGATTGAAGTGTAAGGACATTCAAGGGCGCGCCGGAAAACCCGACAACTTGACTTGGGTATCCTGCGTCCGGTGCCCTATACTGGGTCCAGACCCGTCCCAGGGGGTCGAACGCCTGCACAATCCATTCGGTGTCCTTTCCCGCTCCCCGAGGAGGATCTCCATGCGCGTCTTTCGTTTGCTCTTCGCCCTCGGCCTGACCGTCGCCCTGGCCGGCGCGGTCTACGCCGGCTCCAACTGCGACAAGAATTCCGCCTCCGCGTCATCCTGCACCGGCAAGGCCTCGGTCCAGAAGGCCTCCACCGCCGGCTCCGGTTGTTCGGCCGCCCAGGCCGCGTCCTGCACCGCGGCCAAGGCCGCGACCTGCACCGCCGCCGAAAAGGCGGCCTGCGCCGGGCAGGGCTCCTGCAGCGCCCACGCCGACCACGCCTCGGCCTGCCCCTTCTGCGCCTTCACCAAGGAACTCGGCGCCAGCGCCGACAAGGTCCGGTTCTCCACCGTCGACACCAAGAACGGGGTCATGGTGGTGTTCACCGCCACCGACAAGGACGACGTGGTCATGGCCCAGGCGGTGGCGTCCAAGGCCTATGCCCTCATGAACGCCCCGGCCCACTGCTCCTACTCGCGGGCCAACATGGAGTCCGAGGCCTGCAACGGCTGCAAGGAGGGCGTCGACGCCTTCGCCGGCGCCGAGGTGACCATCGAGAACACCACCGACGGCGCCACGGCCGTGGTGGCCACCAAGGACGAGCAGAATATCGAGAAGCTCCAGGCGTTCTTCAAGAACCTCGAGAGCAAGGAGAAGGAAGCGGCCAAGGGCTGATCCTCTCCCGACCGATGCGGAAACGTCCCGGCGCTCCTCAGGGGGCGCCGGGATTTTTTGGGTCCGGCCGGGCGGCCGGGCGGCATATGATTCGACTCCCGCCGGTATCCCGGGCGGTTCCGATCCCATTCCGAGGAGACCGATGAAGGCGTTCCTGCGTTCGTGGCGGTTCAACGTCCTGCTCTTCGTCCTGACCTGCGCCAGCACCACCCTGGTGGGAGGGCCGGCCTACGCCGCCGTGCTCATGTCCATCCTCTTCTGTCACGAGATGGGGCACTACCTCCAGGCCCGCCGCTACCGGGTCCCCGCCACCCTCCCGTACTTCATCCCCGTTCCCCTCCCCCCGTTCGGGACCATGGGGGCGGTGATCCGGATGAACAACCTGGGGGCGGACCGGAAGGTGCTCTTCGACATCGGGGTGACCGGCCCCCTGGCCGGGCTCCTGATCGCCCTTCCCGCCACGTTCTGGGGACTGGCCCACTCCCAGGTGGTGGCCGTCGCCGGCCTCACCGGCCCGAACATCCAGCTCGGCGACTCGCTCCTCTTCGCGGCCCTGTCGCGGCTGGTGGTGGGGCCGCTTCCCCCGGGATACGACGTCCTTCTCCACCCCATCGCCTTCGCGGGCTGGGCGGGCCTCTTCGTGACCGCCCTGAACCTGCTCCCGATCGGGCAGCTCGACGGCGGCCACGTGCTCTACGCGTTGCTGGGGAAGAAGAGCCACCTGGTGGCCATCGTGGTGGCGCTGGGGTTCGTGGCCACCGCGATCTTCGTGAACCCGGCCTGGACGTTGATGGTGGTCCTGGTCTTTCTGATCGGGCTCCGGCACCCTCCCACCGCGAACGACCGCGCGCCCCTCGGGCGGGCGCGTCTCTGGCTGGGGATCGCGTCGTTGGCGTTCTTCGTGCTCTCGTTCACGCCGGATCCGCTGCGGGTGCGGTGAGGGGGACGAGACTCCCCCCAACGACGCCGCTCACCGGGCAGCCCTACTGAGATGGTCTCTGGGCGCCATGAGGGCGCGGGCGTGGGCCTCAGCAAGGCAACCCACGAGCGCCGGCATGGAGATCTTCGTCGTTTGCGTGTACACGACGGTCGATAGCGGGCTGGGGGCACGAGTGCCGAAGACGGTCCCATTGAACGCCTCGCTGTGGGAGTTGTCGGTGGGCTTACCCGGCCAGCTGAAGTCCCGCCTCGCGCGGTTCTGGTTCGCCCAGGGTCTGCTTGCAGAACGGGTTCACGTGGTGTGTGGGATTGACTCACTGCCATCCTCAGTCCTGGACCATATCGATCTTTCCTCATTCATCAAAACGTAACTCCGTTGTTTCATGGATTTTTATCTGAATAGGTTTGTTTAGTTTAATTGTTTGATTCTTG
>CAYRIJ010000002.1:0-6250 GCA_964424285.1 uncultured bacterium
CAAGGCGGAGTTCGTCCCCGTCACCTCCGGCATCGCCGACGACGTTCGCATCGAGGTGGCCGGCGACCTGAAGGAAGGGGACCGGGTGGTGAGCGGGCCCTACACCATCCTTCGGGACCTCAAGCAGGGCACGCGGATCAAGGAAACCTCGGGACGGACGGGCGAGAAAGACTAGAACTAGTGCTGATCGAGATCGACGACCTGACCAAGGTCTACCAGATGGGCGAGGTGGAGGTGCGCGCCCTGGACGGAGTGGATCTACGGATCGCCGAAGGCGAATACGCGGCGATCATGGGCGCGTCGGGGAGCGGCAAGTCGACCCTCATGAATATCCTCGGCTGCTTGGACACCCCCAGCAGCGGCGGCTACGTCCTGGACGGGGAGCGGGTCTCCGATCTCAACGACGACGAGCTGGCCGCCATCCGGAACCGGCGGATCGGGTTCGTGTTCCAGACCTTCAACCTCCTCGCCCGCTCGGACGCCTTCCACAACGTGGAACTGCCCCTCATCTACGCGGGAATCCCCGGTCCCGAGCGCAAGGAGCGGGTGCGCAAGGCCCTCGACCTGGTGGGGCTCGCCGACCGGGCCCACCACCGCCCCAACGAGCTCTCGGGCGGGCAGCGCCAGCGGGTGGCCATCGCCCGGGCCCTGGTCAACGATCCGTCGCTCATCCTCGCCGACGAACCCACCGGAAACCTCGATTCGAGGACCTCCACCGAGATCATGATCGCCTTCGACCGGATCTCCGCCGAGGGGAACACGGTGATCCTGGTCACCCATGAAGAGGATATCGCCGCCCACGCCCGGCGCCGGATCCGCCTGCGCGACGGCCGGATCGAGAGCGACACCTCCGACGGGGCCTCGTGATGCGGCTCCTGTGGGAAGGGCTCAAGCTGGGCGCGGGATCCCTGTGGTCCCACAAGCTCCGGACCTTTCTCACCCTGCTCGGCCACATCATGGGGGTGATCACCGTGATCACCCTGGTGAGCCTGATCCAGGGGTTGAACCACTACGTCTCGGACAAGATCCTGATCCAGGGGGCCAACCTCTTCCAGGTGGACAAGATCGGGCTGGCCTTCAACGAGGAGGACTTCCTCAACCGCCTGAAGCGGCCGGACCTCGACGTGCGCCAGTACGAGGCGGTGGTGGAGCGGAACGAATCCCTGAAGTCGGTGGGGGCGGTGCTCCAGACCAGCGCCCGGGTGAAGCACGGGAACCGCAAGCTCAGCGGCATCGGCATCATCGGCCTCACCCCCGACTCCCCGTTCTTCGATCCCTACCCCCTGGTGGAGGGACGGGCGCTCCGCGACACCGATCTCCGGACCCGGCGGAACGTGGCCATCCTGGGGAGCGAGGTGGCCCGGGAGCTCTTCCCGGCCGGGGCGGCGGTGGGCCAGGACATCCGGGTGGGCAGCCGCCGTTACCAGGTGATCGGGGTGTTCGGGGAGCGGGGGAAGATCTTCGGCCAGAGCACGGACAACTTCGTGGCCATCCCCCTCACCGAGCTCATGGGCTGGTTCCGGGACAAGAGCTTCTTCACCATCCTCGCCCAGCCCGCGAACGGGGTTCCCACCGAGGAGGCCCAGGCCGAGGTGCGCTGGATCCTGCGCTCGGTGCGCGGGCTCCGTCCCCAGGACAAGGACAACTTCGAGGTCTACTCCTCGGACGCCCTCATGGATCTCTACCGGAGCCTCACCGGCGGCATCTTCGCGGTGCTGGTGGGGGTGGGGAGCATCTCCCTGGTGGTGGGGGGGATCGTGATCATGAACATCATGCTGGTCTCGGTCACCGAACGGACGCGGGAGATCGGGGTGCGCAAGTCGGTGGGGGCGCGCCGGCGGGACATCCTGAACCAGTTCCTCATGGAGTCCATGGTGGTCACCCTGACCGGCGGGATGGTGGGCATCCTCATCGGGTTCACGCTGAGCCTCGTCGTGTCCGCGGCCACCGGTTTCCCCGCCCGCATCACTCCCGAGGCCACCGCGCTCGGGTTCGGGGTGTCGGGAGCGGTGGGGATCTTCTTCGGCATCTTCCCGGCCATGCGGGCCTCCCGGCTCGACCCGGTGACCGCGCTCCGTTACGAGTAGGACGCGACGATGAAGTTCTGGAAACGCACCGGCAGCGAAGCGGAGATCGTGAAGCTGGCGCTGGCCAGCCTCACCGCCCACAAGATGCGGGGCGGGCTCACCGTGCTGGGGATCGTGATCGGGATCACCTCGGTGGTGGGCATGGTGAGCCTGGTGGAGGGGCTGAACCGCTCCATGAAGAATCAGCTCGCCGCCCTCGGGTCCGACACCATCCGCGTCATGCGCTTCGACCCCGGGGTGTTCGTGGGGGAACTCCCCGACTCCCTCCGGAAGCGGAAGGACTTCGACCACCAGGACGCGGAGGGGATCCGGGAGACCTGTCCCGCGGTGCTGGCGGTCACCGAGGGGTACTCTACCCGGCAACGCCTCCGCTACGGGGGGACGGACACCCGGCTCACCGACGTGACGGGGATCGACTCCTACTACCTCATGGTGCAGGCCCGGGACCTGTCCGACGGGCGCCCCTTCACCGAGAACGAGATCCAGAGCGGGGCGCGCGTCGCCCTGGTGGGGTCCGACGTGGTCGAGCAGCTCTACGGCGGGGTGGACCCGGTGGGGCAGCCCCTCCAGATCGGGAACCAGAAGTTCGAGGTCACCGGGCTCCTGGCCTCCCGCGGAAAGTTCGTGGGCCAGAGCCTCGACAACCAGGTGATCATCCCCAAGGACGCCCTCAAGCGGTTCTTCGGGGAGCCTCGCATGCGGCTCCAGATCTCCTTCCGCCCCCAGCAACCCGAGCTGGTTCCGGCGGCCCTGGAGCAGGTGACCGAGTCGCTCCGGCGCACCCGCGGCCTCCGTCCCCAGGACCCCAACGACTTCGCCCTGGTCACCCAGGAGAACCTGCTCTCCCTGTACAACCAGATCACCGGCGCCTTCTTCGTGGTGGTGCTGGCCATCGCCTCGGTCGCCCTCCTGGTGGGGGGGATCGGGGTCATGAACATCATGCTGGTGTCGGTGACCGAGCGGACCCGGGAGATCGGGATCCGCAAGGCCCTCGGCGCCACCCGCCGCCAGATCCTGAACCAGTTCCTGGCCGAGGCCACGGTGTTGACCGGGGCGGGGGGGATCATCGGGATCCTCCTGGGGCTCGGGATCGGGAAGCTGGTGGACCTCCTCACCCCGCTTCCCGCCTACGTCCCGATCTGGGCCTACGTCGCCGCGATCTCCGTCTCGGTGGGGGTGGGGCTCTTCTTCGGCATCTGGCCCGCGGTGCGGGCGGCGCGGCTGGACCCGGTGGAGGCGCTCCGGTACGAGTGAGCGGCGGGCCGGAACCTCCCGCTCGCGCCGCCCGGGGCCGCCGGAGGGCGCCGCGGGCGCGGGACCCCGCCGGCGGGCCCGGGAGACGTCCTCCCTTCCTTGACACGGTGCCGCGCGCGCCCTAACCTCTATTGCTTTCCGAAGATGTCGCGACGGCGCCGGAGCGGCGGCGATCCGTCCGTGCGGGAGGGGTAGGACGTGGGGTACGGGGAGGTCCGGGGAGGCGCGCCGGCCGCGCCGCCGGTGGAACGCACGGACTCGTCCATCCACGCGCCTCCTTTTTTTGCCGGGCCCCCGGCGCGCCCCCTCGGGGGCGGCCTGGACGCCCCCTGGGTCGAGCTTCCGGCGCACGGCCTCCGCGGCCTCCCCTCGCCGCGGTTTCGCCGCCCGGCTCCCGGAGGGAGCGCGCCGGTCCTCGAAGTGGATGGTCGAATCGTCCTCATGCAGCATATCTCGGTTCGCGGCGCCCGCGAGCACAACCTCAAGAACCTGAGCCTCGAGATCCCCCGGGACCGGCTGGTGGTGATCACCGGGGTATCCGGCTCGGGCAAGTCGAGCCTGGCCTTCGACACCATCTACGCCGAGGGCCAGCGGCGCTACGTGGAGAGCCTGTCCGCCTACGCTCGCCAGTTCCTCGGCCAGATGGAGAAGCCCGACGTCGATCACATCGACGGGCTCTCGCCGGCCATCTCCATCGAGCAGCGCACCGCGGCCCGGAACCCGCGCTCCACCGTGGCCACCGCCACCGAGATCTACGACTACCTGCGCCTTCTCTTCGCCCGGATCGGGAAGCAGCACTGCGTGAAGTGCGGCCGCCCCATCTCGCGACAGACCGTGCAGGAGATGACCGACCTCATCCTGGCCTCGGCCAAGGGGAAGCGCACCCAGATCCTGGCCCCCATCGTGCGGGGCCGGAAGGGGGAGTACCGGGCGGAGCTGGCCGAGATGAAGCGCGAGGGTTTCCTCCGGGTCCGGATCGACGGGGCGTGGAGCGAGCTGGACCGGTCCCCCAAGCTGGACAAGAAGCGGAAGCACACCATCGAGATCGTGGTGGATCGCCTGAAGCCCGCCCCCGGCGCCCGCCAGCGGCTGGCCGATTCCCTGGAGACCGCCCTGGGTCTCTCGGGGGGGCTGGTGACGGTGGTGGTGGAGGGGGAGGAGGACCGGGTCCTGAACGAGCACGCCACCTGCGTGGTGTGCGGGATCTCCTACGCCGACCTCGAGCCCCGCATGTTCTCCTTCAACTCCCCCTACGGGGCCTGTCCGGAGTGCGACGGCCTCGGCACCCGCATGGAGATCGACCCGGAGCGGGTCGTCCCCGATCCGAGCCTTTCCATCGCCGCCGAGGCCATCGTCCCCTACGGAAGCCGGGTGGACAACTCCTGGCTCGGGGCCCAGATGAAAGCCCTGAGCAAGGCCTACAAGTTCGACCTCAAGACCCCCTGGAAGAAGCTCCCGGCGCGCCTGCGCAAGGTGATCCTCTACGGCGCGGGGGGGAAGGAGCTGGACGTCGTCTACAAGGACTCCCGCTTCGCGGTCAAGTACAAGAAGGAGTGGGAAGGGGTCATCCCCAACCTGATGCGGCGCTACCGGAACTCGTCCAGCGCCAAGGTGCGGGACCACGTCCAGAGCTTCATGGGGATCACCGCCTGCCAGGCCTGCGGCGGGACCCGGCTCCGCCCGGAGTCCCTGGCCGTGCAGGTGCACGGCGCGAACATCGCCGGGACGGCGGCCCTCTCGGTCAAGACCGCGGTGGAGTGGGTGGACGCGCTCGACCTCACCCCGCGGGAGCGCGCCATCGGCGCCCAGGTGCTGAAGGAGATCCGCCAGCGGCTCCAGTTCATGGCCGACGTGGGTCTGGACTACCTCACCCTGGACCGTTCCGCGGGCACCCTGTCCGGGGGGGAGGCCCAGCGGATCCGGCTGGCCACCCAGGTGGGGTCGCGGCTCATGGGGGTCCTCTACGTGCTCGACGAGCCCTCGATCGGCCTCCACCACCGCGACAACCAGCGGCTGCTCCGGACGCTCACCGCCATGCGCGACCTGGGGAACACGGTGCTGGTGGTGGAGCACGACCTCGACACCATGCGCTCGGCGGACTGGATCGTGGACCTGGGGCCGGGGGCGGGAAAGCTGGGCGGCACGGTGGTGGCCTCGGGCCCCCCGGCGGAGATCGAGGCGCACCCCACGTCCCTCACCGGCCGCTACCTGTCGGGCCGGGACGCCATCCCCGTCCCCACCGCGCGGAGGAAGGGGAACGGCAAGGCGCTGGTGGTGCACGAGGCCGCGGAGAACAACCTGAAGAAGATCGAGGTGCGGTTCCCCCTGGGGGTCTTCACCTGCGTGACCGGGGTGAGCGGCTCGGGAAAGAGCACCCTGGTGAACGACATCCTGCACAAGGGACTGGCCCGGCACTTCTACGGCGCCGCCGATACCCCGGGCCGCCACCGCGGGATCGCGGGGCTGGAGCACCTGGACAAGGTGGTCAACATCGACCAGTCCCCGATCGGGCGCACCCCGCGCTCCAACCCCGCCACCTACACCGGGGTGTTCACCGAGATCCGGAGCCTCTTCTCCGAGCTTCCCGAGTCCAAGGTGCGGGGCTACAAGCCGGGGCGCTTCTCCTTCAACGTCAAGGGGGGACGGTGCGAGGCCTGCTCCGGGGACGGCGTGGTGAAGATCGAGATGCACTTCCTCCCCGACGTCTACGTCAAGTGCGACGTCTGCCAGGGGCGCCGGTACAACCGCGAAACCCTCGAGGTGACCTACAAGGGGAAGAACATCGACGACGTGCTCGAGATGACCGTGGACGAGGCGCTCGAGTTCCTGGGCACCATCCCCACCATCCGCCGCCGGCTGGACGTGCTCCAGGGGGTGGGGCTCGGCTACATCCATCTCGGCCAGCCCGC
>CAYRIJ010000002.1:6260-54871 GCA_964424285.1 uncultured bacterium
CCGCCACCACCCTCTCCGGGGGCGAGGCCCAGCGCATGAAGCTCTCCTCGGAACTGGCCAAGGTGGCCACCGGGCGGACCTTCTACATTCTTGACGAGCCCACCACCGGCCTCCACATCCACGACGTGGAGCAGCTGCTGGCGGTCCTGAACCAGCTGGTGGACCGGGGCAACACCGTGGTGGTGATCGAGCACAATCTCGACGTGGTGAAGACCGCGGATCATCTGATCGATCTGGGCCCCGAGGGGGGCGATGAGGGGGGACGCGTGGTGGCCGTCGGGTCGCCGGAGGAGGTGGCGGCCAGCCGCGGTTCCTATACCGGGCAGGCGCTCAAGGAAGTACTGGGGATCAAGGACCGCAAGCCGCCCCGCGACCACGTCGCGGCGAGGGGCCTGGCGAGCGGGAGGTAAGGAGGAGCCATGGAAGTCGACGTGAAGCTCAGCGTGAGGCAGGGGGATATCGCCTCGGTCGGGGGACCGGCGGTGGCGGTCAATCTCTTCGACGGGGTGACCACACCGGGCGGGGCCACCAAGGCCGTGGACGAGGCGACGGGCGGAGTCATCACCCGCGCGCTGGAATCCGGGGACTTCAAGGGAAAGCTGGAGGAGGTCCTGGTCCTCTACCCGAAGGACAAGGGGAAGGGCGTGCCCGAGCGGGTGATCCTCCTGGGGCTGGGGGCCAAGGACGCGTTCGACACCGAGGCGGCCCGGCGGGTGGGCGGCGTCCTGGCCGGCGCCCTGCGCCGGCTGAAGGTGGAGCGGGCGGCCACCGTGGTTCACGGCGGCGGGTCCGGGAAGCCGGTTCGCGAGCTGGCCCGGGGTCTGGCCGAGGGATTCCTGCTCGGAGCCTATCGCTACGACAACTGGTTCCGCGACGGACGGGCCGAGCCCCTTGCGCTCAAGGAGCTCACCGTTCTCGAGGGCAGGAAGGGTAGCCTCAAGTCGATTCAGGCGGGAATCGCCCACGGGAGCGCGGTGGCCGGCTCGGCCAACCAGGCCCGCGAGCTGGCCAACGGTCCGGGCAACTTCTGCACCCCGACCCACCTGGCGGACACCGCCCGCCAGCTCGGGCGGAAGTACGGCTTCAAGGTGAAGGTGCTCGAGCGGGCGGACTGCGAGAAGATGGGGATGGGGGCGTTCATGGGGGTGGCCCGCGGGGCCAAGGAGCCTCCGAAGTTCATCATCATGGAGTACGAGGGCAAGAGCCCCCGGGGCACGGTCTGCCTGGTGGGGAAGGGGATCACCTTCGACTCCGGGGGGATCAGCCTGAAGCCCGGGGCGGACATGGAGCTCATGAAGTTCGACATGGGCGGAGCGGCGGCGGTGATCGGCGCCATGCGGTTCGCCGCCGAGACCCGGGTGCCGCTCAAGGTGGTGGGGCTGGTGGCCTCGACCAACAACCTCCCCGACGGCGACGCCTACAAGCCGGGGGACGTGCTGACCTCCCTGGCCGGGGTCACCATCGAGGTGAAGAACACCGACGCCGAGGGGCGGCTGGTCCTGGCCGACGCCCTGGCCTACGCCGAGCGCTACCAGCCGGACGCGGTGGTCGACCTGGCCACCTTGACCGGGGCCTGCGTGATCGCCCTGGGGAGCCATGCCGCCGGCCTCATGGGGAACGACGAGTGGCTCCTCGACGCGGTGCACGGCGCCTCGAGTTCCGCCGGCGAGCGCGCCTGGCCGCTCCCCCTGTGGTCCGAGTACCGCGAGATGGTGAAGAGCGACGTGGCCGACATCAAGAACACCGCCGGCCGCGAAGCGGGGGCGATCACCGCCGGCGCCTTCCTCGGCGCCTTCACCAACGCCTACCGGTGGGCTCACATCGACATCGCCGGGGTGGCGTGGAACCCGCCGCCGAAGCCGTACATGACCACCGGGGGAACCGGGGCCGGAGTCCGGATTCTGGCCGAGCTTCTGACCAACTGGAAGAAGCCCAAGGGGACCGGTCCGTCGCCGGGGCCGCGGACCTCGCTCCGAAGCCTTCCCAGGGATCTGCCGGGAGCGTTCCAGGCTCCCGAGCCGAAGGTCGGCGGGGTGAAGCCGCGGGCGCGGAAGAAGGCGGCGAAGAAGAAGCGGGGGTAATCCCGCCCGGCCGGAGTCGAACCGCCCCGGCGGCGCCGCTCGCGGAGGCGGCCGGGGCGGGTTTCCTCGCGGAAGGACCGCGATCGGGGGCGAAAGCCCTGTGATAGACTTCACGGGCTTTGGGCCCCCCGAGCGCGCAAGTTGACGCGAGGGGCGCGGTTGCCGGGGTCGGCGGCCGGGAACGCCCCGGTGTTGCGGGCGGCCCGGCCGGCGCGGAGCCGGGATCGGGAGGAGAAGGATCATGGCAGCCACCGACGGGAAACAGACCGCCCTCTACGCGCGCCACCGGGAGCTGGGGGCCCGGATGGTCCCCTTCGCGGGGTATCTGATGCCGCTCCAGTACTCGGGTCAGATCGCCGAGCACGAGGCGGTGCGCGGGGGCCTCGGGATCTTCGATCTCTCCCACATGGGGGAGTTCCGGCTCACCGGACCCGAGGCGCTGGCCGCGGCGGACCGCCTGGTCACCAACCGCGTCGCCGGCACCGCGACCGGCCAGGCGGTGTACTCCCCGATGTGCCGGGAGGACGGGGGGATCGTGGACGACCTGATCGTCTACCACCTCCCCGATTCGGTGCTCCTGGTGGTGAACGCGGCGAACCTGGCCAAGGACGAGGCCTGGGTGCGCGAGCGCCTGCCGCGCTCGGTGGCGTTTCGGAACGAATCCGACGAGACCTCGCTCATCGCGGTGCAGGGGCCGGGGACGGAGGCGTTCCTTTCCCGGCTCACCGCCACCGACCTGCCCGCCATGGACACCTACACCGCGCGGGCGGGGGAGGTGGCCGGGATCGGCGTCCTGATCTCGCGGACCGGGTATACCGGCGAGGACGGGTTCGAGCTCTACGTGAGCGACTCCCGGGCTCCGGAGCTCTGGGACCGGCTCCTCGACGAGGGCCGAACGGCGGGGATCACCCCGGTGGGGCTGGCCGCCCGCGACACCCTGCGTTTCGAGATGGGCTACTGCCTCTACGGAAACGACATCGACGACACCACCTCGCCCCTGGAGGCGGGGCTGGGGTGGACGGTCAAGACGGCCAAGGACGACTTCATCGGGAAGGGGGCGCTCCTCGCCCAGAAGAGTTCGGGGATCCCGCGCCGCCTGGTGGGCCTCACTCCGGCCGGCGAGAAGGTGATCCCCCGCAGGGGGTATGCGATCCGCGCGGAAGACCGCCCCGCCGGCGTGGTGACCAGCGGCTCCTTCGCCCCCTCGCTGGGGCGGGGGCTGGCCATGGGCTACGTCGACGCCGCCCACGCCGCGCCGGGGACCGGCGTGGCCATCGACCTGCGCGGCCGGAGCGAGGTCGCCGCGGTGACCCCCCTGCCCTTTTATACCCGCGGGAGCCGCAAGGCCCCCCGCAAGACGGCGTGACCCCAAGGACCGAGAGGAAGAGGAGGACGGCATGGAGACGCCCAAGAATCTGAAGTACACCGTGGACCACGAGTGGGTGCGGCTGGAGGGGAAGACCGCGGTGATGGGGATCACCGACTACGCCCAGGGCGAGCTGGGGGACATCGTGTTCGTGGAGCTTCCCGGGGCCGACACCGAGGTCGAGCAGGGCGGGGTGTTCGGCACCATCGAGGCGGTGAAGACGGTGAGCGATCTCATGTCCCCGGTGTCGGGGAAGGTGATCGAGGTGAACGCCGCCCTGAACGACAGCCCCGAGGACATCAACAAGTCCCCCTACGGGGACGGATGGATGCTCAAGATCGAGGTGGCCGACCCCTCCGAGCTGGACAAGCTCATGGACGCCGACGCCTACGCCGCCCACGTGGGGGAGGGGCACTGAGTTGAGATTCCCCTACGTTCCCCGCGGCGACGGGGAAGAGGAGGCGATGCTGGCCGCCATCGGCGTCCCCTCCTTCGAGGCGCTCCTGGCCCCGGTGCCGGAGGCGTTCCGCCTCCGGCAACCCCTGAACCTTCCCGGTCCCAAGAGCGAGTTCGAAGTGGCCCGCCGCCTCGGCGCCCTGGCCGAGAAGAACGGGCACACCGACCGGCGCCGGGTGTTCCTGGGCGCGGGCATCTACGACCACATCGTCCCCGCCGCGGTGGATCACCTGTCGTTCCGTTCCGAGTTCTACACCGCCTACACCCCGTACCAGCCCGAGGTGTCCCAGGGGACCCTCATCGCCACCTTCGAGTTCCAGACCATGATGGCCGAGCTCACCGGGATGGACCTCACCAATGCCTCGCTCTACGACGGGGCCACCGCGCTGGCCGAGGCCGCCCTCCTCGCGGTCTCGGTGACCAAGCGGAAGCGGCTGGTGGTGGCGGGGCCGCTCCACCCCCACTATCTCCAGGTCCTCACGACCTTCTGCCAGGGGCAGGACATCGCCATCGCGGTGGATCCCGCCCCCGACGGGGTGGTCGATCGGGGCTGGGTGCGGGACGCCCTGGGGGGAGAGACGGCGGCGGTGATCGCCCAGGGGCCCAATTTCTTCGGCATCGTGGAGGACCTGACCGATCTCTTCGCCGAGGCCCGCGCCGCCGGGGCCCGGACCATCCAGGTCTTCGAGCCCCATGCCCTCGCGCTCTATCGGACCCCGGGCTCCATGGGAGCCGACCTCGCGGTGGGGGAGGGGATCTCCCTGGGCACCCCGCCCTCCTTCGGCGGGCCCGCCCTCGGTCTGTTCACCGCCCGGGAGGAGTTCGTTCGCTACGTCCCCGGCCGGTTGATCGGCGAGACCCTGGACCGGGACGGGAAGCGCGCCTACGTGATGACGCTCCAGACCCGCGAGCAGCACATCCGCCGGGAGCGGGCGACCTCGAACATCTGCACCAACCAGGGGCTCCTGGCCCTCAGGGCGGTCATCTACCTCTCCCTGATGGGACCGAAGGGGATGCGGGAAACCGCCGAGCAGTGCCTGGAGCGCGCGCACTACGCGGCGGAGCGGCTGGGCGGTCTCGACGGTTTCCGGATTCGCCATGCCGCCCCGTTCTTCCACGAGTTCGTGCTGGAGTGCCCGCGCCCGGCCCGGGAGATCGTGCGCGGGTGCCTGTCCCGCGGGGTGATTCCCGGGGTGAACCTGGGCCGGTTCGCCGATCTCGGCCCGGAGGGGGCGGACCGGTTGCTCCTGGTCTGCGTCACCGAAAAGCATTCCCGCGAGGACCTGGATGCCCTGGTGGACGCGGTGAAGGAGGCGGCCCGTGGCTGAGAAGCTCATCTTCGAACACTCCCGGCCGGGGGTGCGGGGAGCGATCCTCCCCGAGCTGGACGTTCCGGTGCGGGGAAGCGCCCACTGGGTGCCCGAGGGCCTGGGGCGCGTGAAGCCCCTCGATCTCCCCGAGGTCAGCGAGCCCGAGGTGGTGCGCCACTTCACCAACCTCTCGGTGCTGAACCATCACGTGGACAAGGCCATCTATCCCCTGGGGTCGTGCACCATGAAGTACAACCCCAAGATCAACGACCGCCTGGCCGCCCTCCCCGGCTTCGCCGGCCTTCACCCCATGACTCCGGAAGCGGACTGCCAGGGGGCGCTGGAACTCCTGAAGTCGCTGGAAACCGCCCTGGCCGAGATCACCGGGCTGCCCGCGGTGTCGCTCCAGCCCGCGGCGGGAGCCGAGGGGGAGCTGACCGCGATGCTGGTGGCCCGGGCCTGGCACGCCGACCGCGGCGAGTTCCGCGACGAGGTGGTGATTCCCGATTCCGCCCACGGCACCAACCCGGCCTCGGTGCGGATCGCCGGCATGAAGGCGGTGGAAATCAAGTCCAACCCCCAGGGGCGGGTGGATCTCGCGGCCCTGGAGAAGGCGGTGGGGCCCCGCACCGCGGCCATGATGCTCACCAACCCCAACACCCTCGGCAACTTCGAGACGGAGATCGAGGCCATCTCCGGGATCGTGCACCGGGCCGGGGGGCTCATGTACCTGGACGGGGCCAACATGAACGCGCTGGTGGGCCTCTGCCGGCCGGGGGAGATGGGCTTCGACATGATGCACCTGAACCTCCACAAGACCTTTTCCACGCCCCACGGGGGCGGGGGGCCGGGAGCGGGGCCGATCGCGGTGCGGGAGGACCTGAGGCCGTTCCTGCCCTACCCGGTCCTGACCGAGGACGAGAACGGGTTCCGCTTCGAGTACGTCCGGCCCAAATCGGTGGGCCGCGTCCACGGCTTCTTCGGAAACTTCGGGGTCCTGGTGCGGGCCATGGCCTACATCATGAGCCTCGGCGCTCCCGGGCTCTCCGCGGTGAGCCGGGGGGCCATCCTGAACGCCAACTATCTCCTGGCCCGGCTCCGGGGGGACTACACCCTCCGGTATCCCGGGCCCTGCATGCACGAGTTCGTGCTCTCGGCGGTGAAGCAGAAGAAGCGGGGGGTCCGGGCGGCCGACATCTCGAAGCGCCTGCTGGATTTCGGGGTGCACGCCCCCACCACCTACTTCCCCCTGATCGTGGAGGAGGCGCTCATGATCGAGCCCACCGAGAGCGAGTCCAAGGAGTCCCTGGATCGCTTCGTGGAGATCATGCAGACCATCGCCCGGGAAGCGGAGGAGGAGCCGGAGCGGGTGAAGACCGCGCCCCATACCACGCCGGTGGCCCGCCCGGACGAGGCGCGGGCCGCGCGGCAACTCAAGCTCAGGTGGATGCCCGGTGACGGCGAGGGCCACCGATAAGGTGGAGCTCACGTGGCGGGTGCGCCCGTTCCGCGCGGAACGGGCCAAGGGGATTTCCGCGCTGGCCGTGGTGGCCGGGGCGATCTACGCCAGCTTCGCGCTGGGAGGCTTGGTGATCGGCCTTTTCGCCGCCCTGATCCTGGTGGGCGGGGTGGGGCCGTTCTTCGTCTCCACCTCCTACCGGCTCACCCCGGAACGGGTGGAGGTGCGGTCCGCCTTCCAGCGCACGGCCCGGCCGTGGCGGGACTTCCGCCAGGCCTTCGTGGGGGAGAAGGGAGTGAGCCTGAGCCCGTTCCGGGGCCGGCACCCCCTGGAGCCCTATCGGAGCGTCATGCTTCGCTACGGCGAACACCGGGAGGAGATCCTGGACTGGGTGCGCCGGTTCGGTCCCGGCGGGGACGGGGAGTGACGGTGGGGATCTTTGGCCGCCGGCCGCCGGGGGACGGCCCGCCGGAGCCTCGGGAGGACGAGCCGGGGCTCAGCGGGGAAGACGCCGCCCTCCTGGACCGGATGGCGGCCTGGCTCGCCGAACGGCGGCTGGCCGTTCCGGCGGTGCTCTTCCTGGAGTCGGTGAAGCCGCTGAACTTCGTGGGGAGCCAGATGATGTTCTTCTTCGAGCCGGTGGTGCGGGCGGTGATCCAGGGGGGAAGCTACAGCCGGTTCGCCTCCATCATGGAGGAGCGGGAGAACATGGAGGAGTTTCTCCGCCGCATCGAGGCGGCGGACGAGGCCCGGCGGGAGAAGGATCGCGCGGCCAAGACCGCGAAGCGGGGGGGCGGGGGAAGGAAGACGGACAAGCCCGAGAGGAGAGAACGTTGAGCGAACCGACCTTGCCGAAGGAGGTGCGGTCCGTCCTGGCCACGGACTGCGGCAGCACCACCACCAAGGCCATCCTGATCGAGAAGCGCGGAGACGAGTACCGCCTCATCGTCCGCGGAGAGGCCCCCACCACGGTGGAAGCGCCCTTCGAGGACGTGACCAAGGGGGTGCTGAACTCCGTCCGCGAGGTGGAGGAGCTGGCCGGCCGCCAGATCCTCGACGGCGAGACGATCATCACCCCCCAGGTGGGGGACAAGGGAGTGGACATCTACCTCTCCACCTCCTCCGCCGGCGGCGGGCTCCAGATGATGGTGACCGGGGTGGTGAAGACCATGACCGGGGAATCGGCGGAGCGGGCGGCGCTGGGGGCGGGCGCGATCGTGATGGACGTGATCGCCTCCAACGACGGGCGGCTCCCCTACCAGAAGATCCAGCGCATCCGCCAGCTTCGCCCCGACATGATCCTCCTCTCCGGAGGCGTGGACGGAGGCACGACCAAGCACGTGGTCGAGCTGGGCGAGCTCATCTCCGCCGCCGATCCCAAGGCCCGGCTGGGGCTCAGCTACAAGCTCCCCATCATCTACGCCGGCAACACCGACGCCCGCGGGAACATCGAGGAGATCCTGGGGGAGAAGACCGCGCTCAGCGTGGTGGACAACCTCCGTCCCACCATGGAGCGCGAAAACCTCATGCCCGCCCGCCACGCCATCCACGATCTGTTCATGGAGCACGTGATGGCCCAGGCTCCGGGCTACAAGAAGCTCATGTCCTGGACCCCGGTTCCCATCATGCCGACCCCGGCGGCCATGGGGCGGATCATCGAATCGGTGGGGGAGAAGGAAGGGATCGACGTCCTGGGGGTGGACATCGGGGGGGCCACCACCGACGTGTTCTCGGTGTTCTCCAAGGTCTTCAACCGCACCGTGTCCGCCAACCTCGGCATGTCGTACTCGGTCTCCAACGTCCTGGCCGAGGCGGGGGTGGAGAACGTCATGCGCTGGGTCCCCTTCGAGCTGGAGGAGGCGGACCTCCGCAACCGGGTCAAGAACAAGATGATTCGCCCCACCACCATTCCCCAGACCCGGCAGGAGCTCATGGTGGAGCAGGCCCTGGCCCGGGAGGCCCTCCGGCTGGCCTTCGCCCAGCACAAGGCGCTGGCGGTGGGGCTCAAGGGGGTCCAGCAGGAGCGCACCATCTCCGACACCTTCGAGCAGACCACCTCGGGGGAGACCCTGGTGAGCCTGGATTCCCTGGCCCTGGTGGTGGGCTCGGGAGGGGTGCTGTCCCACGCCCCGCGGCGCCAGCAGGCCATGCTGATGATGACCGACGCCTTCCTCCCCGAGGGGGTCACCGAGATGGCGGTGGACTCGATCTTCATGATGCCGCACCTCGGGGTGCTCTCCACCCGGTACCCGGCGGTGGCCACCGAGGTCTTCGAGAAGGACTGCATGATCCGCCTCGGCACCACCGTGGCCCCCTGGGGAGACGGGAAGGCGGGCCAGCCCGCCTTCACCGCCCGCATCAAGTTCGCCGACGGGCGGGAGGAGAGCCACTCCCTCGACTACGGCGATCTGCGGCTTCTGCCCCTGGGGGTGGGGGAAGAGGCCGAGGTCCATCTTGAACCCTCGAAGCACCTCGACTTCGGCGAGGGGAAGGGACGCTCCGCGACCCGGACCTTGAAGGGAGGGGTGGTGGGGATTCTGCTCGACGCCCGGGGGCGGCGGCCCTTCCGGCTTCCCGCGGACCGCGCGCGGCGGGTGGAAGCGCTCCGCCGCTGGAACCGGGCCGTGGACATGTATGCGGACCCCGCGTCCGCGACCGCCGCCGACTAGGAACCGAGGAAAGGAAGCGCACGTGGCACACGCATACACGCCGGGGCTCCGGGTCACCGGCCACACCGTGATCGACAAGGTCCGTCGCCTCCCCCTCAAGGGGGAGGTGGTGGCGAAGCAGGGGGACACGGTCCGGGCCGAGGACGTGGTGGCCCGAACCGCCCTCCCGGGAAACGTGAAGACGGTCAACGTGGCCAACATCCTCGGCGTTCCCCCCGCGGACATCGCCGGCTGCATGCTCAAGCAGCCGGGGGAGTCGGTGAAGGAGGGGGAGCCGATCGCCCGGGCCAAGTCCCTGTTCGGCCTCCTCAAGTCCACCGCCCGGGCCAACACCACCGGCACCCTCGAAAACGTCTCGGAGGTCACCGGCCAGGTCACCCTCCGCGAACCCGCCCTCCCGGTGGAGATGGTGGCCTACGTGGACGGCACGGTGAAGGAGGTCATGCCCGAGGAGGGGGTGGTGGTCGAGACCCGCGGCGCGCTGATCCAGGGTATCTTCGGGATCGGGGGAGAGGGGGTGGGCCTCCTCCACCTGGCGGTGGACGCCCCGGACCGGCAGGCCGATCCCGAGTCGCTCAGGGACGTGAAGGGGAAGGTGGTGGTGGTGGGAACCCAGGCCACCTACGCCATCATCCAGGAAGCCCGCAAGCAGGGAGCGGCGGCGATCGTGGCCGGGGGGATGGCCGACGAGGACCTGAGGAAGCTCCTGGGGTACGACCTCGGGGTGGCCATCACCGGAAGCGAGGACCTGGGCCTCACCGTGATCACCACCGAGGGGTTCGGGGCGCTCACCATGGCCGACAAGACCTTCGAGCTCCTGGTCCGTCTGAACGGCAAGAAGGCCTCGGTGAACGGGGCCACCCAGATCCGGGCCGGCGTGCTTCGCCCGGAGATCATCGTCCCCCTGGAGGAGAGCCGGGGGAAGGCGGAGTCGCCGGACACCTTCCAGGGCGGTCTCGACGTGGGCATGGTCATCCGCGTGATCCGCGAACCCTACTTCGGGCGTCTGGGGCAGGTGACCGCGCTCCCTTCCGAGCTCGTCGCCCTGGAGACCGAGGCCAAGGTGCGGGTGCTCCGGGTGAAGCTCGCCGGCGGGGACGAGGTCGTCGTGCCTCGCGCGAACGTGGAAATGATCGAGGGCTGATCGATGAACGAGCGGGAGTACCCCGGCGAAAAGACCCGGATCCCCATCCCTTCCTACGAGGAGACCCCGCTCAGCCGGTCCGAGTACATCTCGGCCCTGGTGCATTTCTACCGGGGGGAGCTGGACCGGGCCACCCAGTGGCGCCTGCGCCTGGACAACACCACCAACTGGGCCATCCTCTCGGTCATGGGGCTCGTCACCTTCAGCCTCGGCGAGCCCTCCCACTCCCACGTGGGGATCCTGGCCGGCATGATCCTGGTCTTCACCTTCCTGGGCATCGAGGCCCGGCGCTTCCGGTTCTTCGACGTCTGGCGCGCCCGGGTGCATATGCTGGAAGAGAACTTCTTCGGGCCGATCCTCCGCCGGGATCTTCGAAGCCCGGTGGCCAACTGGGGGAAGCTGGTGGCCGAGGATCTCCTCCGCCCCCGGTTCAAGATCACCTACCAGCAGGCGGTCCGCGCGAGGCTGCGGCGCAATTACGGGGCGCTCTTCCTGCTTCTCCTGGGGAGCTGGGTGCTGAAGCTGCTCATGCACCCCGGGGTGATCGAGGGGGAGTACTCGTTCTACCGGAGCATGCGGATCGGCCCGGTGCCTCCCTGGGTGGCCCTCGCCCTGGTGCTCGCCCTCTACCTGTACCTGGCCGCAGTCCTCCTGGCCGTGCCGTCCATCGGCACCCCCGAGGAGGAGTACTGGGGAAGGCGGACCAACGAGGAACGGCTCTCTCCCTTCGACATCTGATTCCCTCCGCCTCCGGTCCTTCAAACCGGATCGCCGCCGGCCGATAACCCCCGAAGAGGGCGAGGTCCGCCCTCGAAGGATTCAACCCGGGAGACGCGGCCTCGGTGAGCCCCACCAGCGGACATGACCCGCGCTATCGCCCCCCCCTGACCCGATCGGGGAGGCTGGGGACCGCCATGCACGTCCTGGCGGCCCTGGCCGCCTGGGTGGCGTTCGGGGTGTTCTGGTACGAGGTGTTCTGCCGCACCCCTCCGGCGGAGAGCGCGGCCGGGGTCCTGGTGGTCGCGGTCCTCCTTCTGACGTCGGTGAGCCTCACCGCGGCCTGGATCCGGCACAACCTGGTGCTCTCCCGGCGGTACGCGTTCCGGAGGAAATCGGTGCCGCAGGCGCAGGCGGACTGGAGCCGGGACGCCCTCGGCCGTCCGGTGGCCGGCCCCGACTGGGAAGCCCTCCAGAACGCCCCGGAAGTGGAGATCGATCTCGATCCCGCCTCGGGGCGGAAGATCTACCGGGCGTTTTGATGGTGAGCCCGGCCGAGACCGCCGCCGCGGTTCAGGGATCCTGGCTCTACCTGGGGGCCCTGGTTTTCTTCGCGTTCTATCCGGTGCTCTCCAGCCTGGTCTGGGTTTCCACCTCCCTCCTCTACTACTGGCGATGGGAGCGCCATCTCCTCCCCCGGTTCTACGACATCGAGGTCTATCCCCTGGTGACCGTGCTGGTGCCCGCCTACGGCGAGGAGAGGGTGATCGCCCGCACGGTGGAGGGGATCCTGGCCCTGGACTACCCGTTCAAGGAGATCGTGGTGGTGGACGACGCCTCGCCGGACGGGACGGTGGCCGCGTTGGCCCCCTACGTGGAGCGGGGACAGGTGCGCCTGGTGCGAAAGCGCGTCAACGAGGGGAAGGCCATGGCCCTGAACGACGCCCTTCCCCTGGTGAACGGCGAGATCGTGATGATCATGGACGCCGACGCCTATCCCGATCCCATGATGTTGCGCTGGATCGTGCCGCACTTCCGCTCCCCGAGAGTGGCGGCGGTGACCGGGAACCCCCGGGTGGCCAACCGGCACAGCTTTCTGGCCAAGCTCCAGCTCATCGAGTTCGCCTCGATCGTGAGCCTCCTGCGCCGGTCCCAGCGGGTCTGGGGACGGATCCTCACCATGAGCGGGGTGGTGGGGGCGTTCCGCCGCTCCGCCCTCATCGACGTGGGGCTCATGAGCCCCGAGATGGTCACCGAGGACATCGACATGACCTGGAAGCTCCAGCGCGCCCACTACGACGTGCGCTACGAGCCGCGGGCCCTGGTCTGGATGCAGGTGCCGTCGAGCCTGGGGGGCCTCTTCCGCCAGCGCATCCGCTGGGCCAAGGGCCTGGCCCAGGTGCTCCATCGTAACCGCGACCTCCTCCTGGATCGCCGCCACCGGCGCCACTGGCCGGTCCTGATCGAGGCCGTCCTGTCCATCACCTGGGCCTACGTCATGGTGGGGCTCATCGCGCTCTGGATCGCTTTCCGCGCGGCCGGGCTTCCCATTCTGGGCGTCTCCCCGATCCCCACCTGGTGGGGAATGCTGATCGGCACCACCTGCCTCCTCCAGCTCCTGGCCGGGGTGCTCCTGGAGCGGCGCTACGACCGCACCCTCTCCCGCTACTTCTACGTGGCGGTGTTCTACCCCATCATCTACTGGTTGCTGATGGCGGTGGTGACGGTGATCGCCACCCCCATGGGCCTGGCCGTCCCGCCCCGGCGGGGGACGGTCTCCCGCTGGCGCACCCGGCGCGAGCCGGCGGCCTGACAACCTTTCTCTTCGGTAATACCGACCGCCGTTGTCCGGTTTCCTCGTTGACCCCCGGCAAGCCCTCTGTTAGCGTTTCGAAATCTTTTTCGACACCCTTGAGGAACCGTCTATCCCCATGTGGACCGCTCCGATATCCAAATGCCGTCGGCGCCGCCCGGCAGCGGTAGGCCGCGCCGCGACAGTGCTGCAAGCCGTCCTCCGGACCACGGTTCTGGGGCTGGCGCTGCTGGTCATGGCCGCCGGAGCGCGGGCGGAACCCGCGCCGGGGGACAGCGCGGGCGCCCCGGTCGGAACCGCGCCGGCCGCGCTGGGCGCGACCGACACCCTCGCCCTCGGAACCGCGCCCCCCCCGCTCTCCGTTTCGGGGGGGGGAGCCGCCGAGGCCTCGGAGGACGGACCGAAGACCTTCCGCCAGAAGCTCTTCGACACCACGTTTTTCCCGGTGTTCGTCGGGCTCGCCCTGTTCGGCGCGCTCTTCCTGTGGGCCATCGCCCGGGCGGAGCGGGGAAAGCAGTTCTTCATCCGCAAGATCGCCGGCCTGGACGCGGTGGAGGAGGCGGTGGGGCGCGCCACCGAGATGGGGAAGCCGGTCCTCTACGTCCCCGGGATCGACGACGTCAACAACATCCAGACCATCTACTCGATGATCATCCTGGGGAACGTGGCCCGCACCGTGGCCAAGTACGAGACCCCGTTGATCGTGCCGTTGGCCCGCGCCTTCGTGGTCCCCCTGGCCGAGGAGACGGTGAAGCAGGCCTACATCGACGCCGGGGTCCCCGACGCCTACAACCCCAACAACATCCGCTACCTCTCCGAGGAGCAGTTCGCCTTCACCGCCGGGGTGGACGGGATCATGCTCCGGGAGAAACCGGCGGCGAACCTCTTCCTGGGCTCGTTCTTCGCCGAGAGCCTCATCCTGGCCGAGACCGGCTTCCAGACCGGGGCCATCCAGATCGCCGGCACCGCCAACATCCACCAGCTCCCCTTCTTCGTGGTGGCGTGCGACTACACCCTGATCGGGGAGGAGTTCTACGCGGCCACCGCCTACCTGGCCCGGGAGCCCAAGCTGGTGGGAACGCTCAAGGGAACCGACTACATGAAGATCGTGATCCTGGCCTACCTGGTCCTGGGGACCCTCCTCGAGACCTTCGGGATCCACGCCCTCACCAACTTCCTCAGGCTGGACTAACCCATGCTGCGTCGTGAAGTGCCGCTCTTCCTCACCATGATCGTGGGCTGGTTCATGGTGGCCGACTTCTTCGTTCCCCTGACCGAGCCGGTGGGGACGGAGATCCAGAACTGGGCCATCATCATGACCGCGTTCGCCGCGGTGCTGGGGGTGGCCAACGTGGCCCGCATCAACCTGCTCAAGGTGAGCCGGCGGGACCGGGACTGGCCCTACGCGATGGTGCTGCTGTTCGGTCTGACCGCGATGATGCTCATGGGCACCGCGCTTCCCATCCTGAAGTGGGCGGTGGGGGCCAAGGGCGAGTGGATGATCGGGAGCCTCCGCCTCACCGGGGTCACCGACGGCACCCTCTTCGACCGGGTCTACAACCGGATGTACGTTCCCCTCCAGGCCACCATGTTCGCGCTCCTGGCCTTCTACATCGCGTCGGCCGCGTTCCGGGCCTTCCGGGTGCGGACGGTGGACGCCACCCTCCTCGCGCTGGCCGCGGTGATCGTGATGATCGGGCGGGTCCCCCTGGGGGAGAAGATCTGGACCGGCCTCCCCCAGATCACCGACTGGATCATGAACGTCCCCCAGCTCGCGGCCAAGCGGGCGATCCTGATCGGGGCCGCCCTGGGGGCGATCGCCACCGGGCTCAAGGTGATCCTGGGCATCGAGCGCAACTTCCTGGGGAGCGACTAGCCGGTGGCCGCCGCCGAGCGCACCTTCCTGGAGAAGGTCGAGAAGCTGGACCGCCGCTGGGTGTTCCTGCTCATGCTGATCTCCATCTCCGTCCCCCTCTTCGTCAAGATGAACCTCCCCATCCGGGTGAGCGAGCCGGTTCGGGGCTTCTACAAGGCCATCGAGGACCTGAAGCCCGGAGACGTGGTCTACTTCGCCGCCGACTACGATCCGGGGTCCAAGCCCGAGCTCGACCCGATGCTGGTGGCCGCCCTGGACCAGCTCTTCCGGAAGAACGTGAAGATCGTGGGGGCCACCCTGTGGCCGGCGGGGGCGCCGCTCCTGGAGCGGGGGCTCAAGGACGTGGGGGAGGGGACCTACCACCGGGTCTACGGCACCGACTTCGTGAACCTGGGGTTCAAGGAGGGCAAGGAGAACGTGATGGTCCAGCTCGGGAAGTCCTTCCGGGGGGTCTATCCGAACGACTACTACGGCACCCCGGTGGACCGCCTGCCCCTTCTGGCCGCCAAGAAGCCCGGGGGCGGCTGGTCGATCGACAACTTCAAGGACGTGAAGCTGATCGTGAACATCTCCGCCGGCTACCCGGGAACCAAGGAGTGGGTGCAGCAGGTGCGAAGCCGCTACGACATTCCGATCGTGGCCGGAGTCACCGCGGTGAGCGCCCCCGAGTACTACCCCTACGTCCAGTCGGGACAGCTCTCGGGACTCCTGGGGGGGCTGGCCGGGGCCGCGGAGTACGAGCAGCTGATCGACCGGCCGGCCTGGGCCACCACCGGCATGTCGGCCCAGAGTCTCGGCCACGTCACCATCATCGTCCTCATCATCCTGGGGAACCTGGTCTACTACCTGAACCGCCGCCGCCGACCGGAAGCAGAGTAGGAGCTCGATCCCGTGCACGTGAGCAGCGATCCGTGGGTCTGGGTGGCCGCCCTCTGTACCCTGGCCATTCTCTCCTACCTCTACAAGGACAACCCGATCTACAAGACCGCGGAGTACCTCTTCGTGGGGGTGGCCTCGGGCTACTACCTGAGCATCCAGTACGACAACGTGCTGGTTCCGAACCTGTTCCAGCCGATCTCGCGGGGGGTGTCGGGGGTGTTCGGCGGAACCCCGGATCCCACCGGGCTGGTCCGGATCGGGGCCCTGGTCCTGGGGGTGTTCATGTTCGCCCGCTTCGTGCCGCGCATCTCCTGGCTCTCCCGCTGGGCCATCGGGGTGATGGTCGGGGCGTACTCCGGCCTGGCGGTGATCGGCTTCGCCCAGGGCGACCTCATCGAGCAGATCCGCTCGAACCTGATGCCCCTGGTTCAACCCGGCTCCTGGGGCACCCTCGCCGCCGCCCACGGGTTCACCGCGGGCTTGATGGCGGGCCTCGGCGTCCTTTCCAACACGGTGCTGATCCTGGGACTCGTGACCACCCTGTACTACTTCTTCTTCTCCGCCGAGCACCGGGGGGTGGGGGGCGGCGCCGCCCGCCTCGGGATCTACTACCTCATGATCTCCTTCGGGGCTTCCTACGGTTTCACGGTCATGGCCCGCATCTCCCTGGCCCTGGACCGCCTGCGGTTCCTGTTCTCGGACTGGCTCGGCTTCCGGCTCATCCATTGAGGCCGGCCCGGGGCGGTTTCCCGGGGGCGGGGCGCCGCCGGAGGTCCCCGGCGCTCGGCTCCGGGGATCCGAGGTCCCGGCGGGCCGCGTTGACAGCCCCTCGAGCCGCTTTCTATACTCGACCACCGTCTACCTCCCCTCATTCCATGGATTTAGGGCCAAGAACCCCCGTCCGGAGGACACCTTCATGCGCGTTTCCCGTCGCTTCACCCTGGCCATGATGCTCTTGCTCGGCGCCGCCGCCCTGGGGGCCGCCGGGTGCGGGAGGGGGGACGAGAAGGCCCATGAACAGGGGACCGGCGCCCCGGCCGCGGGCGTCGCGCGTCCGGACACCCTTCCCCGGCCGGCGGGGGCCATGGTCAAGGAGAACGCCTCCGGGATCTACGGGGGGCGCTACGTGGCCAGCGTGCGCTCCGACCCCAAGACGTGGAACGCGATCATCGCCAACGAGACCTCGACCACCGACATCACCAACCTGCTCTTCGAGGGGATCGTCTCCTTCAACAACCGGACCCAGGAAACCGAGCCCGCCCTGGCCTCCTCCTGGGACCGGAGCGCGGACGGGCTGGTCTGGACCTTCCACCTCCGCCGGGGGGCCCGCTGGTCCGACGGGGCGCCGATCACCGCCGACGACGTGATGTTCACGTCGCGCATCCTCTACGACCCGAAGATCCACCCTTCGGCCCAGGAGCTGTGCATGGCGGGGGGGAAACCCTTCCACTTCGAGAAGGTGGACAGCTTCACCGTTCGGGTCACCCTTCCCGAGCCCTACGGCCCGTTCCTCTCGGTGATCGGGAGCGCGCCGGTCATGCCCCGGCACATGCTCGAAGCGGCCTACGAGTCCGGGAACTTCGAGTCGGCCTACGGGGTGGACACCGCGCCCGCCGACATCGTGACCAGCGGCCCGTGGCGGCTGGCCGAGCTGGTGCCCCAGCAGAAGGTGATCCTGAAGCCGAATCCCTACTTCTTCGAGTACGACCCCGCCGGCCACCGGCTCCCGTACCTGGACGAGCTGGTGTACCTGGTGGTGCCGGACCAGAACGCCGAGGTCCTCAAGTTCCAGGGCGGCGAGTCGGACGAGATCTACTTCCGGGCCGAGGATTACGCCCACATGAAGGACGGCGAGCAGGCGGGGAACTACACCGTGTACGACCTGGGAATGGAGATGGGGTCGAACATGGTCTGGTTCAACCTCAACACCGGGAAGAATCCCAAGACCGGGAAGCCCTACGTGGACCCGGTCAAGGAGGCCTGGTTCCAGAACCTCGACTTCCGGCGGGCGGTGGCCCACGCGGTGGACCGGAAGTCCATCGCCGAGACGGTGTACTACGGCACCGCCGACCCCCTCTACGGACCCATCCCCCCGGTGAACAAGAAGTGGTACAACCCGAACATCCAGAAATTCACCTACGACCTCGACGAGGCCCGCCGCCTCCTGGACCAGGCGGGCATGAAGGACCGGGACGGGGACGGGGTGCGGGAGGATGCCGGGGGACACCCCATCTCCTTCGTGATCTACACCAACGCGGACAGCCGCGAGCGGGTGGCCACCGGGAACATCCTGGTGGACGATCTGTCCAAGATCGGCATCAAGGCCACCATGGCCCCGAGCGAGTTCAACGCCATCATCACCAAGCTTCGGGATTCCTTCGACTACGACGCCATTCTGCTGGGCCTCACCGGGGGCGTCCCCCCCGATCCCATCATGTCGTCCAACGTGTTCAAGTCCTCGGGGAAGACCCACTTCTGGTATCCGGAGCAGAAGCATCCGCACACCGCCTGGGAGGCCCAGGTGGACAGCCTCATGAACGCCCAGGTGACCATGATGGACCCGGCGGCCCGGAAGGCGGTGTTCGACCAGGTCCAGCTCATCATCTCGGAGCAGGTTCCCATGATCTACACGGTGAGCCGGCGCGGCTTCATCGCCGTCCGCAACAACTTCACCGGTCTGGAGCCGACCGTGCTCCGGCCCTGGGTGCTCTGGCAGAGCGAGACGGTGAGCTACGATCCCGCGCGGGCGCACCGGGAACCGGCCCAGCGCGCGGGGAACTGACCCAGGGACGTGATCAAGCTCATCCTCAAGCGGCTCCTGCATATGATCCCCGTGCTCCTGGGGATCTCCTTCCTCACCTTCATGGTGATGCAGCTCGCGCCGGGGGACTTCCTCTCCACCATGGAGCTCAATCCCCAGGTCAGCGAGGCCACCATCGCCTCCATGCGCGCCCGCTTCGGCCTGGATCAGCCCTGGTACATCCAGTACCTGACCTGGCTCAAGAACATCTTCCTGCACCTGGATTTCGGCGAATCCTTCTCCCGCCACCAGGCGGTGTTCGGGGTGCTGAGCACCGCGCTCCTGAACACCTTCATCCTGGCCGCGGCCGCCGCGTTGATCACCTGGGCGTTCGCGGTGCCCCTGGGCATCGTGGCCGCGGTGAAGCAGAACTCCTGGCTCGACAAGCTCTCCTCCACGGTGGCCTTCCTGGGGATCTCCGTTCCCGAGGTCTTCCTGGCCCTCCTGTTCATCCTCCTCGCGGCCAAGACCGGGTGGTTCCCCACCGGGGGGATGAAGAGCCTCAACTACGAGCAGTTCTCCTGGTGGGGGAAGGTGGTGGACGTGGGGAGGCACCTGTTCCTCCCCGCGGTGGTGCTGGCCACGGTGCCCCTGGCCGGCCGCATGCGACAGATGCGGGGGAATCTCCTCGATGTTCTGCGCGCCGACTACGTGACCACGGCCCGGGCCAAGGGTCTCCCCGAGCGGACGGTGATCGTGAAGCATGCGGTGCGGAACGCCATCAACCCCCTCATCACCCTCTTCGGCTACACCCTGGGGAGCCTCTTGTCCGGGGCGTTCCTGGTGGAGGTGGTGATGTCCTGGCCGGGGCTGGGACGCATCACCATCGACGCCCTGGTGGCCCGGGACCTCTATCTCATCATGGGTTCGGTGCTCATGGCCTCGACCCTGCTCATCCTCGGAAACCTGGTGGCGGACATCCTCCTCGCCCTGGTCGACCCCCGGATCGAGGTCTGACATGGCCACCCTGGACGAGCGGACCCCGGGAACCCGGACGGAGGCCTTCGCGGACGTCTCGTCCGGGATGAGTCCCTACCGGGTGTTCTGGCGGCACTTCCGGCGGGCCCAGCTCGCGGTGGCCGGCGGGGTGGTCCTCATCATCTTCTACCTCACCGCGTTGTTCGCTCCGTTCGTTGCGCCCTACTCCATGGAGACCCAGGATCGGGAGCGCTTCTTCCATCCCCCCACCGCGATTCACCTGCAGGACGCCCAGGGCCGGTGGCACGCCCCGTTCGTCTACGGCACCCGGCTCACCGACCGCCTCCGGATCGTCTACGAGGACGACACCTCACGGCGCTATCCGGTGAAGCTCTTTCCCCGCGGCGAGCCCTACAAGCTCCTCTGGCTCATCCCCACCCACATCCACCTCTTCGGGGTGGAGCCCCCGGGGAAGATCTTCCTCTTCGGGGCCGACCAGTTCGGCCGCGACGTGTTCTCGCGGCTCCTCTTCGGGGGGAGGATCTCCCTCTCGGTGGGGCTCTTCGGCATCGTCATCACCTACACCCTGGGGCTGTTGTTCGGGGGCATCGCCGGGTATTACCGGGGGTTGGTGGACAACCTCCTCATGCGCCTCTCCGAGATCATGATGTCGATCCCCGCCCTCTACCTGATCCTGGCCCTTCGGGCCGCGTTCCCCGCCGACATGCGCTCCGACCTTCTCTACCTGATCATCATTCTCATCCTGTCCCTGGTGCTCTGGGCCTCCCTAGCCCGGATCATCCGGGGCATGGTGCTGAGCCTCCGGGAGAACGAGTACGTGACCGCGGCCGAGGCCCTGGGCATGTCCTCGCTCCGGATCATCGTCCGGCACATCCTCCCCAACACCGCCTCCTTCGTGATCGTGGCCGCCACCCTGAGCGTGCCCGGGTACATCCTGGGGGAGGTCGCCCTCTCCTTCCTGGGGGCGGGGATCCAGGAGCCGGTGGCCTCCTGGGGGAACATGCTCCAGCAGGCCCAGAGCATCCGGGTGCTCACCTCGTTCCCCTGGATTCTCACCCCGGGGATCTTCATCTTCCTGACCGTCCTCGCCTTCAACTTCCTGGGGGACGGGTTGCGCGACGCCCTCGATCCCCGCAAAGTGGAGGGGAAATAGTGCCCCCCCGCGACCCGGCCGCCGACCGCGGCCAAGGAGTTCCCGTGACCCCGAATCCGACCCCCGGACCCGCGCCCCTTCTGGAAGTCCGGGACCTGCGCACGGTGTTCGACACCGACGACGGCGAGGTGCAGGCGGTGAACGGGGTCTCCTTCGACGTGGGGGCGGGGGAGACCCTGGGGGTGGTGGGGGAGTCGGGCTGCGGGAAGAGCGTGACCGCCTTCAGCATCCTCCGGCTGATCCCGTCGCCCCCCGGGCGGATCGCCGGGGGACAGGTGCTATTCCGCGGTCGCGATCTCCTGTCCCTCGACGACGAGGCCATGAGGCGGATCCGGGGGAACGAGATCTCGATGGTGTTTCAGGAGCCCATGACCGCCCTCAACCCGGTGTACACCGTCGGGGACCAGATCATGGAGGCGGTGCGCCTCCACCAGAAGGTGGGGAAGAGGGAGGCCCGGCGGCGCGCGGTGGAGATGCTGACCAAGGTGGGGATTCCCTCCCCGGACCAGCGGGTGGACGAGTATCCCCACCAGCTCTCGGGGGGGATGCGCCAGCGGGTGATGATCGCCATGGCCCTCTCCTGCAATCCCGCGGTGCTCATCGCCGACGAGCCCACCACCGCCCTCGACGTCACCATCCAGGCCCAGATCCTCGAGCTCCTGAAGAGCCTTCAGGCCGAGCTGGGCATGGCCATGATCCTCATCACCCACGACCTGGGGGTGATCGCGGAGACCGCGGACCGGGTGGCGGTGATGTACGCGGGGAAGGTGGTGGAGTACACCGACATCCGCACCCTGTTCGCCGCTCCGAGCCATCCCTACACCATCGGCCTCCTCGAGTCGATCCCCCGCATGACCGAGCGGAAGGAGCGGTTGAGCGTGATCCCCGGGACCGTGCCCCCGCCCACCGCCTTCCCGCCGGGCTGCGCGTTCCATCCGCGTTGCCCCTTCCTGGACGACGTGTGCCGGCGGGAGGAGCCGGCGCTCGAGCCGTGCGGCGAGGGCCACGAGGTGCGCTGCCATCGCTGGCGCGAGATCCCGGCGCTCCGGGCCGAGGGGGTGAGCTTCTGATGCTCGGAAACCTCCTGGTGGCCCACGTGGTGTTCATCCTGCTGGCGCTGCCCCTGGGGGCGCGGGCGGCGCGGGAGGCCCGGGACGCGGGGATGTCCCCGCTTCTCGCCCGAGGCCTCCTGGCGGGGTTCGGGCTCTACGGCTACTACGCGTCCTCGGTCACGCGGGACGCGCGGGTCCGGGAGCTGGGGGCGCCGGTGACCTGGGGCGCTCTGGGTCTGGTCGCCGGCCTCGCCGCGGAACTCCTCGTCCTCGCCGGCGTCGCGCCGCTCGCCGCGATTCTCGCCGGGGGCGGGCTCTGGCTGGGTTTCCACCTGGTCTACCTGGCCCGCCGTCCCGATCTCACCGTGAAGCGGATCCTGGGGCGCGCCGGGCGGATGGGGCGTCGCATCGACGCCGACGGCGAGTTGCTGGTCCTGGAAGGGCTCACCAAGCACTTTCCGATCCGCAAGGGGTTCCTGGGCCGGACGGTGGGGGCGGTGCGCGCGGTGGACGGGGTGAACCTCCAGGTGCGGGAAGGGGAAACCCTGGGCCTGGTGGGGGAGTCCGGCTGCGGCAAGACGACCACCGGACGGCTGGTGCTCCGTCTCCTCGAGCCCACCGCCGGATCCATCCGCTATCGCGGGGTGGACCTCGCCCAGCTCACCACCTCCGAGCTTCGGGTCATGCGGAAAGAGATCCAGATCATCTTCCAGGACCCCTACTCCAGCCTCAACCCGCGCATGACGGTGGAGTCGATGATCAAGGAGGCGCTGGCCATTCACGGCATCGCCCGGGGCCGCGACGCCTCGCGCCGGGTGGGGGAACTGCTGGAGACGGTGGGGCTCTCCGCCTATCACGCCCGCCGCTACCCCCACGAGTTCTCGGGGGGGCAGCGCCAGCGGATCGGCATCGCCCGCGCCCTGGCGGTGGAGCCCCGGCTGCTCATCTGCGACGAACCGGTGAGCGCCCTGGACGTCTCCATCCAGGCCCAGATCGTGAACCTGCTCAAGGACCTCCAGCGCCGGTTCAACCTGACCTACGTCTTCATCGCCCACGACCTCAACGTGGTCGAGCACATCAGCGATCGGGTGGCGGTCATGTACCTGGGACGTGTGGTGGAGTTGGCGGAGCGGGACGCCATCTACCGGAATCCTCTCCATCCCTACACGCGGGCGCTTCTCTCCGCGGTGCCGGTTCCCGATCCGGCCATGGCCAAGGCGCGCATCATCCTGCGCGGCGATGTGCCGAGCCCGGCCCACCCCCCGTCCGGCTGCCGGTTCCACCCCCGGTGCCCCGAGGCCCGTCCCGCCTGCGCCGAGCGGAACCAGGTCCTGACCGAGGTCGAGCCCGGGCACTGGGTGGCCTGCCACCGGGTTCCCGAGCTTCCTCCCTGGGGGCTGGACATCCAGGCCCGATCCACGCGTTGACCCGCCCCTCCGGAGGGAGTACCATGAGCGGGACGATCATCCGTTACTCACCGGAGGATCCGGCCTATGCCCACGCTTCGGAACAATCGAGTCCGCCCGCCCGCCGCGCCCCTGCGCGGTTTTTTCATGCCCGGGGCGGGCCCTCGGGGGCGGGGCGCATCCCGGGCCGGGGAGGCCGACGGGGGTGACGATCCCCGGGGGTCCAATCAGGAGGCGAACATGGAGCATACCGGCATCGTGAAGTGGTTCAACGAGCGACGGGGCTACGGGTTCATCGAGCAGATCAAGGGTCCCGACGTGTTCGTCCACCATTCCGCGATCCAGATGGACGGCTATCGAACCCTGGCGCCCGGAACCGAGGTGGAGTTCGAGGTCGAGGACAGCCCCGAGGGTCCTCAGGCCCGCCGGGTTTCCCTGATCGACGTCGGCGTCTGAGTCTTTATCCCGACGAAACTGTCTTGAAAACAGGGTAGTTACCTTACTTGTTTAAAGCAATTTGGAGCTGGGCCCCGGTTCCCGTGAACCGGGGCCTCGGCCGTTTCCGGAGGAATCCCGGAATCCGGCCGGGCCGCCCTCCCGCCCTCAAGATCGTCCGGACAACTGCCGAAAATAGAGCAGGATAGGGGAGAACGCGCGGCTCCGGGGACCGACCATGCCCAAACGCATCCAAAACGTACACCTCATGACCCTGCTGGTGGCGGGGCTACTGGGGGGATTGTTCCTGGCCTCGAACCGGTCGCTGGGACCCTTCCCGGTGGTGCTGGCCACCTGGTTCGCCGCCTGTCTCGCCGCCGAGGCGCTGTGGCACCGTGCGCTCGACCGGATCACCGTCTTGACCATGGCCCCCGCCGCTCATCTGGCCGCGCTGGCCGTGCTCCCGATCTCCTGGAGCCTTCTCCTGGTTCCCCTATCGTGCCTGGCGGGGGGGCTCCTGTGGCGGCGGGAGAAGCTGCGGGAGGCGCTCGGGTGGGCGCTCGCCTCCGTCGTCCCCTCGGTGGCGGCGCTGGAGGTGCTGGTGCTCACCGGAACCCACGTTCCGGTCACCGAGCGGGGGTTGAGCGCGGCGTTCGTGCTTCTCCATCCCCGGCAGATCTTCTGGCTCATCGTGGCCGGGGGGGTGTACCTGGTGGTGAGCCAGGCCGTCCGCGCCCTGGTCACCGGGAGGGAGCGCGGGGTGGGGCCGCTCCGCGCCTGGCGGGGGGCCTACGGAACCGAGACCGAGCTGGTGACCTCGGCGGCCATGATCACGGTGGGAGTGCTGGGGGTCTTCTGCTACGAGATTCTGGGGTATCGGGGGCTCCTGCTCTGCGTCATGCCGATCCTCTTCGTGCGGGACGGCTCCCGGCGGTACCTGGAGCTGGAGGCGGCCCAGGCCAAGCTCATCCAGAACGAGCGGCTGGCCGCCAAGGGGGAAATGGCCGCGGAGATCGGGCACGAGCTGAACAACTACCTCGCCGCGGTCTCCGGACGGGCCCAGCTCCTGATCCGAAACCTCGGCGACGCTCCCGGCGGCGTGCTCGGCGCCGAAGCGGAACGCATCCGCCAGCTCTCCACCCAGATGGCGGAATTGGCCCGGGGGCTCATGGACTTCTCCCACCGCGAGGTGAAGCGGTCCGCGTTCGGGCTCAACGAGCTGGTGGAGAAGACGGTGGACTTCGTCCGCCCCCAGACCCGATTCCGCGGGGTGAGCTTCGCGTTTCGCCTGGACCCGGATCTTCCCCCGGTGGAGATGGATCCCGGCCAGATCCAGCAGGTTCTCCTGACCCTCTTCGGGCGGATGGCCGACCGGCCGGGCGCCGGTCCGGCGACGCGGAACCTGGAGATCCGGACCTTCGTCGACGACCGCCGGAAGACGGTGGGCATCGAGATCCGCACCCCACGCGGAGCCGGGACCGACGCGGCGGGGGAGAGCGACACCGAGTCCGTCGAGGCCACCCTCGGCGTCGTCAACCGCATCCTCGATCGCCACCAGGGCCGGTTCGAAACGACCCCGATCGAGGACCCCGAGGAGACCTACCGGGTCCTCCTCCCCGCCGCCTGAGCGGGCCCCCGAAAGGGGCCGGCGAACCGGGCCCGGGGCTCAGTTGGTGTTCATGGCGAAGCCGGTGAGCGCGTTCAGCCGGGCGTCGGCCACGTCGTTGGCCGGGTCCATCTTCTTGACCGCCTGCCACTTCTTGACCGCCTCGGAGTACTTTCCCTGGTCTTCCAGCTCCAGGGCCTCGGCGGTGAGGAACTTCGCCTCCACATACCCCTCGCGCTTCTCGATTCCCTTTTCCAGGGAAGCGAACCGGTTCGCGACCCCCTTGCCGGCGTTCGGGGTGTCCCCGTTCTGGCTCAGCACCTGGTCGATCCCCTGGGCCAGCGCCTCCACCAGCGAACGCTCGATCTCCAGGAACTTCTCCGGATCCCCCGAGAACTCGCCGGTCACCTGCTTGGTGAGCAGCACCTCGCCGGTCGAGGTGCGCACCACGCGGGCGTCGATCCGGACCTTCTTGGCCGAGAGCACCATGTACTGGCCGAAGATGAAGGTCTGGGCCCCGAGGAGCTTTCCCGCCTTCACCGCCTGCTGGGGGTCGGCGAGGGAGGACTGGGAGAGCTGGATCTCGTCGATGATCTTCTGGGTGCGCTGGCGGTCCACGATCTTGAGATCGGTGGCCTCGGCCAGATCCGCGGTCACGGTGTGAACGAGCGCGTCCTTGAACAGCGAGAAGTCGTAGTTCTTGAACTTCCCGGTGTAGACCGAGTTGTCCTCGAAGTCCCCGATGGCCACCGTCTTCGCGTCGATGGGGCCCGCTCCCCCGGCCAGCACGCTGTCCCGGACCACGTTGTAGAGGTCGATCACCGGCGGGGGATAGTTGTACTCCGGGGAGAACCGGGCGGTGGGATCGGTCTGGAGCATCCCCGCCACCGAGCCCTTGGCGTCGGTCTGCTTCCGGAGCGCCACGTAGGTGCAGGCCTGGCACTTGTAGACGTCCACCTTTTCGGGGGCGGCGGGATCGGCGGCCAGCGCCTTGGCCGCCATGGCCAGGGCCTGGTCGTAGTCCTGGTCGTGGTAGGCGGCGCAGACCGCGTTGGAGTCCGCGCGGGCCGGGGCGGGGGAAGCCGCGAACGCCGCGGCCAGAAGCACGGCGGCGGGGACGGCCAGGACGTGGAGAGGACGCTGGAGGGCGGGAAGGGCGTGCATGGGGTTACCTCCCTGGTTGGGACGCGGCCGACGAGGAACGGGATCGCCTCAACGGCCGGCTCGTGAGTCGTTTCGGGCGGCTACTTTCCGGCTTTCGTAGTTCAGGATGAGAACGTTGTTCGCGTCGCCCGGCTTGACCGAGTAGCGGAGCACCATGTCGATGCCCGCGTTCTCGTTCTTCAGGCGGAACCGATGGTCCCCCGCGTTGAGCGTGATCTTGAAGTTCCCGGTCTGATTGCGGTTGATGTCCTCGCCGTCCACGTAGACCTCGGTGAAGCCGGGGGCGGTGCTGACGCTGTAGGTCCGGCGGAAGTTGCTCGGCGGAGGGGGGGGGGTGTCGGCACGGCCCGAGGGCGGCTCGGCGGCGGCGTGGCTCTCCGACGCGGTCGGCGCCGGAGCGGCCGAGACCAGCAGCCCGGCGTCGGCCACCCCCTTCCGTCCCGGTTCCAGGTCGAGCCGGGTCTCCCAGGCCCGATACCCGGACCGGGTCACCCGCACCCGGTAGGTGCCGGCGGGAAGCGATGGAAAAGAGGCCGGGGTGGTCTTTCCCGAGGCCTTTCCGTTCAGGCTGACCGCGGCTCCGGGAGGATCCGAGAGGACCTGGAGGGAGGCGGTGGTCACCTCCTCCCGGGTGAGTTCGTGGGTATAGCTGTTCTGTCCCGGGGTGAGGTAGAGGTCCACCCGGTGGGTGTGCCAGCCGTCGAGCTGGAGTTCCAGGGTCACCGGGCCGGGGGCCAGCGAATCGAGGGTGGCGGGGGTGGCGCCGCGGGGGGTGCCTCCCAGGAGGACCCGCGCCCCCGGCGGGACGGAGAGAACCTCCAGGGTCGCGGTGCTGTCGACCGGGGACGCGGCGCCGCGGTCCAGCCGGAAGAGCTTGTAGCCCCGTTTCAGGGCGTCCCCGTCGATGGTGTAGGGGTTCTGCAGGAGGAGGCCCTCCGCCGCGGGGGCCCCGGCATCGGCGGCCAGACGCACCTGGACCGCTTCCCCGCTCACCGCGGGGCTGATGGTGGCCCGGCCGTCGGCGCCGGTGACCCCCAGCCGTTTGTCGTTGCCCACCTGACGGATCTCGATCCCGGCTATGGGGTGGTTGGCGCCGTCGCGCACGTCCACGGTGAGGTCGGCGGACTTTCCGCAGCCGAGCGCGGAAAGGATCGAAAGGAGCACGAGCCCCGCGGCCGAGAGCGAACGCAGGCGGATGGAGGAAGCGATCGGGCTCAAAACGTACTCCGGGTAGAGAGGTGGGCGACGTCCAACCCCCGATTCTCCCGGGGAGGAGCGATCCGTGTCAACGGCGGCTCCCTCCCGAGGCGGGTTGGATCTCGGACCCCGCCGCCGCGCTCAGGGCGGGGAGGAGGGGGGCCGAGCGCGCCGCCTCGGGGTCGAAGCGGAACTGGAAGTCCCCGCTTCCGGGCACGGTCAGCTCCCCCGACGGCCACTCCGTCAGGGGGAAGGACGTTTCGGCCTCCACCCGGAAGGCCGCGCCGGGCTCGGGCCGGAGGAGCGCGGTGAGGTCCACCCGGGATCCGCGCTCCAGGGGAAGGGAAATCGTCCCGCCCACCTCGAGCGGAGGACCGGCCAGCAACGTGCCCCCGTCGGCACCGCTCACCCCCACCACCAGGGCGTGGTCCGGCGGAGCCTGGACCAGGGTGGCCGCCACCTTGGCCGGCACGCTCTTCGCGGCGTCCCGATAGGGGCGAACCGCCTGCTCGATCTCGGAGTAGACCAGGGTGCCCCGGTGCCAGGGATAGCGCACCGCGGCGAGGGCGGAGTCGAGGGGCGCCAGGAAACCCGGTCCATCGAGGATCCGGGCGGGGAGTCCGCGCCGGTTGACCGCGTCGCGTTCCGAGCGATACACCGCGGCCAGCCGCTCGAGGTCCGCCTCGCCCTCCCGGATGCGCTCCGCCGCCCGGTGGAGACGGCCGGGGATCGTGGGGTAGAACATCGCCCACCAGGTCCCGTCCAGGCGATCGGAAAGGCGGTTCGCGGTGGCGGCGAGCGGGGTCCCGGGGGTGGTATGGACGAACTCGTCCACCGCGGTCCGGGTGGCGTGCCACGCCGTGTAGCCGACGGCGAGGACGGCCAGGGCCAGGAGGGTGAAGCCCCCGGCCAGGAGCCGGGGAAGGGTTCCTCGCGTGGCGGGGAGCGGTCGCGCCGGGGCGGTCTCGGCGCCCGGTTCGGGCACCGGCAGGGTCTCGGGCCGGGCCAGGCCCCAGAGAAGGACCCCCACCCCCCGGGAGATGAGGGCGCCGGGACCGATCCGCGCCACCCGGTCGGTGGGGGAGGGAGAGGCGGGAAGGCTCACCGGGCGCCGCCGGTGTCGGGGGTGAGGACCCGGTCGAGCCGCCCCAGGGGCGCCGAGGGTCCGGCCCAGGCCAACCACACCGCGGCCACCAGGAACACCAGGGCGAGGGCGACCGGAAGCCAACCGGCGTTCCCGCCCCCGGTCCGCGGGGCGCGTCGAGGCGTGCTGAGAGATGGGAGCGGATCAGTTACCATCGGCGGGTGCGAATAGCCGCGTCCTCGACGGGTTCTTGAGCCCGGAACACGGACTCGGTTGGAGGGAATCGACCATGGATCTCACCCCGGCCTTGACCACCGGGCAATCTTGCTTTTACATAGTAGCGGCCTTCGCCGTGGGGGTCAAACATGGCCGCTCGGCGTCCGTTCAGCGCCGATCCCGAGGAAAGGGGGCGCACGATGAACGGTGAAGCGTCGGCACGTCCGGGAGGGACACCGGTGTCACCGGAGGTTCTGGCCGCCCTGCGGCAGGTGCTGGAGCTCCGGGGCCCGGGAAAGCCCCCGCCGAAGGACGCAGAGGAGCTTGAACGGTTCGCCGGCCGGACGGCCGAGGTGACCCTCATGCTCCTCGGTTTTTTTCTGGACATGCAGCGCGGGATGGAGCAGTTCCGCAAGGCCTACGGAATCCCCGGACCGGACGCCGGATCCGGTGATCCCTCGGCGGCGGAGATGGCCGGACGGCTCCTGGGCGAGGGGGGGGACGAGTTTCGAGGGCGCCTCCAGGAGGCGGTGCAGGAAATCAAGGTGCATCAGGCCGGACTGCTGGAGGGCTACCAGGAGGCGGCCCACGAGGGCGCGCGGCGGCTCCTCGACGTTCTGGACCCCGAAGCCATTCGCCGGGAGTACGCGGGGACCCGGATCGAGGTGGGGCCGCTCAAGTTGCCCAGCCGCTGGCGTCCGGTCATGATGCAGGTGGTCTGGGAGGAGTTCCTCCGCCGCTTCGCCGGGCTCCGGTCCCTGGCGCCGGCGGACTACGAACGCTTCCATCGGGACGGGTTTCGCCGCGGCTACCGCGGGTTTCGTGAGGCACGATTGGGGCGCCGCGCCGAAGCCGGCGACCCGGAAACCGCATGAGGTCGACGGCGGACCCGCTCCGCCTGGACCAGAGGGAGACGAGCATGCAACGACGCGGAGCCGGCCGGTTGCGGCCGGTCCTCGGGGTGATCGGGGGGATCGGCGCCGCCGCGCTGATCGGGGGATGCGCGATCTTCGGCGGGGGGGGGGACAAGCCCGAGGCTCCGCCCGGGCCGAAGACGGTGACCCTCAACCTCGCCGCCGCCGACCTGTTGAATTCCTGCGACGAGGGGGTGGGGAACGCGCTCACCCTGCGGGTCTACCAGCTCTCCGGCGACGCCCGGATCTCCATGTCCGCGCTCGGCACCCTGTGGGGGAACGAGAACGCGGAACTCGGCAAGGAGCTGGTGGACAAGTCGGAGCTGATCCTGGAGCCGGGGGCCAAGGTGCCCTTCGAGGTGCATCCCATGTCCGGGGCCCAGTACCTGGCGGTGGTGGGGAACTTCTGCAAGTCGGACGGAACCTGCTGGCGCTGGATTCGCCCCCTGGCCGAGATTCCGTCCAAGGTCACCCTGAACTGCGACGAACATTGCATCCAGTCGGCGGCGCCATGACCGCCGGGAGGACCCGGGCACGATGACCAAACGCACCCGCCTGGTGTGGAACGAGGGCCTGCTCCTCACCCCCCAGCACCTCCAGCATCTCGACCGGTACCACGAAGAGACCGCGGTGGAGCTGTTCCGCTCCGCCCGTCCCTTCGGGTGGGGGTTGACCTTCCTCGAACTCGACCGGGAAGCCATCCACAACGGCCAGGTGGTCGTCCATTCGGCCTCGGGGGTGCTTCCCCTGGGCGGCGCCTTCTCCATCCCCGATCGGGACGAGGCTCCCCCCGGCCTGAACATCGAGGACCGCTTCCCCCTGAGCGAGAGCCGGCTGCCGCTCTACCTGGGGCTTCGTATCCACCGGCCGGGGGAGCGTGAGGTGGCCGGAGCCACCGACGGCGACCAGGCCGAGACCCGCTACCGGGAGGCCACCCTGCGGGCGATGGACGAGACCAGCGGGGAGAACGAGCGGGAGATCGTCGTCTCGCACCGCAACTTCCGGCTTCTCCTCCCGGGGGAGACCCTCGGGAACTACGACCACCTTCCCCTCGCCGAGGTGGTGCGGAAGCCCGAGGGAGGGTTCGCCTACCGCGAGGACCACGTGCCTCCCTGTCTCAGCATCGGGGCCTCGGACGCGGTTCTGCGCACCTTGCGGAGGCTCCTGGAGATCCTGGTGGCCAAGTCCCGCGAGCTGTCCGAGCGGCGCCGCCACAGCGGCAAGGGGGTGGCCGAGTTCGGCCGGGACGACGTGGCCGGATTCTGGCTCCTGGGGGTGGTGAACGCGGCCATCCCCGAGATCTCCCACTACCTGCGCGGGGCGGTGGCCCATCCCGAGCGGGTCTACACCTCCCTGGCCCGGCTGGCCGGCACGCTGACCACCATGAGCGACCAGGACGTCCGGGACATCGCGGTCTACGAGCACGAGCGCCCCGAGGCCGCCTTCGCCGATCTCGGAGCCCGCATTCCCAAGCTCATGGAGACGGTGCTGCCGCGGCACTACACCCGCATCGCGCTGGAGAAGGGGGCCAACGACGTCTTCGCCGGGCGGCTGGAGGACGATCGCCTGCTCGCCCCCAAGGTCGGGTTCTATCTGGGGGTCTACGCCTCCATGCCCACCGGCGAGATCCAGACCAGCCTGCCTCAGAAGATCAAGATCGCCACCCCGGACCGGATCGAGTTCCTGATCTCGAACGCGCTGACCGGAGTGTCCGTGCGTCACGTGCAGACCGCCCCCGCCTCGCTCCCGGTGCAGGCCGGGTACGTCTACTTCCAGGTGGAGAAATCGGGGGACGTGTGGGACCTGGTGGCCGGGTCCCACGCCATCGCCCTCTACGCTCCGCCCGAATTCCCCAACATCCAGCTCGAGCTCATCGCGCTGAACGATTGAATACCATGAAACTCCCGTTCTCGAAATCCGCGGACCGAAGTCCCGGCCCGGCCCCCGTCCCATCCCGGGGAACCCCGCCGCCGGCCCCCGACAAGGCGACCTCCCTCGGCGGAGCCGCCGCCGATCTCTTTTCCCTGGTGCTCTCCTTGCGTTCGGCGGTCGACCTGGGCGATCCGGCGGAATTCCGCAAACGCGTGGTGAAGATGCTGGAGAAGATGGAGGAGGACGCCCGAAAGGCCGGGGTCTCCTCGGTCGCGGTGGAGGAGGCCCGGTTCGCCCTGGTCGCCCTCATCGACGAGGCGGTCCTGAACTCCGCCTGGCCGGGGAAGGACGCCTGGCGGGTGACCCCGCTCCAGCTGGAGATCCTCAAGATCAACGTGGCCGGGGAGGAGTTCTTCAAGCGGCTGGAGCGTCTCCGGCAGAACCTGGACGAGAACCGCGAGGTGCTCGAGATCTACTACGACTGCCTCGCCCTGGGGTTCGAGGGGCGGTTCAAGCTCTTCGGCCGCGAGAAGCTGGAGGTCCTGATCGGCGAGCTCTCGCGGGAACTGGCCCGGGGCCAGGGATGGAGCGTGGAGGGGCTCTCCCCCCACGGCAAGCGCCCCGACGACTTCTCCGAGGCGGTGGGGGAAGGGGTGCCGATGTGGGTGACCGCGGCGTTCTTCGTGCCCGGCGCTCTCCTCTTGATCCTGGTCTTCGCTCTATTCGCCCACGGGGCGGCCGGCAACACCGCCGAGTCCATCCGCCAGTTCATGGCCGGGATGGGCCGGTGACCGGGGAGGCATCGACATGGTGTTCATGAGCCTCTTGTCCCGCCTCCTCCGTCCGGGATCCCTGGTCACCGGCGGCGCCGCGGGCCTCATCTTCATCCTGGTCTGGGTCGGCCCCCAGTTCGGCATCCGCGGGCCGTGGCTGGCCCTGGGCGTCCTGGCCGTCCTCTTCCTGTGGCTGATCATCATGTTCCTGCTCCGGCTCAGGGCCCAGCGGGCGGGGGCGGCCCTGGAGAAATCGCTCGAGGACCAGGCCCAGTCCCAGCTGGTCTCCAGCCGCCCCGGCCGGGAGGAGGAGATCGACCACCTCCGGACCCAGCTCCTGGAGGCGGTGCAGGCGCTCAAGGCCTCGCGGGTGGGGAAGTCCAAGGGCGGCGCGGGCGCCCTCTACGTGCTCCCCTGGTACATGATCATCGGGCCGCCGGCGTCGGGGAAGACCACCGTGCTGGCCAACTCCGGGCTCAACTTCCCCTACCTCGATCCCGGCCGGAACCGCCCCTCGGTGCGCGGGGTGGGCGGCACCCGGAACTGCGACTGGTGGTTCGCCGACGAGGCGGTGATCCTCGACACCGCCGGCCGCTACGTGCTCCCGGTGGAGGCGGACGACACCCAGGAGTGGCTGGCCTTCCTCGATCTCCTCCGCAAGTACCGGGGGAAGAAGCCGATCAACGGCCTCATCGTGGGAGTCTCCATCCAGGACCTGGTCATGGGCGGCGAGGAGGACGTCGAGAGCCATGCCCTGAAGATCCGCTCCCGGGTGGACGAGCTCATCCAGCGCCTGGGGATCAGCTTCCCGATCTACGTGGTGTTCACCAAGTGCGATCTCATCCGCGGGTTCGTGGAGTTCTTCGGGGACCTCTCGAAGACCGAGCGGGCGGCGGTGTGGGGGGCCACCATCGCGCGGGAGCGGTTCGCGCGGGAGCCGGCCGAGGGCATCTTCCGGGCGGAGATGGAGCAGCTCACCGGGGCGCTCCGCCAGGCGCGGGTGCCGCGCACCGCCGAGGCGGCCAACCCGGAGAGCCGTCCGGAGATCCTGTTCTTCCCCCTCCAGTTCCATGCCCTGACCGAGCGCCTGGCCTCCTTCGTGGAGATCCTGTTCCGCGAGAACCCGTACCACGAACGTCCGATCTTCCGGGGGTTCTACTTCACCAGCGGCACCCAGGAAGGGCGCCCCATCGATCAGGTCATCAACGCCATGCTCCGGGGCTTCGGCATCGCCGCCGCCGAGGAGGGGATGACCGTCGCCCCCAGCCAGACCAAGAGCTACTTCATCGAGAACGCGTTCTCCAAGGTGGTGTTCCCCGACCGCTACGTGGCCGGCCCCTCGGCGGAAGGGGAGCGCAAGCGGCGCTCCCGCCGGGCCAAGGTGTTCGCGGCGGGCTGCGTGGGGCTGGCGCTTCTGACCGCGGCGCTGGTGGTGCTCTCGGCCAGCAACCGGCGCATGCTCCACCAGGTGCAGTCCCTGAGCGACCGCGCCGCGGCCTCGGCGCAGCGGGGGTCCCTGGACTTCACCGTGGACGATCTCCACACCCTGGAATCGCTCCGCTCGAAGCTCGAGACCATGGACGACCGGAGCCGGCCGGTGACCAAGGTGGTTCTCCTCGGCACCTATCAGGGGGAGAAGGCGGCCGAGGCGGCGAGGCGGCTCTACCTGGCCTCGCTCCACGACGCGGTGATGGCGCCGGTCCAGCCCTACCTGGCCCGGAACCTGGCCCAGCACGCGGACAGCCTCGGGGTGACCTTTCCCCGGTACTACGGCTGGTACCGGACCTGGCGCATCCTCCAGGATCCGGCGGCGCGTCTGGGGCCCGCCGACGCCGAGCCGGTGGCCGCCCAGCTCTCGAGCTACTGGGCCCCGGTGACCGGGGTGCCCGACGGGAAGGACCGCGAGGACTTCGACAAACTCTTCGTCAAGCAGATCGCCTACGCCGCACGCTACCCGGAGATCCTGGCCGATCTGTTTCCCCCCGCGCCCTACCGGGACGAGCACGTGGAGAACGTGGCCCGCCGGGCCATTCAGCGTTACTGGTCGGCGGACGGGGTCTACTCCGGGGTCGGCGAGGCCGGCGCCGCGGTCCCGTCGATCACCGTGGGGGACATCCTGGGTGCGGACGTCGGGGTCTACGGGGACGTGGCCGTCCCCGGCGCCTACACCCAGGCCGGGTGGCAGGGGCCGGTCACCGGCTACATGGACTGGCTGGAAACCGTGCGCGGGGACTGGGTGCTGCGCGAATGCTGGAACGGCACCCCTCCCGGCATCCGGGAAGCGGTGCTCGCCCGCTACGGCCGGGACTACGGCGCGCACTGGCAGGATTTCATGGCCGCGATCCGGGTGGAGCCGGGCACCGACCCCGAGGCCACCCGCTCCTTCCTCGAGCGCGCGGCCGGGGAGAGCGGGCCGGTGCTCAAGGTGCTCCGGGCGGTCGACCAGAACACCCGGTTCGACCAGGAATCCGATCCGGGGCTCACCGCGGTGGAAACGGAGTTCGGCGCCCTCCACGAGTTCTTCCGCGCCCCCGGGGGCGGAGGTCCGTTCAAGTTCCTCCACGGCGGCGACTCCGGCGGCCAGGCTCCGTACCTCGATTACATCGACAAGGTGAAGGCTCTGGCCAACGGGTACGCGGCGGTGGCCGCGGGAGGCGACCCCGCCCAGAGCGAGCCGGTGCTCGGGTTGGTGAGCTGGGTGGATACGCGCATCCCCAACACCGAGACCAGCCCCGCATCCCAGGAGATGGCCCGGGTGCTGAAGCTTCCCGCGCGCCTGGTCACCGGTTCGGTGGGGGCGGAAGCGGGACGCGACGTCCAGAGCAACTGGAGCCGCGTGCTCCGCGACTACCAGTCCACTCTGGCCGGGCGCTTTCCCCTGGCCTCCGGCGGCGCGGACTGCTCCCTGGCCGACTTCGAGCAGTTCTTCGGACCCAACGGCACCTTCTGGACCTTCTACCAGGAATCGCTTTCCGGCCTGGTGTCCGAGGACGGTCACGAGCTTCCCAACCCGAGAGTGCACCTGAGCCCGGCGTTCCTGGATTGCCTGCGCACCGCCTACCGGATTCGCCGCGGGATGTTCCCCGACGGGGGGAAGAAGGCGGGCTTCGGGTTCTCCATCCAACCCGACCAGGTGCAGCGCGAGAGCTCCATCGTGATGCGCGGGGTGCGCCTGGACCTCGGCGGGCAGTCCCTCATCTATCAGATGGGGCAGCGCACCTGGACCCCCATGACCTGGCCCGGACCGAACCCCGAGAACGGGGCCGACCTGCGCCTCGACGCCGGGGACACCGCGGTGATCCCGTCCCTGAGCTTCTCCGGCGCCTGGGGGTTCTTCCACCTCCTCGACCAGGGCCGTATCCACGCCGGCGGATCCAACCAGGTCGCTCTCGCCTGGACCCTGAACGCCCAGCCGTCCCCGGTGACCGTCACCATGAACGTGAGCGGCCTCTCCTCGATCCACCCGCTCTCCAACGGGTTCTTCCGGTTCAGCCTTCCCTCCCAGATCGTGGCGGCGCGACGATGACGGGGACGCGGTGAGCAGCCCCGCCGCCGATCCCCGCTCCGGCGCCTTCGGCAAACTCCCCCTGGCCGCCGACTTCGTGGCGGTGAACGCGGGCGGGCCCGGGGTGCGCGGCTTCACCGAGTGGCTCCAGGAGGGGGTGGGCCTGGGCCACGCCCGCCTGGGAAGCGCCTGGGACACGACCTTCCCCCGGATGCCGGCCTGGCGGTTCCTCCTCACTCCCGGCGCGGAGGGGGAGGGGTTGGCCGGGGTCATGGTGGCGGGCCGCGACCGGAGCGGCCGGAAGTTTCCCTTCGTGCTCTTCACCGGGGTCCCCTCCGGGGGCGCCCCGGGCGCGGGATCGCGTCTGGACGGGCTGGCCCCGTTTCTGGACCGGGCGGAGAGCGAGGCGCTCCGGCTGGTCGAATCGAGCGAGGCGTCCGGCCCCGCGCCCCTCAGACCGGTGGCCGACGCGGTGGCCGGGCTTCCCGCCGCCCTCCCGGCGACGGCGGGGGAGCCGCCCCCCTGGCCCGGGTTGGACAGCTGGTCCGGACCGGACGGTGCCGGACCGGCGCGGGTCCTCTCCCGGGTCGGAGCCAATCTCCTGGAGGTGGCGGCCCGGGTGGGAGCGGGGGAGGGGCGAACCCCGGCCTACGGGCTTCGCGCGCCGGTTCCCGCCCGCGGCCCCGAGGCCGCGGGGTGGGTGCGGTTCTGGGTGGAGCTGGTGGGACGCGCGCTGGCCCCGCCGCGGGCGATCTTCTGGTCGGTGGGGGCGGAGAACGCCGCCGGAACCATCGATCTCTACTTCCGTCCGCCGGGAACCACCGCCTTTCTCCACCTGGTGGATCCGAATCTGGACAGCGACATCTTGTATCCGCTCGACGAGGCGGATCCGTCTCGCGCCGGAGAGGCGGCCCGGTCCTGGATGACCGCGGTGGGGGAGCTCTCGGGCCGTCCCGGGGCCACCCTCGGCGATGCGCTGGGCCGCATGGGGGCCTCCTCGTGAGTCGGGCGGATCGATTTCTACGCGACCCCATCGGGTCGACCCCCCTCCGGAGCGGGGTGGCGGCCCGGAGACTCATGCCGGGCTTGAATCCGGGACCCGCCTCCTCTAGACTCGCTGAGCCATACCCGACCGGATCAATCCGAAAGCGGATCCGGCCGGGCGACGCCTCTCTTCGCCGGAGCCTCCCGGTTCTCACCTCGGACGGCTCGGTTCTTCCGGTGCCTGGTAAGGAACAAGAACACTTGTGAGCGTGGCCGAGCTGCTGGACCTCGGGTCCAAACCAATTCGAGACGACGCCCCCGCCGGCGAATCGGCGCGGGACGATCCCGAATACGAGGCCATTCAGCAGGAAATACGCAAGCTGGAGCTCCCGACCCTGCCCGAGGTGGCGTGGGGGGACGTGGTCCAGGGCGCGGGGGCGATCCTGGAGACGCGCTCCAAGGACATCCTGGTCGCGGCCTGGCTCTGCGTCGGCCTGTACGAGCGGGACGGCTTCGCCGGCCTGGCCGCCGGGCTCACCATACTCCGCGATCTGGTGACCAACTTCTGGGAGACCCTGTTCCCGGAGATGAAACGCATGCGCGGCCGCGTGGCGGCGGTCGAGTGGTTGGGCGAGCGCGGCGCCAAGCAGGTGTCCGCCCCGGGGGCCAAGCGCGGGAGCCCCGAGGACCTGGCCACCTGCCTGGAGCGGGTGAAGGAGATCGGCGCGCTTCTGGCCGACCGCGCGCCGGACGGGGGGACGCTCCTGTCCGAGCTTCGGCGGGCTCTGGACGAGGCGGCGACGCGGGCGGCTCCTCCGCCCCAACCCGCCGCCGCACCCGGGGGAGCGCCGGCGCCGTCGGGGGGCGGTTCCTCGGTGGGGGCGGTGAGTTCCCCCGAAGAGGCGCAGAAGGCCCTGACCGAGATCCGCCGGCTGGCTCTGGCCGCGGCCGCGGTGCTTCGGGAGAGCGAACCGACCAACCCGCTGGCCTATCGGCTTCCGCGGCAGATGGTGTGGGCCCGCGTCACCGAGGCGCCGCCGAACGCCGGCGGCCAGACCCAGATTCCCGCCCCCGGGGATCTCGGCGCCGAACTCGAGGCCGCGCTCGGCCGCGGAGAGTTCAAGGGCGTGCTCACCCGCGCCGAGGACAAGCTTCCCACCGGAATCTTCTGGCTGGACCTCCACCGCTTCGCGGTGAGCGCCCTGGAAGGCATGGGCGAAGGGTTCGGCCCCGCCGCCGAAGCGGTGTGCGAGGAGCTGGCCCTTCTGCTCAAGCGGGTGCCGGAGCTCAAGGACCTTCGCTTCGCCGACGGGACGCCCCTGGCCGACAACGCCACCCGAACGTGGATCCAGTCGCGGGTGGCCGGGGCCCTGGGCGGAGGCGGGGGCGCACCCGAGCCCGCGCCGGCCAGCGTTTCCGCCGGGGACGAGAGCGAGATGGAAGGCTTCGAGGAAGCGCGCCAGGAGGCCCGGAAGCTCGCGGGGAAGAAGCACCTGGCCCAGGCGGTCCGACTGCTGGAGGACGGGGCGGCCCGCGCCGGGTCCTTCCGGGCGCGCGTCGTCTGGAAGCTCGAGGCGGCCCGGCTCTGTCTGGATCGCGGGCAGCCCGGGGCGGGGGAGGCCCTGCTCGACAACCTGGACCGGGAACTGACCCGGACCACCTACGAGGACTGGGCCCCCGAGGTGGGGGCGGAAGTTCTCAAGACCCTGCTCGCCTGTCGCCGCAAGGCGGGACGGGGAACCGGACCCGAGGCCGTGGAGCGAAACCGCGACCTCCTGAGCCGGCTCTATCGACTCGACGTGCTGGCGGCCCTGGACGCGGACAGCCGGGGTTGATCCCCGTCCCCGCGCCCGGTTGTTCGGATACGGAGACCCGGCGGGACCGGGAGGCCGGAGGGTTCCGGCCTCGTGAGACGGCGCCGCCCTCGTTGTCATCAACGCCAAGGAGAGGACCATGGCCAAGGAAGGATCGGTAGCTCCCAAGGAGCGAGTGAACATCGTCTACAAGCCCGCCACCGGTGGGGCCCAGGCGGAGATCGAGCTTCCGCTCAAGCTCATGGTCCTGGGAGATTTCACCAACCGGGAGGACGAAACGGCGCTGGAAGAACGCAAGGCGCTCTCGGTGGACAAGGACAATTTCAACGACGTGATGGGGCAGCAGAAGCTGGGGGTGGCCATCAACGTCCCCAACACCCTGACCGGCGGCGAGGGGGAGGAGCTGAGCGCCAAGCTCCAGTTCAAGACCCTCAAGGACTTCGAGCCCGCGGCGGTGGCCCGGCAGGTCCCGGAGCTGAACAAGCTCCTCGATCTCCGCGAGGCCCTCACCGCGCTCAAGGGTCCGCTGGCCAACGTTCCCGCGTTCCGGAAGAAGATCGAGGCCCTGCTCCAGGATCCGACCCAGCGGGAGAAGATCATGAAGGAGCTGGGCCTGGGCGAGGGAGGCGCGCCGGCTCCGGAAGCGGCGGCGCCGCCGGAGGGCGGCGGCGAGCCCCCGAGTCCCGAGAGCGGCGCCTAGCCGTCGGAACAGACTGCCGGAGGATGCAATCCCTGGAACGGGTCGCCGCGGCCGAAGGTCCGGCCGGCGTGACCGGGAGGAACCACAATGTCTGAAATGGAAAACCAAGCGCAGGCCGCGTCCGGTCAGGCCCAGGAGGCCGGCGGCTCGCTGCTCGACGAAATCGTCCTGACCACGAAGGTGAAGCCCACCGACGAGAGCTACGCGGTGGCGAAGCGGGGGCTGGAGGCCTTCATCAAGGAGCTGGTCCGCCCCGGCGTGACCACCCCCAAGGTTCACCAGTCGGTGATCAACGGGATCATCTCCGAGCTGGACAAGAAGATGAGCGCCCAGATCGACGAGGTGCTCCACCATCCCGAGGTCCAGAAGGTGGAGTCCACCTGGCGCGGCCTCAAGATGCTGGTGGACCGGACCGACTTCCGGGAGAACACCAAGATCCAGATCCTCAACGTCTCCAAGGACGATCTCCTGAACGACTTCGAGGACTCCCCGGAAGTGGTGAAGTCGGGCCTCTACAAGCAGGTGTACACCGCGGAGTACGGACAGTTCGGCGGCGAGCCCATCGGGGCCATGATCGCCAACTACGAGTTCTCGGCGCACCCGCAGGACATGAAGCTCCTGCAGTACGCGGCCAGCGTGGCCTCGATGGCCCACGCCCCGTTCATCGCCGCGGCCAGCCCCAAGTTCTTCGGGGTGGACGACATCACCCAGCTCCCCAACCTGAAGGACATGCACTCGATCTTCGAGTCGCCGGCCTACGCGAAATGGAACTCCTTCCGCGAGTCGGAGGACGCCCGGAGCGTCGGCCTGGTCATGCCGCGCTTCCTGTTGCGGCTCCCCTACGGCGAGGAGACGGTGCCGGTCAAGGAGTTCAACTACGACGAGCAGGTCGCGGGCAACCACGACAAGTACCTGTGGGGGAACGCGGTCTTCGCCTTCGCCTCCCGGCTGACCGACAGCTTCGCCAAGTACCGGTGGTGCCCCAACATCATCGGTCCCCAGAGCGGGGGCGCGGTGGAGGACCTTCCGGTGCACACCTACAAGGCGATGGGCACCACCGAGCAGAAGATCCCCACCGAGGTGCTGATCTCCGAACGGCGGGAATTCGAGCTGGCCGAGGAGGGCTTCATTCCCCTCACCATGCGGAAGGGGAGCGACAACGCCTGCTTCTTCTCCGCGAACTCCTGCCAGAAGCCGAAGTTCTTCGGGAACAGCAAGGAGGGGAAGGACGCCGAGGCCAACTACAAGCTCGGCACCCAGCTCCCCTACATGTTCATCGTCAACCGGCTGGCCCACTACATCAAGGTGATCCAGCGGGAGAACATCGGAAGCTGGAAGGAAAAGACCGATCTGAATCGTGAGCTCAACCTGTGGATCCGGCAGTACGTGTCGGAGATGGACAACGCCAGCGCCGCCACCAAGGGGCGCCGGCCGTTGCGGGAGGCGGAGGTGGTGGTCGACGACGTGGAAGGGGATCCCGGCTGGTACAAGGTCGGGTTGAAGGTGCGCCCCCACTTCAAGTACATGGGCGCGTTCTTCACCCTGTCCCTGGTGGGCAAGCTGGACAAGAAGTAGGTCGAGATCCGGCTCTGTCCGCGTTTCCATACGATCCTGGAGGGGATGCAGAACCGGCGGCACGGTGACCCGCCCGATCCTCTCGCGATTCACCGTCACCCAGGAGGCAAAGGGTAATGGCGCAGAATGTCCACTTGTGGCTCAAGGCGAACGGCACCGACATCCAGGGCGACAGCTCGATCACGTCCATGGAACGCGAGAACTCGATCGAGTGCGTGTACTTCGAGTCCTCGGTCCGCACCGGCCGCGAGGCGGGGAGCGGCATGTCCACCGGACGCCGGTCCTACGAGCCCGTCGTGTTCCGTAAGCGGATCGACAAGGCCACCCCGCTTCTCTACAAGGCGTTGGTGAACAACGAGGTGATCGAGGGGACCTTCAAGTTCTACCGGCCCAACCCGGACGGGGACGGCACCACCGAGCAGTTCTACACCATCGAGATCAAGAACGGCCGGATCTCCAGCTTCAAGGCGGTGAGCCCGGACAGCATCGACCCGGCCTCCTCCGCCCATCCTCCGCTGGAGGAGATCTCGGTCATGTTCGAGACCATCTCCTGGACCTTCGAGCCCAGCGGGTCCATGCACCAGGACAGCTGGCGGGAACAGGCCTAGGCCTCCGTCGGAAACCGATCGGGCAGGGCCGGGGGGACGCGGATCGCGCCCTCCCGGCCGTCCTTGCCGTCCCCTGAACCTCGCCGGGAGGGTCCGTGCCGCGGGATCGAAGCCTGTTCGAGCGTCTGCGCGATCCGGGGGCCGAGGGTCCCCGGACCATCCACGAAAACACCAGCCGCCTGGCGGAGTCGGTGCTGTCCAACCTGCGGAACCTCCTCAATTCCCGCCGCGGGATCGCCCCCGCCCAGCCCGGGTACGGCATTCCCGACATGGTGGACCTGACCGCCAGCTTTCCGGAGGGAGTAACGGGGATGCGGCGGGCGATCAAGGAGACCATCGAGACCTTTGAGCCGCGGCTCCGCCGGGTCAACGTGAAGTACGTGGAGACCGACGACGACCCCCTGGCGTTGCGCTTCGAGATCACCGCCGAGCTGGCCACCGCCGATGAGCGGGCGTCGGTCTGGTTCGAGACCCGGATCGACGCCTCCGGCGAAGTCGACGTCAAGGGATAGGGATGTTCAACAAGTACTATCAGGACGAGCTTCTGTTCCTGCGGCAGCTCGGGGAGGAGTTTTCCCGGGCCCACCCCGCCGCCGCCCATTTCCTGGGCCAGGTGGGGAGCGACCCCGACGTGGAGCGACTCCTCGAGGGGTTCGCCTTCCTCTCCGGCCGCATCCGCCAGAAGCTGGACGACGAGCTTCCCGAGATCACCCATTCCCTCCTGGGGATGCTCTGGCCGCACTACCTCCGGCCGGTGCCCGCCATGTCCGTGCTCGAGTTCTCCCCGGTCCTGGCCGCACTCCGCCAGTCCCAGCGGGTCCCCCGCGGGGTGGAGGTCCAGTCGGTGCCGGTGGAGGGAACGCCGTGCCGCTTTCGCACCTCCACCGAGGTGCTCCTGAACCCGATCTCCCTGGACAAGGTGACCCTGGAGAGCCGGACCGCGGGACCGTCGCGGCTCTTCCTCGAGTTCCGTCTCTGGAACCAGGCCCGGGTGGACTCCCTGGACCTCCGGCGGATACGACTCTTTCTTCATGGCGACCCCACGGTGAGCTTCACGCTCTATCACGCCCTCTGCCGGCAGGTGCGGGAGGCGGTGGCCGGGCCGTCGGCGGCCCCGGCCGGGGAAGCGGCCTCCGGGGGCCGGGTCCCGGTCACCCTGGAGGCGGCCGGATTCAGCGAGTCGGAAGCCCTGCTTCCGTATCCTCCCCGGGCCTTCCCCGGATACCGGCTGCTCCAGGAGTATTTCTCCCTCCCGGAGAAGTTCCTCTTCCTGGACCTGGTGGGCCTGGACAAGCTCGCCGCCCTTCCGGTGGAGGACCGGTTCCAGGTGGAGATCCGCTTCGACCGGGCGCTGCCGGTGAGCCTCCGTCCCACCAAGGAGGAGATCCGCCTCTACTGCACCCCGATCGCCAACCTCTTCGAGCACCAGGCGGATCCGTTCCGGATCGACCGGACCCAGGCGGAGTACCGGCTGCGTCCCTCGGGGTCCGACGCGCTCCACTACGAGATCTTCACCGTGGACCGGGTGACCGGGGTCCTCCCCGGCACCGCCCGGGAGCGGGTCATCCCCTCCTTCTACTCCTTCCGCCACGGGCGGGAGGCGGGGGAGTCCACCTTCTACCACGACCGCATCCGCGAGTCGGTGGTGGACGACCGGTCCGAGCACTACCTCTCCTTCATGGACGTCCAGGGGGCGAGCGCCATCCCGCCGGTGGAAACCATCGCGGTGGAGCTGACCGCCACCAACCGCCGCCTGCCCGAGGCCCTTCGGGTGGGAGACGTGAGCGTGCCCACCGACTCCTCCCCGGAGTTCGTGCGGTTCAAGAACCTCACCGTTCCGACCCCGTCGGTGGCCCCGCCCCTGGAGGGAGACCTCCACTGGCGATTGATCTCGCACCTGTCCCTGAACTACGTCTCCCTGACCAGCGTGGAAGCCCTCCGGGGAATCCTCGATCTCTACAACTTCCAGGCCCTGCGCGACCCGCGGGCGGCGCGGGCCAACGCCATGCGCATCCGCGGCATCGAGCGGGTGCGAAGCCGTCCAGCCCAGGTCCTGGCCCGGGGAGCGCCGATCCGGGGCTGGGAGGTGGAGCTGGATCTTCTGGAGGACCACTACGCCGGGGACGGAGACCTCTACCTGTTCGCCACCCTGGTGAACGAGTTCGTGAGCCTCCATGCCTCCATCAATTCCTTCACCCGACTCCGCACGCGGGGGATTCAACGCGGCGAGGAGACCACGTGGCCGTCGAAGATCGGTCAGAAAACGCTGATCTGAGCCGGTTGCTCTTCGAGGAGCCCTACCGCTTCTCGTTCCCGCAGCTGGTCCGCCTGCTCCTGGATCGCCGGGAAGGGGCGGCGCTCCCCGGTGAGGGAGGCCCTCCCGGGCGGGAGACCGTGCGGTTCCGGCCCGCCCTGAGCCTGGGCTTCCCCGATGCCGACGTGGCGGGGGTGGAGCGGAGCGAGGACGCCTCGGCGGAGATCCCGGTTCGCTACCGGGTCACGGTGAACTTCTTCGGGCTCTACGGGCCCGCCTCGCCCATGCCCAACCACTTCACCGAGGATCTCCTGTGGGACGGGATCGACGCGCAGGGCCTCCGCGACTTCATCGATCTCTTCAACCACCGGTTCATCTCCTTCGTTTACCGGAGCTGGGTGAAGTACCGCTACCCGGTGCAGTACGGCGACGGGGGTCACGACGCCTTCACCGACCGTATGCTGTGCCTGGTCGGTCTGGGCACGCCGGGGATGAAGGAGTCCCTGGGGATTCCGTTTCCCCTGCTGCTCCGGGGAGCCGGGCTCCTGGGCGGCCACGCCCGTTCCGCCGCCGGCCTCCGGGGCTTTCTGGGCGACCAGTTCGAGGGGACCCCGGTGGAGGTGGAGTCCTTCCGCGACCGGACGGTGCCCATCCCCCCCGAGCAGATCCTCCGCCTGGGGTCGGCGAGCGCGCGGCTGGGCGACACCGCCTGCCTGGGGGAGAGGATCCACGACCGCACCGGTTCGTTTCGGGTGGTGCTGGGGCCGCTCGACGCCGCCGAGGCCTCGCGATTTCTTCCCGGCGGCGAGGAGTTCCGGCGACTCGTGCGCCTGGCCCGGTACTTCGTGAGCGACCCCCTGGATTTCGACGTGGCGCTCCGGGTGAAGCCGGAGGCCGTTCCTCCCCTCCGCCTGGGCGGGGATGAGAGCCGACCGCTGGGTGAAATGAGTTGGATCGTGCCCCGGGGGGATGAAGAGGGCCTGGTGGTCCTCTCCACACGGAGCGCCGACCCGGTGGCCGGGACGGCGGGCCCACTCCCGGCGCGCTGACGCAGCCTCCGCTCCCGGTTCGGCCGCGGCCGGACCCGGGGCGGTTTCCTGAAGGAGACGTTTCGATGGACGTGGACATCAAAGGCCTTATCAACAAGCTGAACGGTCCCACCCGGCGGGCCCTGGAGGCCGCGGCGGGAAACTGCGTTTCCCGCGGCCACTACGAGGTCACCGCGGAGCACCTGCTCATGCAGTTCCTGGAGGATCCCTCCGGGGACGTGCAGGCGATCCTCCGGCACTTCGAGATCAACCCGGCGGGGATCCTGAAGACGGTGCAGCACGTGCTGGACCGGGTGCGGGCGGGGAACACCGGCCGCCCGGTCTTCTCGCCCCTCCTCCTGGGCTGGATCCAGGACGCCTGGCTCACGACCTCGGTGGACTACGGCGAGGACCGGGTCCGCTCCGGCGCGCTCTTCCTGGTCCTGGTGCAGAAGCCCGACCGCTTCACCGACGAGGACCTCTCCGGCTACCTGGACCCGATCCGGAAGGACGAGCTCAAGCGCGATCTCTACCGCATCACCGCCTCGAGCAGCGAACACGAGGCCCCGGGCGAGGGCGCGCCCCGGGCGCAGGGTCCGAGCCGTCCCGCCGACGAGACGGCCATCGGGCGGTTCATGATCGACTTCACCGAGCGGGCGCGGAAGGGGGAGATCGACCCGGTGTTCGGACGGGACCGGGAGATCCGGCAGATGATCGACATCCTGGCCCGGCGGCGGAAGAACAACCCCATCGTGGTGGGGGAGCCGGGGGTGGGGAAGACCGCCGTTGTGGAGGGGCTGGCGCTCCGCATCGTGGAGGGGGACGTCCCCGACCTGCTCAAGAACGTGCGGCTCCTGACCCTGGACCTGGGGCTCCTCCAGGCGGGCGCGGGGGTGAAGGGTGAGTTCGAGAACCGCCTGAAGGCGGTGATCAGCGAGGTCAAGGGATCGCCGACCCCGGTGGTGACCTTCATCGACGAGGCCCATACGCTGATCGGGGCCGGCGGCTCGGCGGGCGGGGGCGACGCGGCCAATCTGCTGAAGCCCGCCCTGGCCCGGGGAGAGCTTCGCACCATCGCCGCCACCACCTGGTCCGAGTACAAGAAGTACTTCGAGAAGGATCCCGCCCTGGCCCGCCGCTTCCAGCTGGTGAAGCTGGACGAGCCGACGGAGGAGGACGCCATCCTCATCATGCGCGGGCTCCGCTCCAAGTACGAGGAGGCCCACGGGGTCCGGATCACCGACGAGGGAGTGGAGGCGGCGGCCCGCCTCTCCAGCCGCTACATCTCGGGGCGGCAGCTCCCGGACAAGGCGGTGGACCTCCTGGACACCGCGGCGGCGCGGGTGAAGATCGCCCAGGCCACCAAGCCCGAGGCCCTGGACGCGGTGGAGCGGCGGATCCAGACCCTGGAGCGGGAGCGGAAGGCCCTAGCCGAGGATGAGGAGCTGGGACGGGGGTCGAAGAAGGACCGGGCCGAGGCGCTTCAACACGAGCTGGCGGCCCTCGCCACCAGCCGGACCGAGCTCACCGCCCGCTGGGAGAAGGAGCGGGAGGCGGTGAACCACCTCCTGGAGCTTCGCAAGGCCTATCTGGGCCGGGACGCCGCGGCCGGGGCCGGGGGCGAAAAGGCCGCCAGCGCGAAGCCGGGGGCGGAAAAGCCCGGGGAGGGCGAGGCCGCTGCCGCCCCTCCGCCCAGGGTGACCCGGGAGGACTTGGACCGGGCCCTGGCCGGGCTCAGCGAGCTCCAGGGGAAGAACCCCCTCATCCCGGTGGAGGTCGACGCCGCGCTCGTCGCCGCGGTGATCAGCGACTGGACCGGGATCCCGGCCGGGAAGATGGTGCGGGACCAGGCCGCGCTGGTGCTCGATTTCCAGCGCCGCATGGCGGAGCGGATCAAGGGGCAGGACCACGCCATCGAGGCGGTGGACCGGGGGCTCCGGGCGTCCCACGCCGGGCTCAAGAACCCCAGCACGCCGATCGGGGTGTTCCTGTTCGTGGGGCCGAGCGGGGTGGGAAAGACCGAGGCCGCGCTCTCGGTGGCCGACCTCATGTTCGGGGGCGAGCGCTTCCTCACCACCATCAACATGTCCGAGTTCCAGGAGAAGCACACGGTGAGCCGGCTCATCGGGTCGCCCCCCGGCTACGTGGGCTACGGGGAGGGGGGAGTGCTCACCGAGGCGGTCCGCCAACGCCCCTACTCGGTGGTGCTCCTGGACGAGGTGGAAAAGGCGGACCCCGAGGTGCTGAACCTCTTCTACCAGGTCTTCGACAAGGGGATGCTGGCCGACGGGGAAGGCCGGGTCATCGACTTCAAGAACACGGTGGTCTTCCTGACCAGCAACCTGGCCTCGGACGTGATCATGCAGATGTGCGGGGGGCCGGTGCCTCCCACCCTGGAGGAGGTCACCGGGGCCATCCGGCCCGTGCTCTCCCAGCACTTCAAGCCCGCGCTCCTGGCCCGGATGGAGATCGTTCCCTTCTACCCCCTGGCCGGCGAGTTCCTGAAGGAGATCATCCGGCTCAAGATGGGGAAGGTGGTGAACCGGCTCTGGGACAGCCATCGCATGATCCTGGAGACCGATCCCCGGGTGGAGGAGGTCATCGCCGCCCGGTGCACCGAAGTGGAGACCGGAGCCCGGAACATCGATCACATCATCCAGCAGACCCTGCTTCCCATGCTCTCCACCGCGCTCCTGGAGCGGATGTCGGAAGGCCCGCTTCCCGACCGGGTCCGGGTCACGGTGGGTGACGACGAAGGCTTTGCCCTGGAGTTCGGGGGAGCGGCGAAGAAGGAGGCGTAGTCATGGCGATCATCCGTTCCACCCGGCAGGCCGATTTCTCCCTCGAGGTGGACGGCCTCCCCGCCGACGAGTTCCTGATCACCCGGTTCAGCGGTTACGAGGGGATCTCGACCCTCTATCGGTTCGAGATGGACCTCGCCTCCCGCGATCCCGGGATGGACTTCGACGAGGTGGTGGGGAAGGACGCGCTGCTCTCCCTCCAGAGCCAGTTCGGGGAGCGGCTGGTGCACGGCATGATCGCGCGGTTCGAGCAGCTCGGCCGGGGCCGGATGTACACCTACTACCGGGCCCGCCTGGTGCCGCGGCTGTGGCTGCTCCGCCTGCGCCGGCAGAGCCGCATCTTCCAGGACATGAGCGTTCCGCAGATCGTGGAGGAGGTGCTGACCCAGGCCGGGATCCCCTCGGACCTCTACGACGCGCAGCTCACCGGGAACTACGCCACCCGGGAGTACTGCGTGCAGTACCGGGAGAGCGATTTCGACTTCCTGTGCCGGCTCCTGGAGGAAGAGGGCATCCACTACTTCTTCCGCCACGCCGAGGATTCCCACGTGCTGGTGACCGGCGACGCCCCGGAGTGCCACCCCGATCTGGCCGGCGATCCCGCCCTGGTGTACCGGGAGACCGAGTTCGGCACCATCCCCGGGAAAGAGGTGTCCCGGCTGCGGGTCCGGCGCGAGGCCCGGACCGGGAAGACCATGGTGCGGGACTACGACTTCAAGAAACCCACCCTGGATCTCTCGGCCACCGGCGAACTGTCCGACCCCGGCGACGAGGGGAGCTACGAGGACTACGACTATCCCGGGCGCTTCGCGGAGGTGTCGGCGGCCAAGGAGCGGGCCAAGGTGCGCCTGGCCGAGCACCGCACCGAGCGCGACCGCGGCCAGGGCCAGAGCAACTGCCGCCGGTTCGTCCCCGGCTCCCGCTTCACCCTGGAGGATCATCCCCGGATGGACTTCAACCG
>CAYRIJ010000003.1:0-13086 GCA_964424285.1 uncultured bacterium
CCTGGTACCAGGGGACCGCGGCCACCGCCCCGGCCAGGGCCAGGCCGTAGAGGGCGATGTCCATGCCGCTCACCGCTCCCCACAGGACGTGGCCGGACAGGAGGGTGAGGAGGCCGGCGGCGAGGCCCGCCCCCCCTCCCAGCCGGCGGACCGCCCACCGATCCACGGCGAGGGCGGTCAGGGCCCAGCAGAGGATCCCCAGGCCCCAGGCCGCCCAGACCAGGCCCTCCCGGTCCAGGAACCGGGCCCCGGGGGCCAGGAGGAAGGGGTAGAGGAGGCTGGTGGCCCCCCGGGTGGGGGCCGCTCCCGGCTGGTACTCGAAGGGCTGCCCCGCCGCCGCGGCGCGGGCGTACTGGAGGTAGATGTAGGTGTCGTCGAGGGGGGGGACCAACTCCCCGCCGCAGGCCCCGCGAGTCTCCCGGACGGCCAGCAGGCCCAGAACCAGGGCCAGGGCGAGATAGCCCAGGGCATGCAGGGTGCGGGTCCGATGCGCGCTTTTTCCTAAAGCTTCCATGCCTCAATCCGATGTTCAGAGCAGAACCCTGGAGAGGGGACTCGGAACCGCGGGGTGTTCTTCCCGGCTGCCGTGCAGGCTGCACGGGAGGGCGGCGCCCGGCTCGATCCGATCAGACCACCCACCGGCCGGTTCGCGGCCGCAGGCGGTAAGGATCAGGGGCCACGGGGAACCGGTCAAGGATCCAGGCCGGATCGACGATAAGACGACGGGTGACCACCGCGGACGGGGCTTCCGGCCCGGCGGCATCCGGGTGGGCCGGGGGCGCGACCGGCGCGCACGGCATCTCGGGACCACAAGAGGGCTGGTGACCAACATGCTTTTCAATCGGCAGAAACCCATGGTCGGTCTGGACATCGGATCCAGCTCGGTCAAGCTCGTCCAGGTGGAGCAAACCGGGAGCGAGGTCCGGCTCAAGGACTTCGGTATCGCCGAGCTCCTTCCCGAAGCCATCGTGGACGGCGAGATCATGGACCGTCAGCTGGTGGTCGAGACCATCCAGAACCTGTTCGAGTCCAAACGCATCAAGATTCGAAGCGTGGCCTCCGCGGTGTCGGGACGCGCGGTCATCGTGAAGAAGATCCAGATGGACCGGATGACCCCCGAGGACGCCCGCGAAGCGATCAACTGGGAGGCGGAGCAGCACGTCCCCTACGACATCAACGAAGTCTGCCTGGACTTCCAGATTCTCGACGGAAGCTCGGATCCCAAGCACATGGAAGTGCTCCTGGTGGCGGCCAAGCGCGAGATGCTGGTCTCCTACGCCGATCTCGTCCGCGAGGCGGGGCTTTCCCCGCTGGTGCTGGACGTGGACGCGTTCGCGGTCCAGAACGTGCTGAGCCTGAACTACGACTTCGCTCCGGAGGAAGTCGTGGCCATGGTCGACATCGGATCCGAGATCTCCAACATCAACATCGTGAAGAACGGCATCCCGCTCTACACCCAGGACCTGAGCGTGGGCGGCACCAACTTCGTGGACGCGGTCCAGAAGACCTTCAACCTGAGCCAGGCCGAGGCCGAGGCCGCGGTGCGGGGCGAGGAGCAGGCCGGCTTCGATCTGGACCAGGCCGTCCGCGCCACCGCGGAGGAACTGGCCATGGGGATCGAGCGGTCGATCCTCTACCTCCAGACCTCGGGTGAGACCGAGCCGCTGAGCCGGATCCTCATCACCGGCGGCGGGGTGCGGATCCCGGGGCTCCTTCAGTTCCTCTCCGAGCGTCACCAGGCGCCGGTGGAGATCGCCGATCCGCTTCGACGAATCCAGTTCGACCCGTCCCTGTTCGGAGACAAGAGGCCCGAGGAAGTGGCCCCGAGCCTGACCGTGGGCTTGGGACTCGCCCTGAGAAAGGTCGATGACCGATGATCCGGATCAATCTGCTTCCCAAGGAAGAACGCGTCACTACGCGCACGTTCGCCTTCCCCAAGGCGGCCTCCTTGGCTCCGCTGGCCGTGCTGGTGGCGGTGGTGGCCATCATCGGGGTCACCGCGGCCCTGGAACACGCCAAGGTCGCCGCGCTCCGAAGCGACGTCGCCGACCTGCGCGAGGAAGTGCGCGCCATCCAGCCCCAGGTGGACCGAGTCAAGAAGCTCACCGCGCAGCGCGAAGAGCTGGAGCGCCGGCTCGACGTCATCCGTCAGCTCGACCAGGGAAGGTTCCTCTCGGTGCGGGTGATGGACGACATGAGCCGCGAGGTTCCCAAGTACATGTGGCTGACCAACGTCAACCAGCAGGGAACCGGCAAGGTGACGGTGAACGGCCTCACCTTCTCGAACTTGATCGTCGCCGATTACATGAAGCGCCTGGAGCGCTCCCCCATGTTCGCCGACGTGGACCTGGCCAGCACCGAGCGCGGCGAGATCGACGGACGCACGGTGGTGAAGTTCGCGGTCTCGGCGGTGCTCACCCCCGACGAGCTCTCCTCGGACTTCAGCGCGGAGGCGATCGGGCCGGGCACCCGAGAGGAGGAAAACTAGGCCATGGACTTCCGGGACAAGAAGACCCAGCGAATCCTTCTCGTCGGTATCGGGGTGGCGGCCATCCTGTACCTCTACTTCTTCAGCACCTTCCTCCCGTTCGGACACCGGGCGGTGGCGGCGGAGCGGTCGGAGCTGGAGGCGGACTACCGCCAGCTCTCCTCCGATCTCAGCAAGGCCCGCCAGACCCTGAACAACCTGGCCGAGGTCGAGCGGCAGTACCAGATCCTGAACAAGCGATGGAACGTCGCCTCCCAACTCCTCCCCGAGGACAAGGAAGTGGCCGAACTCCTGCGCAAGGTCACTCTGGTCGGCCAGCAGGCGGGGGTCGAATTCCTTCTCTTCAAGCCCAAGGCCCAGGTCTCCGGCGACATCTACAACGAGAACCCGGTGGACGTGCGGGTGGCCGGGGGCTACCACCAGGTGGGCGCGTTCCTGGCCGAGGTCGCCAACCTGGAGCGGATCGTGAACGTCTCCAACCTGTCGCTGGTCACCAACCCGGACGACAAGGCGCCCAACGATCAGACGGTGGAGGCCCACTTCGTGGCTACCGCCTACACCTTGAACCCCAACCCTCCCGCTCCGGCCGCCGAGGCCTCGGACAAGAGCGCGGAGACGGCGGGGAAAGGAGAGAAGAAGCATGTGGGCTAGGCAACTTCGAGGCGCTTTGACCGTGGTCGGGGTGTGTCTGGCCGCCGGCACCGTCTTCGCGGCGCCGCCGGCGTCGGACGCGGCCGGAACCGCCGGGAAACCGTCGGTGACCGCGCCCGGGCCTTCGGCCGACGACCTCCTGATCAGCCGCGAGCACTACTTCTACTCCAGCTTCGCCCGGCGCGACCCCTTCGCCTCCCTCCTGAGCGGAAAGTTCGCCAGCACCGGCGAGGGCGAACTCCTGGACGTGGGAGAGATGACCCTGGTGGGGGTGGTCTGGGGTGAGAACGACAAGTTCGCAGTGGTGCAGGACAAGCGGAACAACGTCCATACCATGAGGGTGGGCGACCGGGTCGTGAACGGCAAGGTGATCGACATCACCCGGACCACCCTGACCGTCCAGCACTATTTCTTCGGAGAGACGGCCAACGTCACGATCCATATCAGCGAAGGAGACGGTGACAATGAGACACGGTAAGTTGAGCGCTGCGGCACGCACCGCCGCCCTCTGTCTGTTCGGAGTGGCGATCTTCGCGGGATGGGCCGCCGCCGCGACGTTGACGGGGATGTCGGTGTCCGCCGAGGGCGAGGTGACACGGATCCACGTATCGCTCGATGAGCCCGTGGAATTCAGTCACTTCACCGTTAAGGACCCGGCCCGCCTCTACGTGGATTGCCGCGGGGTGGACCAGATCGGCATGGAGAGCCTGCCGCAGGGCGAAGGCTTGGCCGGCCCGATCGAGGCCAGCGTCTGGAAGGGTGACGCCCAGCACACCCTGACCCGGATCTCGATCGACCTCGAGAAGTCGGTGACGAGCGAGGTGAGGCAGGTGGACGACGGCCTGCTCATCACCCTCCGCCCCGAGTCGGGGGACGAGTGGACCCTGGGGGCGGCCCCCGAGTCCCGGCCGGATTCGGAGAGCGCGACCCAGCCGGAGACGGCCCGGAAGAAGGATGCGCTGACCCCGGCGGAGGAGAAGTACGAGTACACGATGCCCACCCGGCCGGATTACGCGTCCGGCTACGTGCGCACCGAACCCACGGTGACCAGCTTCGGCGAGACGGAGCAGAAGGGTCTGGCCGGCCGGGGCGGAGCGCGGGTGAGCCTGGACATCCAGGGCGCCGACATCTACACCGTGCTTCGGAGCATTTCCGAGTACGCCGGCGTGAACATCGTCATGGGCTACGACGTGAAGCAGAAGGTGAAGGAGCCCCTCTCCTTCCACCTGGAGAGCGTGCCGTGGGGCGAGGCCCTGGAGATGGTGCTCCGGAGCGCCCACCTCTGGTACAGCGAGGACAACGGCATCATCCGGGTGGACACCGAGGAGAACCTCCGCAAGGAGGATCTCGACCGCGGGAGCGCCGCCCGGCAGATGGAGCAGGTGATGCCGCTCACCACCCGCATCGTCCAGGTGGTCTACGCCAACGCCGACGAGCTCAAGGGCGCGGTGGAGAAATCCCTCACCCAGCGGGGGATGATCGACGTCGACCAGCGGACGAACTCCCTGGTGGTGACCGACATCGCCCCCCGGGTGGAGTCGGCGGTGGAGATGATCCAGCACCTGGACTCCCAGACGCCGCAGGTGGAGATCGTGGCCAAGCTGGTGGACGTGGACGCCCGGTTCTCCCGCGACCTGGGAATCCTGTGGTCCGCCGGCGGCATCCACAACAGCGAAGGGCTCTCCGCCGAGGGCACGGCCGGATCGAACTCCGTGATCGATCCCGGCGGCGCGGTCCGCTTCGGCCTGGTGAGGTCGTGGGGGACGGTCTCGGCGCTCCTCTCCGCGCTGGAGCAACAGAACAAGGCCAACATCATCTCCAACCCCCGCATCACCACGGTGAACAACCGCGAGGCGCGGATCCTGGTGGGGAAGAAGATTCCGCTGATCGTGCTGGACGAGGCCGGTAACGCGGTGACCCAGCTCACCACCATCGGCATCGCCCTCCGGGTGACCCCGCACATCAACGACAACAACCGGATCACCCTGGACCTCCATCCCGAGGTCTCGGACCTGGCCAGCCAGGCCACCGTCCAGGGCGGCGTCATCATCAACACCAGCGAGGCGGACACCCGGGTGATGGTGGACAACGGCCAGACCGCGGTCATCGGCGGGCTCATCCGCTCCAACACCACCAGCGTGAACCGCGGCGTGCCGGTCCTGAAGGACCTGCCGCTCCTGGGCGCGCTCTTCCGCGGGACCTCGGAGATCAAGGAGAAGCGAGAGCTCCTGATCTTCGTGACCCCGAGGATCATCAACTCCTTCGCGGCCGACAGCGGGAATTGATGGCCTGATCGTCTCCTTCAAGAGGAAGCGCCGCCGGTGCTGGAGGGCTCGGCGGCGCTTCCTTTTTTTGGGGGCCCCGGGGGGGCGATCCGGGTAGCATGGGGCCCATGTTCGTCCATCCAACCCCGCGCCGGCTGGCCCTGGTGGGTCTCATGGGGGCGGGTAAGACCCGGGTCGGCCGGCTGGTGGCCTCGGCCCTGGACTGGCCCTTCCACGACGCCGACCTCCTCCTGGCATCGGAGGCGGGGCTCTCCGTCCCCGCCGTGTTCGAGAAGGAGGGCGAGGCGGGATTCCGGCTCCGGGAGAGCGCGGTGCTGGCCGGGTTGGCCGGCCTGGAACCTCCCCTGGTGGTGGCGACCGGCGGGGGGGTGGTGGTGCGGCCGGAGAACCGCCGGCGGTTGGCCGAGGCCTTCCTGGTGATCTGGCTCCGCGTGACCCCCGAGGAGGCGGCGCGTCGCCTGGCCAGGGGGCGGGGGAGGCCGCTCCTCGCCGGGTCGGATCCGGTCGGGGTGCTCCGAAGCCTGGCCGCGGTCCGGAACCCCCTCTACGCCGAGGTGGCCGGGGTGACCCTCCCTACCCGCCGGGAGACCCGTCCCGAAGACCTCCGGGACGAGATCCTGGCCGCGGTGGGGGAGTCCTGACGCGGGGAGCGTTGACGGCGGTCCGGCTTTTTGATAACTTCAATGATTCAATGCGATTAGCGAGGCTGGTCCCGCGGTCCCGCGTCGGACGGCGCGTCGGGAGTTCCCGGGCGGGGCCGTATCGGGCACGGGGTGAACGGGGCTCGCCCCGACCGCGAGGAGGACCATGACGCGAGGGGGGGCGTCCCGCACCGGAGTCAGGGTGATCGGGGGGGCGTTTCGGGGTCTTCGTCTGGCCACCCTCCCCGGGCTCGAGCTTCGACCCACCGCCGATCGGGTGAAGGAAGCCCTATTCTCCATGCTGGCTCCCCGGCTTCCCGGGGCCCGGGTCGTGGATTGCTTCGCCGGAACCGGAGCTCTGGGGATCGAGGCCCTGAGCCGGGGGGCGGCCCGGGTCGATCTCGTGGAACGGGATCCGGGAAGCCTGGCTCTGTTGCGCGGCAATCTGGCGAGGTTGCGCGAAGGGACGGACGCCCGGATCCGGATCCTCTCCCGGGACGCCCTCCAGGCCGGGACCTGGAAGGGTGATATCCTCCCCCTCGATCTCGTCCTGGCCGACCCGCCGTACCGGCGGGGTCTGGGAGAGGCGCTCCTGGACGTTCTGGCCGCGGCCGCTCCCTGGGCGGCCGGGGCGACGGTGGTCTTGGAGCACGAGGCGGCGCGATCCCCGGCCCATCCGGCCTGGGTTCGAACCCGGGAGCGCCGGTACGGTGATACCGCGCTTTCGTTCTTCGAGCGGGCGGACCTGGACGCGAAAGGGGATCGTGATGAGAACGGGGATCTTTCCGGGCACCTTTGATCCGGTCACCCAGGGTCACCTGGACATCCTCAAACGGTCGCGGAAAGTGCTCGACCGGATGGTGGTGGCGGTGGCCGCGGGCTACCACAAGGACACCCTGTTCAGCCTGGACGAGCGGCTGGATCTCTGGCGGCGTTCGGTGAGCGACATCGAGGGGGTGGAGATTCTGGCCTTCCACGGGCTTCTGGCCGACTTCGCCCGCGATCAGGGGGCCTCGGCCATCGTGCGGGGACTCCGGTTCGTGAGCGATTTCGAGTACGAGTTCCAGCTGGCGCTCATGAACCGGCGGCTGGTACCCGAGGTCGAGACCCTGTTCTTCATGCCCAGCCCGGAGTACTCGTTCCTGAACTCCAGCGTGATCAAGGAAGTGGCCCGCCTGGGGGGCGACGTTTCCGGGCTCGTGCCCGCGGCGGCCGTCGAGGCCCTCAAAGAGAAGCTCCGCCCATGAAACCGATCGACATCTCACCGCGCCTCCGGTCCCTGGCCGAGTCCCTCACCCTCGCCGTCGACGTCAAGGTCACCGAACGCGCGGCCCGGGGCGAGGACGTCGTCAACCTGGGGGTGGGCCAGCCCGATTTTCCGACCCCCGCCTTCGTCCGCGAAGCGGCGGCCCGGGCGGTGGAGGCGGGCGCCACGCGCTACACGCCCCCCGGAGGAACCATGGAGCTTCGCCGGGCCGCGGCCGGGTTCTTCCGGGAGCGGAGCCGGGTGGCGGGGGCGACCGCCGGAAACACGGTGGTGACCTGCGGGGCCAAGCACGCCCTCTACGAGGCCATGGCCGCCGTTCTGAGCCCGGGCGACGAGGTCCTCCTGCCGGTGCCCTACTGGGTGAGCTATCCGGAGCAGGTGAAGCTGGCCGACGCGGTGCCCCGTCCGGTGGTCCCGGCCGACGGGCTCAAGATCACCCCCGCCGACCTGAGCCGGGTCGCCGGTCCCTCCACCCGGATGCTGGTCATGAACAGCCCCAACAACCCCTCGGGTCAGGTCTACGAGCGGGCGGAGGTCGAGGCGCTGACGGAATGGTGCCTGGGGAACGATGTATTGATCCTGTCCGACGAGATCTACGACCGCCTGGTCTTCGACGGGGCGGTGCCGGTGAGCCCGGCCTCCCTCGGACCCGAGGCCGAGTCCCGCACCATCACCGTGAACGGGGTGTCCAAGTCCCACTCCATGACCGGGTGGCGGATCGGATTCCTCACCGGCCCGGCCGAGGTGGTGAGCGCCATCCTCCGCTTCCAGGGCCAGACCACCGGGAACCCGGCCGCCGCCTCCCAGGCCGCCGCCCTGGCCGCCCTGGCCGGTCCCGACCAGGCGGTGGAGGAGATGCGCCGCGCCTACCAGGCGCGGCGGGACCTGGTGGTGGAGGAGCTCTCGGGGACGGCGGGCCTGGAGCTCTCGGTGCCCCGGGGCGCCTTCTATGCGTTTCCCAGGGTGGCCGAGGCGGTGCGGACGGCCGGGGGCTCGCTGGCTCTGGCCGGGCGCCTGGTGGAAGCCGGGGTGGCGGTGGTGCCCGGGGTGGGGTTCGGGGCCGACGACCACCTGCGATTGTCGTTCGCGGTGGGGGAGGATCGCTTGCGGGAAGGCGTCCGGCGGCTTCGACGCGGCCTGGAAGCGGCGCTTTCCCGCGCGGAGACCGGTTCCAAAGGAGACTGAATCCGACCATGCCGACCTACGATTACGAGTGCCAGAAGTGCGGACATCGATTCGAGAAGTTCCAGGGGATCAACGACCCGGTGCTCAAGACCTGTCCCGAGTGCCGCTCCCGAAAGCTCAAGCGCCTGATCGGCACCGGGGCCGGGCTCATCTTCAAGGGCAGCGGCTTCTATGCCACCGACTACCGGAGCCAGGGCTACAAGGAGGCGGCGAAGTCGGAGCGCGCGGGAAACGGCGCCTCGGAGAAGACGCCCAAGGCGGAGAAGGAAGCCAAGGCCGAGAAGCCCGCCAAGCAGGCCAAAGAGACCGGCAAGAACGCCTCCAAGTGATCCCCGTTCGTCCATCCCCGGGCGCCCCCCGGGCGCCGATCCGAGGAAACCGTGGCCTACTTCGTCGATGAAGTTCGTTGTCGCGTGACGGCCGGGAACGGCGGGCACGGTCTCATCGCCTTTCGCCGGGAGAAGTATGTCCCCCGGGGCGGTCCCTGCGGAGGGGACGGCGGCAGGGGAGGGGACGTGGTGCTCCTGGTGGACCGGAACCTCCATACCCTCCTCGACGTCCGGTACCACCGGGAGTACCGGGCGCCCCGCGGGCAACACGGAGGCGGCTCGGAGCGGACCGGCCGTTCGGGGGAGGACCGGGTGATCCGGGTTCCCCCCGGGACCGAGGTGCGGGACGCCGAGTCCGGCGAGCTCCTGGCGGACCTGACCGAGGACGGCCGCCGGATGGTGGTGGCGCGGGGGGGAAAGGGCGGCCGCGGGAACCAGCACTTCGCCACCCCCACCCTGCGCGCCCCGCAAACCGCCGAGGACGGCGGGGAGGGGGAGAGCCGGGAGATCGTGCTCACCCTGAAGCTCCTGGCCGACGTCGGCCTGGTGGGCTTTCCCAACGCCGGGAAGTCCACCCTCCTGGCCTCGATGAGCGCGGCCCGGCCCCGCGTGGCCGACTATCCCTTCACCACCCTGGAGCCGCACCTCGGCATCGTCGCCGCCGGGGAGTACGCCTCCTTCGTCATGGCCGACATCCCCGGGCTCATCGAGGGAGCGAGCCGGGGAAAGGGGTTGGGGATCCAGTTCCTCCGCCACCTCGAACGGACCCGGGTGCTGCTCTTCCTCGTCGACTGCCTGGACCCCGAGCCCGACGCCGCCCTGGCCGCGCTCCGCAAGGAGCTGAGCGCCCATTCCGAGACCCTCGCCGCCAAACCGTCCCTGACCGTTCTCACCAAGACCGACGTGCTTCCTCCCGGGGAGGACCCGCCCGGCCTGGCCCGGCTCTCCGCCGTCCCCCGACTCATTTCCTCCCATTCAAGACGGGGACTGGAGGAGCTGGCCCGGGAGTTGTATCGTTTGGTTCAGGACGCCGCCGACCCGGAGGACGAGATCGATCCGGCCGGGCGTTCGTCCGAGTGAACCCCTTGACGCGGGGCCGAGACCGCCGCCCTCACCCGCAACCGGAGCGGAAATGGATGACTTGAACAGCGTTCTGCCCGATCAGTTCATGGACACCCTCAAGCGGCGAAACCTCGAGGGCAAGCGTGCGCTGATCGCCGACCTTCGCCGCCGCAAGTCGGAGAAGGCGGCGGAGATCCTGGTGGATATCCTCGAGGAGGACTCCTGGTATCTGCGCGAGCTGGCGGTGGAGGCGCTGACCGACGTGATCGAAACCGCGGCGCCCCGGCTCACCAAGCTCCTCGATTCCGGACTCTGGTATACCCGGGCCGCCGCGGCCCGCGCCCTGGGCAAGGGGGGGCACGTGCCCAGCCTCCCGCGGCTGGTGGCCCTGCTGGGCGAGAGCAACAAGACGGTTCAGGGAGCGGCCCTGGCCTCGGTGGCCGATCTGGTGCGCGGGGGCCAGGCTCCCGAGACCGCCCGGCTCATCTGGGCCCAGGGCGCGCGCCGCGCCGAAGAGCTGAAGCGGCTTCTCCTGGCCGTCCATCCCGACGCCGGGGGGCCGGTGGCCGAGCTTCTGGCCGATCCCTCCTCGTTCCTGAAGGAGGTTCCGGTCCGGGAGGAAACCCGGTCCGAGGACTCGGCGCGCCGGAACGCCTGACCCGCTCCTTCTCCGCGAATCCCTCCGCGCCTCCCCCCGCGGACCGAACGCACCTCCCCGTCCATGGAGTAAATCCATGGAAGACGCCCGCATCCGGCTCCTCGAGGGGGAAGCGATCCCCCCGTGCCTCCGCGTCCTGGAACGTCCCTGCCGCCGGCTCCACGTGCTCGGCGCCCTCCCTCCCCCCATCCTGCCCCGGGTGGCCATGGTGGGAAGCCGAAGCCCCTCTCCCGGGGGACGCCGGACCGCCTACGAGATCGCCCGGGGGCTGGCCCGGGCCGGGGTGGTGGTGGTGAGCGGCCTGGCCCGAGGCATCGACGCCGCCTCCCATCGCGGAGCCCTGGACGGAGGGGGGATCACCGTGGCCTTCCTCGGGAACGGCGTGGACGTGATCTATCCGAAATCCAGCCGCGATCTCGCCGCCGCCATTCCCGCCCGCGGGGCCCTGGTGAGCGAGTACGCGCCCGGAACGGCGCCGGTGCCGTGGCGATTCGTGGCGCGGAACCGGCTGGTGGCCGCCTACACCGCCGGGACGGTGGTGGTGGAGGCGGGGCCCCGGAGCGGCGCGCTCATCACCGCCGGGCTCGCCGCGGGGTTGGGCCGGGAACTGTGGGCGGTGCCCGGCGATCCGGCGCGACCGGGGACGCGGGGAAGCAACCGTCTGCTCCGGGACGGGGCCGGGGTGGCCCTGGACGCTCTCGACGTTCTGGCCGGGCTCGGGTTGGCCGGGTCGCCGGAGCCGGAAGGGGGGGAGGCTCCCGGACCTCCTCCCGGCTTCTCCCCCGCCGAGGCCTCGGTGTGGCGCGCCCTGGCGCGGGGGGGGACCGCGGATCCCGAGACCCTCACCCGGCGGACGGGGCTCCCCGCCGCCGCGCTTCTCGAAACCCTGTCCGTCCTGGAGCTGGCCGGTCACGTCGAACGAAACGAAGAGGGATTCGCCCTGGCCTCCCGCCCCACCGCGTCCTGAGAACGCCGGCGCCGACCTCCGCCCCGTTCCGCGGGACGAAAAAAAAACGGCGAGACGGCCGGGGCCGTCCCGCCGAAGAGGCGGGGGATGTTCCGCTTCGACGAGGCTACCGGTAGAGCGCCTTCACGCGGCCCCAGGTGGTGGGCTCGGTGGGCACCGGACCGGCCGGCGCCGTCACCCCGGCGTCGGACCCCGAAGTGGAAACGGCGTCGTAGTTCTGGGAGCCGGGGAGCGCGGGGCACACCCAGGTGAAGTCCACCGAGAATGCGGTTTCACAAGCGCCCTGGGCCACGCGGGACGCCGTGACCAGGGTGCGGAAGCGCATCCGCCAGTTGTTGTCCGGAGCGGCGGGGCCCACCTGGGTCGCGGTCCAGTTGGTGGGAGCCGCGGTCCCGGTGAGACCGGCGCACAGCACGTTGTCGGAGTTGAAGAAGACGTCGAGCTCGCGGATCCCGGTGGAGAATCCGACGTTGCAGAGCTCGTAGGTGTACCGCCACTGATTCGTGCCGGGCTGGTCCCCGCCGGCGGGGAACGGATCCCCGGCCCCGTACTCCACCCAGCTGCCGCCCTCGTAGTGAAAGAGGTGATAGGTGACGCCGGTCTGCTGGGCGACGGCCGAAGCGGCCGGGATCGCTCCCAGGGCCATCGCCAGGACCAGGGTCATTAGCCGGATCTTCATGTTCTGCCTCCTCCGATTCCTGGGACCCTCGTGCAGCGTGTCGTGCGCGGGGGAGGTATGGAGGCCGGGCGCGCCGCCCGGCCTCCGTCGAGCTATCTGGCCAGGAGCAGCTTCTGGGTGAAGACGCCGCTCTCCCCGGTCAGGCGATAGAAGTAGAGCCCGTTGGCCAGCGTGCGCCCGTCGGCCGCGGTGCCGTCCCAGCGCACGGTGGTCTCACCGGCGGACACGATCCCGTCCACCAGGGTTCGCACCCGCCGTCCCTGGACGTCGAAGATGTCCAGGCGGGCCTCGCCCGTCTCCGCCGTCCGGAACCGGATCTGGGTGCCGGCGGCCCGAACCGGGTTCGGGAAGTTGGGGAGGAGCTGGGTGTGGTCGGGAAGCCGCGCGATGTCGACCGCCGGGGACCCGTAGGTGTAGTTGGGGGTCGCGGGCGGAATGAGGCCCGCCGCCACCATGTGGCCGTTGTTGATCTCGTCGGCGATGGTCTTGGCGGTCTCGTCGTTGGCCGGATCGCCGTCCGCGATCAGGTCCCAACAGTAGGTGATGGCCTGGGACACCGTGGAACCGTCGGAGCTGATCACCTGGTTCTGGCCGATCCCCAGGGACACCACGTTCAGGAGCAGGGCCATGAGCTGCTGCCGGGCCCGAAGCTCCATGTTCTTCCCGCCCTTGACGGTGAGGATCTCCTGGGCGGTCTCGAGCTTGGTGGTGGCGTCGGTGGCCGCGGGGAGCGCGTACACGCCGACCGGATGGACCGGGTTTTCGGCGAAGTGGGCGGTGATGGCGTCCAGATAGCCGAGGAAGGTGGTGTAGGGAACCTGGGCCTTCCCCTTGCCGACCAGCCACGCGTTGGCCTGGTGCTTCCAGTAGCCGA
>CAYRIJ010000003.1:13186-17778 GCA_964424285.1 uncultured bacterium
CAGGGGTTGGGATCGGGATCCTCGAAGACGTCCGCGGTCCAGCCCGCAGGGCCGGAGGCGCTGCCGGAGAACCCGACCGTGTTGTTGAAGTCGGTGTTGTCGCCCAGGAACACCACGCCGCTATCGGGGTCGCTGTCGAAGAAGACGAGAAGCTCGATCACCGACGGGGTCACCGCGTTGTTGGTGAGGCTGTAGTCGTACCGGTAGATCGAGGTGGAGCCGGGTCCGGGGCCGACGTAGGTGAGGGTGGCCTCCAGAGTTGCGTCCTGGGCGGAAGCGATGCAGGGAAGCGCCACGAGAACCAGCAGGGCAAGCGCGATCCACGCGCCGGTGCGGCGAAGCATACGGGACCTCCTTGGCGAGAAAACAGAGCAGCAGCGCACGAAGCAATTTCCCGGCACGGAGACCGGATGTATAAAGTCTAGCATGATTTCAATCATTCAGCAAGGATTTGTAATGAGCCGGAAATTGCGGAAAACCGCGCCGGACGGATCCCGCGGACCGGGGATGCGGCGCCCGGCCCGCCGGCGGGCTTTGACACGACTTTCCGGGGTCGGCTATCCTCTTCTGTTCGCCCCCCGGCGCCGTGGTTCGCCGTGGGCATCGCCTTGTCGGATGGTCTTTTCCAGCGGGAGCCGGCCCACGGGGGAATACCGGGCCCGGGGAGCATGGAACGTGTCATCGCTGTCTTCACCCCCCGGGGGCCTCGCTCCCGGAGCGCCGCCGGTCCGGTTCGAGATCCTCACCCCGCTCATGCTCCGGCGGCTGGAGCGGGCGGGGCTCGATCGGCTCGGCGGGAAGGTCCTGGCCGGCGAGCGCCTCGAATTCGAGGACGGGGTGGCCCTCTACGCCGCCCCGGACGCCGCCGCGGTGGGCATGCTGGCCAACGTGGCCCGGGAGCGCCTCCACGGCGATCGAACCTACTTCGTCCGGAACCGCCACCTGAACCCGACCAACGTCTGCGAGGCCGACTGCCTCTTCTGCGCCTTCAAGGCCGATCCCGGCGACCCGTCGGGATGGACTCTGGGGAAGGCGGCCATCCAGGAGCGGATCCGAAAGCTCATCACCGACGACGTCCGCGAGGTGCACGTGGTCGGCGGGCACAACCCCGAGGTGGGCTACGACTACTTCGTGGACACCATCCGCTGGATCAAGGAGGTCCGTCCGGAAGTCCACGTCAAGGCCTACACCATGGCCGAGATCTTCTTCTTCTCGCAGATCTCGGGGAAGACGATCGAGGAGGTGGTGGACGATCTCAAGGCCGCCGGTCTCGACGCCTGCACCGGGGGCGGCGCGGAGATCCTGGGCGAGAAGGTCCGGAAGAAGATCGTCCGCGGGAAGGTGGACGGCGCGGGGTGGCTCGATACCGCCCGCCGCGTCCACCGGGCGGGGGTGAAGTCCAACTGCACCATGCTCTACGGCCACATCGAGAAGCCCGAGGACCGGGTGCAGCATCTCCTGAAGCTCCGCGAAGTGCAGGACGAGACGGCGGGGTTCCAGGCCTTCGTCCCCCTCGCCTTCCACAACCAGAACAACCGCCTCCGCAAGCTCGATCCCCCCACCGGCATCGACGACCTCAAGAACCTCGCGGTGGCGCGGCTCCTCCTCGACAACGTCCCCCACATCAAGGCCTACTGGCCCATGCACACCCCCAAGCTGGCCCAGACCGCGCTCTGGATGGGGGTGGACGACGTGGACGGTACGGTGGTGGAGGAGCACATCTACCATATGGCCGGCGCCCGCACCGACCAGGAGATGTCGGTGGAGGCGCTGGTGGAGATGATCCGCCGCGCCGGCCGGCTTCCGGTGGAGCGCGACGCCCTCTACGCCACGGTGCGGGAGTACCCCGGGCCGTGAGCGCGCGACGGCTCCGGGTGGGGGTGGTCCGCTTCACCAACACCCTTCCCCTGGCCACCGGCCTGGAGGAGCATCTTCCCCATGCGGAGCTGATCCGCACCACCCCGGCGGAGATCGCCGACCGTCTGGAGTCGGGGGAGATGGGGGCGGGGCTGGTTCCCGTGGCCGCGGTGGCCGCGCACCCGAGCTGGTCGGTGGTGCCGGGGCTGGGGATCGCCGCCGAGGGCCCGGTGCGCTCGGTGCTGTTGATCCCGCGGGTCCCGGTGGAGGAGATCCGGGTGCTGGTGGCCGACCCGGCGTCACGAACCTCCAACGCCCTCGCCCGCCTGTGGCTCCGCCATCGGCTGGGTCGGGAGGTGGAGATCGCCCCCGGCGCGCCCACCCTGGACGAGCGCCTGGCCGGCCACGACGCCACCGTGGCCATCGGAGACGACGCGCTGTTCTGGAACGGAGAGGCCCGGGAGCGGATCGATCTCGGGGGGGCGTGGACGGCCTGGACCGGACTCCCCTTCGTGTTCGCGGTGTGGGCGGGACCCGAAGCCGGAGCCCCCGAGCTGGCCCGCGCCTTTCACGCCTGCTACGAGGCCAACGCCTCCCGCGCGGCCGAGCTGGCCCGGGGGGCGTCTCCGCACGATCCCGAGCGGGCGGCGGTGATCGCCTCCTACCTCCGCGAGAGCATCCGCTACCGGCTGGGGGAGCGGGAACGCGAGGGGCTCCTCAGGTACATTCAACTGGGTCGCGAGGCGGGGCTGTTCGTCCCGCGGCCCCAGGGGACGCTCGATGCCCAACGCCGCTGAAGCCCCGATCCGGGACCTGGACCTCGAAGCGCGCATCACCGCCGGCGAGCGCATCTCCGAGGAGGACGCGCTCCGGCTGATGGAGCGCGCGGAGCTGAACTGGCTCGGCGCCCTGGCCCACGACGTCCGCTTTCGCATGAACCCCGAGCCGCGGGTGACCTACAACATCGACCGGAACATCAACTACAGCAACATCTGCACCGCCCGCTGCCGGTTCTGCGCCTTCTACCTGCCCGAGACCTCCCCCCACGGCTACGTGCTCACCTGGGAGGAGATGCGGGGGAAGATCGCCGAGCTTCGGGCGATCGGGGGGAACCAGATCCTGCTCCAGGGCGGGCTCCATCCCGACTACACCGTGGAGTGGTACGAGGGGATGATCCGGCGGATGAAGGCGGAGTTTCCCGGGCTCTGGGTGCACGCGTTCAGCGCCCCGGAGATCGTGGCCGTCGCCGGCCTCTCGGGACTCACCTATCGTGAGACCCTGGAGCGTCTGAAGGCGGCGGGGCTCGACTCCATGCCCGGGGGGGGAGCGGAGATCCTGGTGTCCCCGGTCCGGGACGAGATCGCGGTGGGGAAGTGCAACGGCGAGGAGTGGATCGAGGTGCACCGCCAGTGCCACCTTCTGGAGTTGCCCACCACCGCCACCATGATGTTCGGGAGCATCGAGTCGACCGCCGACCGCATCGGCCATCTGAAGATGCTTCGCGACCTCCAGGACGAAACCGGGGGCTTCACCGCGTTCATCGCCTGGCCGTTCCAGCCCGACCACACCGCGCTCAGGAAGCGGGTGCCGCGTCCGGCCACCGCCGCCGAGTACCTCCGGGTCCAGGCGGTGGCGCGGATCTATCTCGACAACGTCCCCCACGTGCAGTCCTCGTGGGTGACCATGGGGGAGAAGATCGGCCAGCTGGCCCTCTTCTACGGGGCCGACGACTTCGGGAGCGTCATGATGGAGGAAAACGTGGTCTCCGCCGCCGGCACCACCTACAACCTCGACGAGGAGCGGATCCGGCGGGCGGTGGAGCGGGCGGGCTTCACCCCGGTTCGCCGGGGCATGCGCTACGACCTCCTGGAGGAGGCGGCGGTCCCCGCGTAGGCACCATGGAGACGACCTCCGGCGGGGGGATGGCGGAACGCGTGCTGACCTTCGGGCACATGGTCCGCTTTTCCCATTCGGTCTTCGCCCTTCCCTTCGCGCTCTCCGGAGTGCTCTTCGCCATCCACCGGATCGGCTTCTGTCCCGGCCCCATGGTCTGGCTCTGGGTGGTGGTGGCCATGGTGGGCGCGCGCTCGGCGGCCATGGCCTTCAACCGGATCGCCGACCACCGGCTCGACGCGGACAACCCCCGCACCCGGAACCGGGAGATCCCCCGCGGGGCCATGAGCCTCCCCGCCGCGTGGGCGTTCACCCTCGGCGCCGCCGCGGTCTTCGTCTTCGCCTGCGCCATGCTGAACCCCCTGGCCCTGGCCCTCTCCCCGGCCGCCCTGGCCATCGTGGCGTTCTACTCCTTTACAAAACGCTTTACATGGGCCAGCCATCTCTTTTTGGGACTTGGACTTGGTGTTGCTCCGGTCGGGGGGTGGGTGGCGGTGGCCGGCCGCCTCGACGCGGCCCCGTTCCTGGTCGCGGCGGGGGTGATCGGGTGGGTGGCCGGGTTCGACGTGTTCTACGCCCTCCAGGACCTGGAGTTCGACCGGCGGCGCGGCCTCCATTCCATTCCCGCCCGATTCGGCCCCCGGGGAGCGGTCATCGCGGCGCGGATGCTTCACACCGCGGCGGTGATCGCTCTGGCCTCGGTCGCCCTCGCGCTGGACCTGTCCCCCTGGTACCTTGTCGGGATGGCGGTCATCGCGGGGTTGCTCTTCTACGAACACCGGCTGGTCCGGACCGACGACCTGAGCCGGATCGACAAGGCGTTCTTCGACATGAACGCGGTG
>CAYRIJ010000003.1:17878-20561 GCA_964424285.1 uncultured bacterium
CCGGACCGACGACCTGAGCCGGATCGACAAGGCGTTCTTCGACATGAACGCGGTGATCAGCGTGGTGTATCTCGTCACCGCGGTGGTGGGGACCCGGCTGTGATCCGGGCGTCTCGCGCCCCCCGGCGGGAAGACGGGAGCCCGCGGTGAGCGCCCGGCGCATCGTGCTCGCGGTGACCGGAGCCAGCGGCGCGGTCTATGCCGAGCGGCTGCTCCGGGCCCTGCTCGCCGACGGCCACGCCGTGGACCTCGTGGTCTCGGCCTACGGGGCGCGGCTCCTGAAGGAGGAGCGCGGTCTCCCCGGGGACCCGCGGAAACTCGCCGAGGCGGTGTGCGCGCGCTACGACCTCGGGGAGGCCGCCGGCCGGGTGACCGGGCACGGGAACCAGGACCTGGGGGCCGGGATCTCCAGCGGCTCCTTCCCGGTTCACGGGATGGCGGTGGTGCCGGCCAGCATGCGCACCATCGGCGCGACGGCGGCGGGGCTCGGCGCGACCCTGATCGACCGCGCGGCCATGGTGACCCTGAAGGAACGGCGCCCCCTGGTGCTGGTCCCCCGGGAGACGCCCCTGAGCCGCATCCACCTCGAGAACCTCCTCCGCCTCCACGACGCCGGCGCGGTCATCCTCCCCGCCGACCCCGCGTTCTACCAGCGGCCGAAGACCTTCGAGGACCTGGGGGACTTCATCGCCGCCCGGGTCATGGAACAGCTCGGCATCCCCCCCTCCCGGGACCTCTTCCCCCGGTGGGGAATGGGGGAGTGACCCCGGGGTGGCGGGCGCGTTGACCGCGGAACGGTCCGGGGGGGGGAGCGCCGAGGCCTCGGCGCAGAAGCGGCGGGTGCGGGGGATGTTCGATGCCGTCGCCCCCCGATACGACCTCCTGAACCATCTCCTGAGCCTGGGGATCGACCGGCGGTGGCGGAAGCGCGCGATCGCGGCCCTCGAACTTCGCCCCGGCGCGCTGGTGCTCGATCTCTGCGCCGGGACCGGCGACCTGGCCCTGGCCGCGCTGGCCGGGGCGCCGGGGGTGCGGGTGATCGGGGTGGACCTGGCCCGGGAGATGCTCGCGCGCGGGGATCGAAAGCGCGCGGGGGCGCCGGTGCTCTTCGTCCAGGGGGACGCCGAGCGGGTGCCTCTGGCCGACGGCTCGGTGGACGCGGCCTCGGTGGGGTTCGGGATCCGGAACGTGGCCTCGCTCGGTGCCGCCTTCGCGGAAACCGCCCGCGTGCTCCGGCCGGGCGGGCGCTTCGCGGTGCTGGAGTTCACCACCCCGCCGAACCCGGTCTTCCGCGGGCTCTACCACGCCTACTTCCACCGGGTGCTGCCGGCGGTGGGGGGGATGGTGAGCGGGCGGCCCGATGCCTACGCGTACCTGCCCGAGTCGGTGGCGCGGTTCCCGGATCCGCCCGCCCTGGCCGGGATCGCCCGCGACGCCGGGTTCCGCGAGGCGACGTGGACGCTCCTGAGCGGCGGGATCGCCGCCCTCCACGTGTGCCGGCGGTGACATGGCGCGTCACGAAACCCCCGATCTGAACGACCGCCTGGAGTACGCGGCCCTCTGCGCGCTCCTGGCCGCGCTCCGCCTCCCGTCGCCGTCCCGCGCCCGGCGCCTCGGGCGGGGGATCGGGCGCTTCGCCGCCCGGTACGCGCCGCTCCGCCGCGAGGTGGCGCTCGGGAACCTCCAGGCGGCGTTTCCGGAGATGGACGCGGGTTCACGGGCCGCGGTCTACGCCTCCATGCTCGAGAACCTGGGCGAGGTGCTGGCCGGGTTCGCGCGGTTCGGAAAGCGGCGCCCCGAGCCCATCACCGAAACCATCCGGGTGGCCAACCCCGAGGTCTTCGCCGAGGCCCGCCGCGCCGGCCGGGGGGCGATCTTCCTCACCGCCCACTACGGGAACTGGGAGGCGTTCGGCGCGGCGGCGGCGGCCGCCGGCTATCCGGTGACCGTTCTGGGCGGGCGCCAGCGGAATCCCCTGGTGGAGTCGCTCTTCGCCCGGTATCGCGGGAACATGGGGCTCGGCACGCTCACCGTGGGGAAGAGCCTCAAGCCGCTGGTGAAGGCGCTCCGCGAGGGGTCCTTCGTGGCGTCCCTGGCCGACCAGGACGGCGGCCGCGACGGGTTCTTCCTGGATTTTCTGGGCCGGAGAGCCTCGGTGCAGCCGGGCCTCTTCCGGCTCCTGGCCCGAAGCGGGGTGCCCCTGGTCACCGGGTTCGCGGTCCGGGACGGCGCCGGATGGCGGGGGGAGCTTCAGTCGCCGGTGTGGCCCCATCGCGCGCGGGACGAGGCCTCGGTGGACGCCGAAGCGAGGCGCCTGGCCGCGCTCTATACCCTGCGGGTGGAGCAATACGTGCGCGCCCGCCCCGATCACTGGTTCTGGGTCCACCGCCGCTGGCGGACCCGGCCGCCGGAGGAATCCGGGGGAACGGTTCGCGGCTAGTGTTCCGCCGGCTCCGCGACCACCACCCCGTCCTTGATCACCGTCTTCGGGCCGAGGAGGTTCTGCGGGTCCTCGAGCGGGTTCCGCTCGAAGAGCACCAGGTCCGCCTTCATCCCGGGTTCGATCGCCCCCACCGAGTCCTGGATCCCCATCGTCTCCGCGGTGTTCCAGGTGGCGATGGTGAACACCGCCGGCATGGGAATCCCCGCCCGGTGAAGGAGCAGCATCTCCGAGAGGGCGGAC
>CAYRIJ010000003.1:20661-33858 GCA_964424285.1 uncultured bacterium
GTCAGCTCTTGAAACCGATCCCCTTGCCCGCTTCGGGCTGGCCGGTGGTGTCGATCGGACCGTACTGCGCCTCGAACTTGGCCAGGTTCTCGCCCAGGGCCCGATGGAGCGCCTTGGCGTTGGGGGCGGTGAGGATGATGCGGGCGTGCACCTTGGCCTTGGTGATGCCGGGCAGGGTTCGCGCGAAGTCGATGATGACCTCGGAGTTGGAATGGGAGATGAGGGCGAGGTTGGAGTAGATCCCCTGGGCCTCGGCCTCGTCGATGCTGAGCTGAAGCCCCGGGCCGGCGGCGGGTCTCCGCTCCGGCGATTTGTCCTCGGACATGGATGGGTTGCTCCCGTCTCCGGCCCCGCGACCGGTGAAGTGGACGACGCATGAATGCGAACGATGAAAGTCTAGAACCCGCCCCGGGGAGCGTCAACGCGGACCCCCGCCCGGAAGCGGAGACCGGCGTTTCCCCCGACGTCGCCGCGCCGGCCGGGGATCTCCTGGCGTGCCTCACCCGGCCGGAAGACGCGCGACGGGTCGCGGAGCGCGTCACCCGGGCGGCGATCGAGACCGGCGGGGCGGAGCGCGCGGTGATCCTGGTGCGGGATCCCGATCGCGACGAGTACCTGGCCCTGGGGGCGGCCGGTTTCGAGGACCCGGCGAGCCGCCCCGAACTCCTTCGGTTCGCCCGGCGCCTCGGGCGATGGCTGGAGCGCGCCGGGGCTCCGCTCACCGTGCTCCATCCCGCCGCCGATCCCCGCTTTCCCCCCGCGCCGGCGGACGGGGGCTCCGCCCACGGGCTCCCGCTGCTCGCTTCGGGACGGTATCTGGGAGCGATGGTGGTGTTCGAGCGCCGGGACCTCGATCCCGGTACCCCGGTGGAGAGCCGCGCCGCCCGCTTCGCCCCCCTGGCCTCGGTCTTCGCCCTCGCCCTTTCCCGCGAGCGCATGCAGCAGCGGATCGAGCGGCTCGCCCGGGACCTCGCGACCGGCGAGCGCCGCCGCCTCCAGGCCGAACGCCTGGCCGCGGTGGGACGGCTGGCCGCGGACATGGCCGGCGAAGTGCAGGCCCCCCTGGCCTCCCTGGGCGGTCTGGCCGCGCGGCTGGCCGGGGAGCTTTCCGAGGACCACCCCCATCGCGCGCTCCTCGAGATCATGATCGTCGAGGTCGCGCGCCTGGAGCGCCTGCTGGGGGACCAGGTGGAGCTGGCCCGCGCGCAGGACGAGGGCCTCCGCCCCGACGACCTGAACCGGATCCTGGCCGAGTGCGTCATGCTCCTGGAGCGGGAGACCCGGGCCCGGAAGGTCCGGGTCACCCGGCGGCTGGCCCTGAGCCTTCCCACCTTGCTCCTCAACGCCGGGTTGCTCCGCCGCATTCTCCTGAACCTCCTCCGCGGAGCCCTGGACAGCATCGAACCCGGGGGACGGATCAAGGTCGAGACCAAGCGCAAGGGCGAGATGGTGGAGATCCTGGTGGCCGCGGAGAGCCGCCGGGAGCCGGGGGGCTCCCTCGACGCGATGTGGAAGCCGTTCATCGCCGAGGCGGGGAGCCAGCCGGGGACCAGCGCCGCGGCGGTCCAGCAGATGCTGAAGGAACACGGCGCCACCCTGCGCGTCGCCGCCACCCGGGACTGGCCCGTCGTCTATTCCCTGACCCTCCCCATCCCCGGGAATCAGGATCGCCGGCGGATCCACCGCGACCGCCGCTCCGGGGGCGATCGCCGGATCGCCTGAGTCGTTCGCCGCGGTAATGGCAGTTTGGCAAGCTGCGGTGGTAAAATCCCCGCGTACCCCCTCCTTTCACCCGGGCAAAGGAGGTACCGTGCGACGTGGATGTTCGATCTTTCTCGCGCTTCTGGGAGCCGTCGCGCCGCCCCTGATTTCGTCTCCCGCCCTGGCCGACCCGGGGTGCGCCACGAGCGAGGTCAAGCTCGTGCTTCACGCGAGGGGCGTGATCGCCAAGAACCCCTGCACCTTCACCGATTCCGGGGTGACCGGCTTCGGGTGCAGCCCGAGCCAGTCCTCCCGGGTCAATACCGTGGCGGGCCTCGACACCGAGGTCCAGGTCTACCTCCTTGCCCTCGACATTCCCCCGGCCCAGGGGGTGGCCAAGATCGAGGCCGGCCTGGTCTACAACAGCGCCCCGAACCAGGGCGTGGACGTGCTGAGCTGGACCCTCTGCGCCGATCAGGGGGTGGATCTGAACGGCTGGCCGGACAGCGGGAGCGGGATGGAGTTCGGCTTCCCGAGCTGCGGCGGCACCGTCCCCGATCCCGACGACCCCGAAGGGGATGCGGGGGTGCTCCTGGGGGCGTTTACCGTGATCGCCCACTCCAACGACGTTCTCAAGGTCCACGATCTCGATTACCGGTTCTCGCCGCCGCTCCGGTACACCGACTGCTCGGGGAAACAGTCCTACCTGCTGGTCGGCAACTACGGGAGGGTCGCCTTCTCCTCCGGAACCGGGTACGGGTACGACCCCTGCGGCTCGATCGTGGACTACAATCCGGGCACCTGCTGCTACCCCGACGGATCCACGGGACCGGTCTGGAGCTACATCTGCTGCGAGGCGGCCGGAGGCGTGTTCATCGCCATCGGGAACCCCCAGACCTGCGCCACCCCGGTGGAGCGCGACACCTGGGGGCGGCTCAAGGCCCGCTACCGGGACTGAATTCCGCCGGTTGCGGGAGGCGGAAAGGCCGTGCTAACCTCCGCCGCCTGTTTCCGGTGCGACCCTAGCTCAGTTGGTAGAGCACGTGACTGAAAATCACGGTGTCCCCAGTTCAATTCTGGGGGGTCGCACCATCTTTTTCCCCCTGCCCCGTGCGGCCCTCCCGCGCCTCACCGGGCCTCCACCCCCTCCGGCCGGCCACTCCCGCCGGAAGCCGCCATCCGCCGCCCCAGGACGATGAGAATCGGGGCGGCCAGGAGCGGGACCAGCTCGGCGTGAACCCGCATCTCGTCCAGGATGGCCACCGGGAAGAGGACGACGAGATAGAGGGGCACCAGCCACAGGGCCCGGCGGATGAACCGGGGCTGCCCCCGAAGCACGAAGGGAACCACCCAGGCGAGGCCGCCGAAGGCCAGGATGAGCTTGAGCCAGTCGTGGACGCCGTGGCGGGTCAGGAGGAGCATCCCGCGAAGGGTCTGCAGGTTGGTGGCCAGGGCGAACTCCACCGCCGGATGCCCGCGGCCGACCACGGCCCACAGGACGACCCGCGTCCCCAGCCAGAGGGCGAGCTGGGCCAGCGCATGGAGCGCCAGGGACCGGTCCGGCATGCGGCCGCCCTCGGTCAGGACGAACACCATGGCCAGGAAGAGAATCGTTTCGCGGTTCAGGCACCCCGCCAGGAAGACCGCGTAGTAGAGCGCCCAGCGGCGCCGCTGGAGGAAGCGCAGACCCGCGGTGAAGAAGAGGACCGAGGGGAGATCGAAGGGCTCGTAGAGGGTGGAGAGGAGACAGTAGTTCCAGAGGAGGGGCCAGAGAATCCCCAGGGTCAGGACGGACGCGGCCGAGCTCCCCACGTACTCGCTCAGAAATCCCCGATAGGCCAGGAGGAGCAGGACGACGGTGGCCACCCCGGCCAGGGTGAACCCCAGGGCCTGGGTCGCCGGGGACACCGCGGTCAGGGCCCGGACCAGCCAGGGGACGAGCATCCGATGGCCGAAGGGCGGCGGCACCACCTGGCGCATGAACTCGTCCAGGGTGTACGGGCTCCAGATCGTCCGCCGCTCGTAGAGGAGCACGAACAGCACCGCCGCCGCGAGGTAGACCGCGAGCCGGATCCCCGGACGGGCCAGGAGTCCGGCGGCGCGTTCCACCGGCGATCTCCGCCGGGCGGTGGACGTGGTCATGGTTCGGTTTCCCCGCTCCGGACCGGGTGGCTTCCGCCGGCCCCGGAGGGCCGGCGCGATTCGGAGGGAGGATACCGGTACCCGGGGGCGAGGGGTAGGCCCGTACCGGCCGGTCGCGCTTGCCTTTTCCCCGCGCGGTTGGGTAAGCTAGTCGCCCTTTGTAGCCGCGTTCCTGGACCGGCGAAACGCGGAATGGAATCGTGATTCGGGCTGGTGTAGCTCAGCCGGTAGAGCAACGCACTCGTAATGCGTAGGTCAGCGGTTCGATTCCGCTCACCAGCTCCAGCTTTCCCATTCCCCGGCCCAGGGGGACGCCCGGCCGCCGGCCCCGGGAACCCTTCCCGCCCCGGTCTCTTCCGGACGGCCGCCCCGGCCGGCGAGGAGGGGGTTCCGTTGGCGTCCCAATCCAAGCTCATGACCGGGGTCTCCGGGGTTCGCGGGGTGGTGGGGGAGTCCCTGACCGCCGAGATCCTGCTCCGCTACGCCGCCGCCTTCGCCGCCACCCTGGGTTCCGGTCCGGTGGTCTTCGGCCGGGACTCCCGCCCCTCGGGACCCGCTCTCCGCCACGCGGTCCTGGCCGGGCTCCTGGGCGCCGGCCGGGACGTCCTGGAGCTGGGGATCGTCCCCACCCCCACCGTTCAACTGGAAGTCGAGCGCCATCACGCCGCGGGGGGGATCGCCCTCACCGCGAGCCACAACCCCGTGGAGTGGAACGCGCTCAAGTTCGTGGGGCCTTCGGGACGGTTCCTGGGGCCGAAGGAGGCCGCCGCGTTCCTGGCCTCGGTGGACCGGCCGCTGCCCGCGGTGCGGTGGGACGCCCTGGGGACGCGCACCGACGTTCCCGACGCCGTCCGCCATCACGTGGATCTGATCCTCGAGCTTCCGGAGGTGGACGCGGAGCGGGTGGCCAAGGCCCGGCCCCGGGTGGTTCTGGACGCGGTCCACGGCGCGGGGGGGGCGGCCGGCCGCATGCTCCTGGAGCGCCTGGGGTGCGACGTCACCGTGCTCTTCGAGGAGCCCACCGGGCGTTTTCCGAGGCCTCCGGAGCCCCTGGCGGAAAACCTCACCGCCCTGGCCGCGGAGGTGAAGCGCCTGGGGGCGGACCTCGGGCTGGCCTTCGACCCGGACGTGGACCGGCTCTCCCTGGTGGACGAGCACGGCACCGCGGTGGGGGAGGAATGCACCCTGGCCCTGGCCGCCGACCACGTGCTCTCGATCCGGCCCGGCCCGGTGGTCACCAACCTCTCCACCAGCGCCCGGCTGGAGGCGGTGGCCGCCCGCCACGGACAGACGGTGACCCGCACCCCGGTGGGGGAGGCCAACGTGGTCGAGGGGATCGTGGCGCGGGACGCGCGGATCGGCGGCGAGGGGAACGGGGGGGTGATCCTTCCCGCCCTCCACCTGGGGCGGGACGCGCCGGTGGGCGCGGCCCTGGTCCTGACCGGCCTGGTCACGCGGGGGACCACCCTCTCCGGCTGGGTGGCCACCCTGCCCCGGCTTCACATGGTGAAGGCGCGCATCGACCTGACCCGGGAACCGGATTGGGAGGCGGCGGAGGCCGCGGTCCGGGCCCTTCTCCCCGGCGCCGGGGCCGACCGGCGCGACGGTTTACGCCTCTCCGAGGCCTCGGAGTGGGTACACTTGAGAAAATCGGGCACGGAGCCGATCATCAGGTTGATCGCCGAGGCCGCCACCCCGGAGCGGGCCGGGGAGCTGGTCCAGGCGGCAAAGAACGCATTGATCTGAGAGAAACCCGTCCGGGGGGCGCCCCCGGATCGGTTCGGCGCGCGCCGGACGGCAGCCGGAGGCTATCCGGCCGGAGTCCCGCCCGGGCAAGGAGGCGACCATGTGCGGCATCGTGGGCTACGTCGGGGGGCGGGACTGCATGAACATCCTCGTCGATGGGCTGAAGCGCCTGGAGTACCGGGGCTACGACTCGGCCGGGGTGGCGATCATCAATGGGACCGGGGTCCAGGTCCAGAAACAGTCGGGCAAGATCTCCGGCCTGGAGGAGCTGCTCCGGGAGCATCCGATCTCCGGGACCACCGGGATCGCGCACACCCGCTGGGCCACCCACGGCGAGCCCACCACCCTGAACGCCCATCCCCACGTGGACGGAAGCGGGGAAATCGCCCTCGCCCACAACGGCATCATCGAGAACTACCGGACCTTGAAGAGCAAGCTCCAGTCCGAGGGACACACCTTCCACACCGACACCGACACCGAAGTCCTCGCCCACCTCATCCAGAAGTACTACACCGGCACCCTGGAAGAGGCGGTGGCCAAGGCGCTGGCCCTGGTGGAGGGGACCTACGGGATCGCCGTTCTCTCCAGCCGCGAGCCCCGGAAGGTGGTGGGGGCCCGCCACGGAAGCCCCCTGGTGGTGGGGGTGGGGGACGGCGAGTACTGGGTGGCCAGCGACGTCTCGGCCATCCTCCGCTACACCAAGAACGTGGTGTACCTAGACGACGGCGAGATGGTGGTCATCACCCCCCAGTCCTTTCAGACCACCACCATCGACGGCCGCCACATGGACAAGCAGGTCCAGGAGGTGGAGTGGGAGCTGGAGCAGATCGAAAAGGGCGGCTTCGATCACTTCATGCTCAAGGAGATCTTCGAGCAGCCGCAGTCGGTGCAGAACGCCTTTCGGGGCCGCCTCATCGTGGAGGAGGGGACGGGCCGGCTGGGCGGGCTCAACATGGAAAAGAACGCGCTCCGGCTGGTGGACCGCATCATCATTCTGGGCTGCGGCACCTCCTGGCACTCGGGCCTGATCGGCGAGTACATGCTCGAGGAGTACGGCGGCATCCCGGTGGAGGTGGAGTACGCCTCGGAATTCCGCTACCGGAACCCCATCGTGAAGGCGGGCACGATCTGCCTGGCCATCAGCCAGTCCGGGGAGACCGCGGACACCCTGGCCGCCATGCGGGAAGCCCGCCGGCGGGGGGCCCCGGTCCTGGGGGTGGTGAACGTGGTGGGAAGCACCATCGCCCGGGAATCCGACGGCGGGGTCTACGTTCACGCCGGACCCGAGATCGGGGTGGCCTCGACCAAGGCCTTCACCAGCCAGGTGGCGGCGCTGGCCGTGCTCACCCTGAGCCTGGCCCGGCTTCGGGGCATGACCGAGGAGGACGGCCGCCGGATCGTTCGGGCTCTCGCCGAGATCCCCCAGAAGATGGAGCGTATTCTCGAGAACAACGAGCAGATCCGCGAGATCGCCAAGGCCTACGCCCACCACAACAACTTCCTCTACCTGGGCCGGGGATCCAACTTCCCGGTGGCCCTGGAAGGGGCGCTCAAGCTCAAGGAGATCTCCTACATTCACGCCGAGGGGTACCCGGCGGCGGAGATGAAGCACGGACCCATCGCGCTGATCGACGACAACATGCCGGTGGTCTTCATCTGCATCCAGGACTCCGCCTACGACAAGGTGCTCTCCAACATGGAGGAGGTGCGGGCGCGGCGGGGCAAGATCATCGCGGTGGCCAGCGAGGGGGACACCCTGGTCCGGGAGAAGGCCGACCACGTGATCTACATCCCCCACACCGAGGAGATGCTCTACCCGCTTCTGAGCGTGATCCCCCTGCAGCTCCTGGCGTATCATGTGGCCGTCCTGCGCGGCTGCGACGTGGATCAGCCCCGCAACCTGGCCAAGAGCGTGACCGTGGAGTAAGCCGATGAATTTCGTACAAACCGACGCCGCCCCCAAGGCGGTGGGTCCCTACAGTCAGGCGGTCCGGGCAAACGGGTTCCTGTTCACCGCCGGGCAGGTGGGCCTCGATCCGGCCACCGGGAAACTGGTGGAGGGCGGGGTGGCCGCGGAGACCCGGCGGGTGCTGGCCAACCTGGCCGCGGTCCTCCAGGCGGGGGGCTCCGGCCTGGACCGGGTGGTGAAGACCACGGTGTTCCTGGCCGACCTGGCGGATTTCAAGACCATGAACGAGGTCTACGCCGAGTTGTTCGGCGGGCACCGGCCCGCCCGCTCCACCGTCCAGGTCGCGGCCCTTCCCCTCGGGGCCCAGGTGGAGATCGAAGCTGTCGCCCTGGTCTGACCGTCCGCCGGACGGGCGGCCGACGAGCGCGGGCGATCGCACGGTCGTGGACAGGCCCGGGGCTTCCCCCCTACACTCTTCCGCTCGTTCGAGGAGACGAATGGGTCCTGGTGGGCCCCGAGGACTTCAAATCCTTCAGTCGGGCGCTGATACCGTCCGGGGTGGGTTCGATTCCCACGCGTCTCCGCCAGCCTGTTTCCGGATTCTGGTGACGATGGGGCTCCTCCTTGCCCTGGGGGGATGGGGGACGGCCCGCGCCGGGTACCGGTCGGGGACCGCGGCCGACAGCGTGGCCGGAGCCTGGGAGGGGATCGCGCCCGCCGATTCGGCGGCGCTCGGGGATCCCTCGGCCCCGGCGGACACCGCGACGGGAAAGGAAGCTTTTCCGCCGCCGGCCCGTATCAGGATGGGTGCGAAGGCCGCGAGCCCGCTCCGCCGAGGGCCCACGCCGGGAGGAGCGGGGCTACGCTCCTTCGTTCTTCCCGGCTGGGGGCAGGCCGCGAACCACAAGTGGATCAAGACGGTGGGGTTCCTGGGGGCGTACGCGGGGTTCTGGGCGTGGTCCATCTCGCTCCACCAGGAGCGGATGGACGCGGTGGGGAATCTGAACGCGGCCGGGACGGACAGCGCCCGGACCTACTGGACGGCGGAGATCGACCGCACCACCAGCGCCCGGAACGGCAAGTACTGGATGGCGGGGCTGACCCTGCTGCTCTCGGTGGCCGACGCCTACGTGGACGCGGCCCTGGCCAACTTCGACAAGCGCATGGACGCCGACGTCGGCTTCGTCCCCTCCGGAGAGGATCCCGCCCTGGGAGTCCGGCTCACGGTCGCCTGGGACCGGCCCGCGGTGAACCGGCAGAGAAGAGAACCGACCCGATGAGGGAGAACGTCCGCAACTTCTGCATCATCGCCCACGTGGACCACGGGAAGTCCACCCTGGCCGATCGCCTGCTGGAGCTGACCGGCACCCTCACCGCCTACCAGATGAAGGACCAGGTTCTGGACAGCATGGACCTGGAGCGGGAGAAGGGGATCACCATCAAGTCCCACCCGATCACCATGGACTATCTGGCGGACGACGGGGTCTCCTACCGGTTGAACCTCATCGACACCCCCGGCCACGTCGATTTCTCCTACGAGGTGTCCCGGAGCCTGGCCGCCTGCGAGGGCGCGGTCCTGGTGGTGGACGCGGCCCAGGGAATCCAGGCCCAGACCCTGTCCAACCTCATCCTGGCCCGGGAGGCCGGCCTCACCATCATCCCGGTGCTGAACAAGATCGATCTTCCCGGAGCCCGGCCCGACGCCATCGCCGAGGAGCTGGCGCTCCTCACCGAACGAAATCCCGAGGACATCCTCCGCATCTCGGCCAAGACCGGGGAGGGGGCGAAGGCGGTGCTGGCGCGGGTGATCCGCGAGATCCCGCCGCCCTCGCCCGGGGGCGAGAAGACCCGGGCCCTCATCTTCGACTCCGTGTTCGACCAGTTCCGGGGGGTGGTGGCCTACGTGCGGGTGGTGGACGGGGAGCTCACGGTGGGCCGGCAGGTGAAGTTCTTCGCCAACCAGAGCGAGATATACGACGTCCTGGAAGTGGGGATCTTCCGGCTGGACATGATCAAGAAGGACCGCCTCCAGGCCGGCGACGTGGGCTACCTGATCGCCGGGGTCCGGCAACTGGGCGACGCCAAGGTCGGGGACACGGTGATGGATTTCCGGGATCCCGCCCCCGAGCGGCTTCCGGGCTACAAGCCGATGAAGCCCATGGTGTTCAGCGGCCTCTACCCGGTGGATACCGACGACTACGCCGCCCTCAAGGCCGCGCTGGAGAAGCTCTCCCTGAACGATGCCGCCCTCTCCTTCGAACCGGAGAACTCGGAGGCCCTCGGCTTCGGATTCCGCTGCGGCTTCCTGGGCCCCCTCCACCTGGAAATCGTCCAGGAGCGGCTGGAGCGGGAATACGGGCTTCACCTCATCGCCACCGTCCCCAACGTGCGCTACCAGGTGCTGCTCACCGACGGCGAGGTGATCATGGTGGAGAACCCGGCCCGGATGCCGGAGCCGGGGGAGCGGGAGCTGGTGGAGGAGCCCTTCGTCAAGGTGACCATCCTGGTTCCCGCGGAGTTCGTGGGCAACATCATGAAGCTGGCCCAGGAGCGGCGCGGGGTCTACCGGGAGATGCACTACCTGGACACCGAGCGGGTCCGCCTCGACTACGAGCTTCCCCTGAACGAAATCGTGCTCGACTTTTATGATAGGTTGAAGTCTTTGTCCAAGGGGTACGCCACCCTGGACTACGAGTACATCGGCTACCGGGAATCCGACATCGTCAAGCTGGATATCCTGTTGAACGATCTCCCGGTGGACGCGCTCTCGGTTCTGGTGCATCGTGACAAGGCGTTCGAGTGGGGACGGGGGGTGGCCTCGAAGCTCAAGGAGCTGATCCCCCGGCAGATGTTCCAGGTGGCCATCCAGGCCGCGGTGGGTAGCCGGGTGATCGCCCGCGAGACGGTGGGGGCCATCCGGAAGAACGTCACCGCCAAGTGCTACGGCGGCGACATCACCCGGAAACGGAAACTCCTCGAGAAACAGAAGGAAGGAAAGAAACGCATGAAGCAGGTCGGGAACGTGAACATTCCCAAGGACGCCTTCCTCGCCGTCCTCAAGGTGGAGCGCTGATGTCGGGGGGGACCCGCGCCGGAGAGGCCCTCGGCGGCCGGGAGGAGAAGCGGGGCGGCGCCAAGACCCGGAGGAAGTCGACGGTCCGCGAGTACGCGGAGGCCATCGTCATCGCGGTGATCCTCACCCTGTTCATCCGCACCTTCGTCATCCAGGCCTTCCGCATCCCCACCGGCTCCATGGAAGACACGCTCCTGATCGGGGACTTCCTCTTCGTGAACAAGTTCCTCTACGGAGCCCATGTCCCGTTCACCGACGCGGTCCTTCCCGCGGTGCGCGATCCGAAGCGGGGGGACGTGATGGTGTTCAAGTTTCCCAAGGACCCGACCCGCGACTTCATCAAGAGGTTGATCGCGGCGCCCGGGGACACCCTGCAGATCATCGACAAGACGGTCTACCTGAACGGGGAACCTCAGAAGGAGCCCTACGCCCTCTTCTCCACCGCGCGCATCCGCCCCACCACCTACAAGAATCCCCAGATCTATCCTCCCGGCGCGGGGAATCGCGACAACTACGGCCCGATCGTGATCCCTCCCGGGCACTACTTCATGATGGGGGACAACCGGGACAACTCCGACGACAGCCGGTTCTGGGGGTTCCTCAGCCGGGACCTGATCAAGGGGAAGGCCGAGTTCATCTACTGGTCATGGAACAAGGAAAAGACGCGGCCCCGGCTCAACCGGATCGGTCGGATCATCCGCTGATCCAGGATCGCCCGGCCCGTCCCTCCGGCCCGGTCGGGCTCTACGTCCACGTTCCCTTCTGCCGCGCCATCTGCACCTACTGCGCCTTCGCGAAGGGGGAGTACGACGCCGGTCGGGCCGAAGCCTGGCTCGACGGCCTCGAGGGCGAGATCGCGGTCCGGGCCGGCGGGAGCTGGGAACCCCGCCCGGAGGTGGACACCGTGTTCCTCGGCGGCGGGACGCCCTCGTCCTTGAGCCCGGATCAGTGGGAACGGCTGGGGACGATGCTGGCCCGCGGCTTCGACATCCGCCCCGACGCCGAGTTCACCAGCGAGGCCAACCCGGAGAGCTTCACCCCGGAGGTCGCCCGGGCCATGGCCGGGGCCGGGGTGAACCGGGTGAGCCTGGGGGTGCAGAGCACCGATCCGGAGGAGCTCCGGCTGCTGGGCCGGATCCACGGACCCGAAGCGCCCGCCCGGGCGGTCCGGACGGCGCGGGAGGCGGGGTTCGCCAACCTGAACCTGGACCTCATGTACGCCCTTCCCGGCCAGGAGGAGGAGACCTTCCGGCGGAGCCTCGGCGCGGTGCTCGACCTGGAGCCGGAGCATCTCTCCGCGTACTGCCTGGGGCTCGAGCCGGGGACCGCCCTGGCCGAGCGGGTGGCCTCCGGGACCCTGCCCGCCCCCGAGGACGACCTGGCCCGCCGCCTCTACGATCGCCTGGTGGCGGCCTGCGAGGCGCGGGGCTATCCGCTCTACGAGATCTCGAACTTCGCCCGCCCCGGCCGGGCCTGCCGCCACAACCTGCGGTACTGGGAGCGCCGCGACTTCCTCGCCCTGGGGCCCTCGGCCCACGGGCTCCTCGGCGGTCGCCGCTGGGCCAACCCGGCCACCCTGGAGGGCTGGCTCGCCGCCTACGCTCCCGGGGGGCGGCCGCCGGTCCCGAAGCCGGTGCCCGCGGCCGAGGCCCGGTTCGAGTGGGTGTTCCTGCGGCTTCGCCTGCGGGAGGGGTTCGCCGAGGCGGACTTCGCCGAGACCTGGGGGGAGCCGGTGGAGGCGGTCTACGGTGAGGTCCTGGCCCGGCTCGCCGGGGGGGGGCTCCTGGAGCGGGCCGACGGACGGGTGCGCCTCGGGGCCGAGGCCCGCTTCGTGAGCGACGCGGTCATGTCCGAGTTCGCTCCGGAGCCGTGAGCGCGCCCGCCGAGGCCTCGGGGCGACGCGCACCGGGGGCCGTGCTCTACCGCCACCGGGGGTGGGTGCCGGTCCTCCCCCTCGCCTTCGCCCTGGCCCTGGCCCGGCTCCGGCCGGCGGGGCTCGTCGTGGGGCTCGTCCTCATGGCGGTGGGGGAGGGGCTCCGGCTCTGGGCCGCGGGCCGTCTGGGGCGGACCGCCCGCTCCGCCCGGGTCCGCTCGGAAAAGCTCGTGACCGGCGGTCCCTACGCCCATACGCGGCACCCCCTCTATGCCGGGAACTTCGCCCTGGCGGTGGGCTACGCCCTGGCCACGGGGGCGGGGTGGCCCTGGTTTCCCCCGGCGGTGGCCCTGGGCTTCATCGCGCTCTACCGGGGCCACGCCCGCCGGGAGGAGGCGGCCCTGGCCGCGGCTCACCCGGCGGCGTTCGCCGCCTACCGCGCCGCGGTCCCGGCGGTGGGATGGCGGCTCCGGGCCGCCCGAACTCCGGAAGCGGGGGAAACCGGGCGGGCCGGCTTCCGGCGCGCGGTGGGGGTGGAGGCCCTGACCCTGAACGCCGAGATCTGGCTCATCGCGGCCCTCGTGGCCCGGTTCACCCTCTTCGGGTGAGGGTTTCGCGACCGGAACCCCGGGAGTCCCGCGGGGAACGGGCGTTCGGGATGATCGAATCATCAATTCAGGGGTAAATCGGCTCCCCGCCGCCTTGTGCGGGATTTCACGAGCCGATATACTGCTTCGCTGATCCGGCGCCCGG
>CAYRIJ010000004.1:0-31694 GCA_964424285.1 uncultured bacterium
CACCCGGCGCCCCGGGAACTCGGACCTTGCACCGGGGTCCGGAACCGGTTAGACTCCTTCGCACTTTGTCCCTGAGCGAACTCCGCCCGGGGTTCGCCGTCCACAGACCTCGACCAATGGATTGAGCATGGGAAGCCTGATCAAGAAGCGGCGGAAGAAGATCCGCAAGCACAAGCTGAAGAAGCGGCGCCGCCGCAATCGGCACAAGAAGCGCAACCGCTAGGCCGCCGGGAGCGCCCACCGGGCGCTCCCGGCCGCATTGCGCCCCGATTGCCCCCGCCGGCCCCTCGAAGCTCCGGCGGGAGGACGCCTCCGGAAACGACCGGGCCGGCTGCCGCCGCCTCGGGGCCGGATTCTACCCCTTCGTGCCGCTCAGCCGGGCGAGCGCGCCCCGGATGAGAACCTCGACCTCCGGGGAGCCTCCGAGGTCCTTGGCCGCCCTCTCCACCGCCAGGGCCGCGGCCGGCCGGGAGTAGCCGAGGGATACCAGGGCGGCCACGGCGTCGGATCCGGGGCCCCGCCCGAATCCCTCCCGGGCCTCGGCGGCGAACCCCGTCAGCCCGTCCTTGAGCTCCATCGACATCCGCTCCGCCGTCTTCTTGCCGATCCCGGGAAGGCGGGTGAGAAACGCCAGGTCCCCCTCCCGGAGCGCGGCCACCAATTCCCCCAGGGAGGGCACCGAGAGGGCGTTGAGCGCGATCTTCGGGCCGATCCCCGAGACGCCGATGAGCTTCAGGAAGAGGGACCGTTCGGTGTCGGAGCGGAACCCGTAGAGGGTGAGGGCGTCCTCACGAACCACGAGGACGGTGTGCAGGGAGGCCTCCTCCCCCACCTCGCCGAGGACCTGGGAAGTGGTGAGCGGAACCAGGATCTCGAGTCCGAGCCCCCCCATCTCCACCACCACCCGGGTGGGCTGCTTGGCCAGAATGCGACCGCGGACGTGGACGATCATGGGACGGACCCCCGGCCGGTCACGAGATCGCCCGTGACCGCGCTCGGTGCCAATGGCAGAGGGCGGCGGCCAGGGCGTCGGAGGCATCCAGGGGCGGGGTATCCCGAAGCCCCAACATCCCCCGCACCATGAAGGCCACCTGCTCCTTCGCCGCTCCGCCGTTCCCGGTCACCGAGAGCTTGATTTCCCGCGGCGCGTACTCCTCGACCGGGAGAGCGGCCTGACGCACGGCCAGGAGCACCACCCCCCGAACGTGGCCGAGCACCAGCGTGGAGCGGGCGCTCTTGTGGTAGAAGGCGGTCTCCACCGCCACGACGTCCGGCCCGTGCTCGGCGATGAGGGCGGCCAGGTCCCGGTGGATGGCGAGGAGGCGGTCCGGGAGGTCGAGTCCCTTCCCGGGGCGCAAGGTGCCGTAGAGGAGGGCCTGGGTCTTCCCCGGCCCCGCCTCGATGAAACCGTACCCGGTGACCTGGCTCCCGGGATCAACGCCCAAAATACGTGTCATAGTGTGACTTAGCCCAGCGGAGGCTACCACGGAGGACGGCCGCCGGACAAGCGGGAGAGGATGACGCGGGGGGGTGGCGGGAGTATACTGCGTGAGCTTTTGGAGCGGTCCAACGACCGCATGTCCCCAGCACCCTGTACGGCGAGCGGCGGCTCCGTCCCCGAGTCCCCCACCCCAGGCCGCCCGATCGCAGCGGAGGTTCGTTCCGTGGATGCATCGGCTTCGCTCAATCGCCTGACCCTGATCCTCACCCGCATGCGGGAGTTCCTGTTGTCGCGGCGCCGCCCCGGCTCCAAGCGGGGAGGTTCCGGGCGCCCGTCCGGGCCCTTCGGGGCCGCGCTCGGCGCCGTCGCCCTCGCCTTCCTCGCCGCGGTTCCCGCGGGGGCGGCGCCGGTCACCTTCCACTTCCACCCCTCGGGCGCGGCCCAGTCGGTGGCGGTGGCCGGAAGCTTCAACAACTGGAGCGTGGACGCCAACCCCATGACCGAGAAGAACGGGATGTGGGAGACCACGATCGAACTGGCCCCCGGGGAGATCCAGTACAAGTTCGTGGTGAACGGCACCCAGTGGGTCACCGACGAGAGCGCCAAGAAGCTGGTGGACGACGGGTTCGGCGGCAAGAATTCGGTGGCGGAGATCGGCGACAAGGCCATGGACGTGGGACCGGCCGCCGCGGCCGGAGCCGGCCGGACCGCCGAGGCCGCCCCCGCCGCCCCCGCCGCGGACGGCAAGACCCCGGTCACCTTCCGCTACCGGCCCCAGGGGGGCGCCCAAAGCGTCTCGGTGGCCGGAAGCTTCAACAACTGGGATCCCGGCGCCAACCCCATGACCGAGAAGAACGGGGTGTGGGAGACCACGGTGAACCTCGCTCCCGGCGAGATCCAGTACAAGTTCGTGGTCGACGGCACCCAGTGGATCACCGACGAGACCGCGGCGGGATTCGCCGACGACGGCTACGGCGGGAAGAACTCGGTGCTCAAGGTGGGGTCCACGCCCCTCGCGGTGGGGATCAAGGGAGGTGAACCGGTGGGCGGCGTGGTTCCGCCCCCCGCCCCCACGCCCGGGGCCAAGACCCCGGTCACCTTCCGCTACCAGCCGGTGATCGGCGGGGTGAACACGGTGTCGGTGGCGGGCACCATGAACGGATGGGACGCCGGGGCGAACCCGATGGCCGACAAGGACGGGGACGGGGTGTGGGAAACCACCTTGAGCCTCGATCCCGGCCGCTACGAATACAAGTTCGTGGTGAACGGGGACCAGTGGTTCACCGACGACTTCGCCATGGACTCCGCCCCGGACGGGCTCGGCGGCCAGAACGCGGTGGTGATCGTCAAGACCCAGCCCCTGATCCTGGGGCCGGGGGGGAACGTCCCGGCCAAGGGCCAGGTCCCCACCGAGGGCCTCCACCAGGTCACCTTCCGCTACCAGCCCGCGGGCAAGGTGAACAAGGTCACCCTGGCCGGATCGTTCAACGATTGGAACGCGGACAAGACCCCCATGACCGGCCCCGACAAGAACGGGGAGTACTCGTTCACCCTCCTCCTCCCGGCCGGGGACTACCAGTACAAGTTCGTGGCCGACGGGAACTGGATCACCGATCGGGCCCACGCCGACAGCTTCGTGGACGACGGGTTCGGCGGGCAGAACAGCGTGATCAAGGTGGACGACCGCTTCCCGGTGCTCAAGGTGGAGAAGGGGGACGGGAAGATCTCCGACGTGGGCCTGGACTACGCCCAGACCGGGAGCACGGTGAACAACATGGGGGAAGGCCGGGTGGAGCTGACCTTCAAGTCCCAGCGGAACGACATCGAGGGTCTGAACGTGCTGGTCTCCGACGCCGCCGGGGAACGGACCCTCCCGGCGACGGTGACCGGACGCGATGAGGCGTTCAGCTACTGGCGCGCCGTGGTGACCGACGCCCCCGACTCGTTCCGCTACCTCCCGGCCTATCGGGACGGGGAAACGACCCACTACCTGACCGCGGAGGGGATGGTCCCGGCCAAGCCCCCGGCGGACGCCTGGTGGAGCTTCACCGTCTCCGCGTTTCCTCCCTTCGAGACCCCGGACTGGGTGAAGGACGCGGTCATCTACCAGATCTTCCCCGACCGGTTCCGGAACGGAAGCCCGGCCAACGATCCCGACTTCAGCGAGTGGTACTACGCGGGGAAGACCACCCTCCCCCCCTCGGGGAAGACCAACGAGGAGTACTACCACCTGGTGAAGGACTGGTACGACGTCTCCGGGCTCACCAGGAGCCCCTACCGGACCGACGGGAAGCCCGACTACTTCTCGTTCTACGGCGGAGACATCGCCGGGGTGGAGCAGTCGCTGGACTACCTGAAGGATCTCGGGGTGACCGCGATCTACTTCAATCCCCTCTTCCAGGCCAAGTCGAACCACAAATACGACTGCGCCGACTACATGAAGCTCGATCCCCACTTCGGCACCAACGAGGAGTTCAAGCAGTTCGTGGCCGAGGCCCACGCCAAGGGGATCCACGTCATCCTGGACATCGTGTTCAACCACACCGGAAACGCCCACTGGGCGTTCCAGGACGCGGTCAAGAACGGCCCCAAGTCGAAGACCTACGACTGGTACGAGTTCAAGAAGTGGCCGCTCCCCGCTTCCTTCGGCCCCGGGGGCCCCAAGCCCGAGGACTACTACTACTGCTGGTGGGGCTTCGGCGACCTTCCCGACCTGAACTACGACCTCTCCCGGGCCAATCCCCAGGAGAACGCGATCCGGAACATCTCCGAGGCCAAGGTGAACCAGCCCCTCCTGGACCACCTCATGGACGTCACCCAGCACTGGATCGGGGACATGGACGCGGACGGGGTGCGGCTGGACGTGCCCAACGAGGTCCCGTTCTGGTTCTGGAAGGAGTTCAACCGGAAGGTCAAGGGGATTAAGCAGAACGCCTACATCGTGGGCGAGATCTGGGGGAACGCCTCGGATTGGATCAGCCCCTCCATCTTCGACGCCACCATGAACTACGCCTACTTCCGGGACCCGGTGATCAAGTTCCTGGGCCAGGGGCGCGGGAGCGCCCAGGAGTTCGACCGGACCCTGGCCACCGGGCGGAACGCCTACCCCACCCAGGCGGTGCAGGTCATGATGAACCTGATCGACAGCCACGACACCGTGCGCTTCCGCCAGCAGGTGAACGGGGACCTGGGCCGGGTGCGGCTGGCCTACCTCTTCGGCATGACCTACGTGGGAGCGCCGGACATCTACTACGGGGACGAGATCGGGATGACCGGCGGGGCCGATCCCGACTGCCGCCGGCCGTTCCTGTGGAACTGGAAGGACGACCCGGAGCGGGTGGCCATGCACGACTACACCGCCACCCTGGCCAAGGCCCGGGCCGCTCACGAGGCGCTTCGACGCGGCGACTTCCGGACCCTGGTGGTCTCCGGCCCGGTCTACGCCTACCTCCGCACCGCGGGGAGCGACCGGGTGGTGGTGGCGCTGAACGCGGGCGGGACCGCGGCCACGGCCTCGCTGGACCTCGCCGCGCTCGGAAACCCCACCCAGGCGGTGAACCTGGTCACCGGGGAAACGGTTCCCCTCGGGGACGGAACCCTGGACCTGGCCCCGGCATCCGGGGTGGCGCTGGCGCTGGAGTAGCCCGCCGTCCGGCCATCGCCCCTTTCATCAGGAACCGGGGTCCCCGCGGGGGCCCCGGTTTTCTTGCCGGACCCGGCGGGCCCGGGTTCGGACGGCGGCTACACCTTGCCCCGGAGATACGGGTCCGGCCAGGGGACGTCCACCCCCAGGCTCCGCGCGGCGTGGAGCGGCCAGTAGGGGTCGCGGAGGAACTCCCGGGCCATGAGGATCGCGTCGGCCTGACCGGTGGCGAGGATGGTCTCGGCCTGGGCCGGCCCGGTGATCATGCCCACCGCCCCGGTCAAGACGCCCGCCTCGGCGCGGATGGTCGCGGCCAGCGCGGTCTGGTAGCCCGGCCCCACCGGGATCGTCGCCCCCGGGACCGCCCCCGCGCTCGAGCAGTCCACGAGATCCACCCCCAGCGCCTTCAACTCCCGGGCGAACCTCACCGATTGCTCGACGTCCCAGCCCCCCTCGGTCCAGTCGGTGGCCGAGATGCGCACGAACAGGGGAAGCGCGTCGGGCCACGCCCCCCGCACCGCGCTCGCCACCCGGAGGGGGAAGCGCGTCCGGTTCTCGAAGCTTCCGCCGTATCGATCGGTGCGGCGGTTCACCAGGGGGGAGAGGAACTCGTGCATCAGGTAGCCGTGGGCCATGTGGATCTCGAGGGTCCGGAACCCGCCCCGGACGGCCAGGCTCGCCGCCGCCTCGAACTGCCCGACGACCTCGTCCAGGTCGGCTTCGGTCATCGCCCGCGGCGCCGGATAGCCCTCGGCGAAGGGCTCGGAGCCGGGACCGAGGGTCTGCCATCCCCCCTCCTCCTCCGGAACCGCCCCCTGCCGCTCGTCCCACGGCCGCCGGGTGGACGCCTTCCGCCCGGCGTGGGCAATCTGGATTCCGGGGACCGCCCCCTGGGCGTCGATGAAGGCGGTGATGCGGCGGAACGCCTCGGCGTGGACCGCGGACCAGATCCCCGAGTCCCAGGGGGAGATCCGTCCCACCGGGGACACCCCGCTGGCCTCCACCATCACCAGAGCCGCCCCGCCCACCGCGCGGCTCCCCAGGTGGACGAGATGCCACTCGTTGGGCATGCCGGCCTCGCTCGAGTACTGGCACATCGGGGAAACGAAGATGCGGTTCCGGTAGGTGACGCTCTTGATGGTGAGCGGCGTGAAGAGTCGGGTCATGTCCACCTCGTCGCGTGGGGTGCCGGCCGGAAGCGGCGCCGGTTCGCGCCGCCCCGGACATGGTCGCCCCTTCGAGCGCGGTTGACCACCCCTTCGACGATTCGGGGGTCAGCGGGCCTCGGTCCGGCCTCGGGCGGGATCCTCGCCCAGGAGGCGTCGAACCCGTTGGAGCAGGTGCCGGCCCGGGGTCTCCCGGCGGAGGTCGATCCGGGTCACCGCGTCCCCGTGGCGGACCAGCCAGCTCAGGGTCAGCTCGGCCATCTCCGCGGCCTCGGAAGGGGTCAGGGGGGCGCCGGGAGCGCCGGAGAGCCGTCCCGCACCGTCCCCCCCGAGAAACTCGCCGAGACGACGGGCCAGGGTCCGCGGCACCCGCGCCCGGCGCGGTGCGCGTTCCCAGTGGAAGCGGCCGTCCCCGGCCACCAGGCACACCTCCACCGATCCCGCCTCCGCCGAGGGAAGGACCAGGAGCGCCGCGGCGCGGCGCCACGTCCCCCGGGGCCGGAGGTGGACCCGTTCCTGGGTGTTCAAGGGGGGCGACTCCCGCCGAAGCCTGAGCTGCTCGCGGAGGAGCGCCTCCAGTTCGCTCCCCAGGACCGTCCAGGTGAGCTTCACCGCCCGCTCCGCCAGATGCCGGCTCTTCTCCGGCTCGGCCGGGCGCAGGCCGAAGTGCCGGGGCACCCGGGACCTGAGCGATCGGGCCTTCCCCACGTAGAGCAGACCCCCTGCCGCGTCGGCGAAGGCATAGACCCCGGGAGCGTCCGGGAGGGCGGCCAGGGCATCCGCCAGCTCCGGCCGGGGGCGCGTCCCCGAGGGCGCCGCCGGGGGGAGCCGGAGGGAGGTCTCCCCGATCGCTCCCTCCCGGGCACCCCCGTCCCGGACCGCGCCGGAACCCGCGGGGGCCGGGCCGGCGGGGCCCGCCCCGGCTCCGGCCTCGGCCAGGCGGGCGGCCAGGCCCTCCACCAGGCGCTCCCCCAGGGCCTCCGGGTCCTCGATCTCCCCCAGCCCCTCGGCCAGGAGCGCGGTCAGCGCCGGAAGCCCCCGCGGGGCGGCCAGACCCAGCCGCCCCAGCACCGTGGCCAGGGGGAAGTCGGCGCCGGCGGTCCGCCGCACCTCGCCGCGACAGCGGAACGAGGCCTCGGTCCAGACGAAGCGGGTCGGCCAATGGAGGAAGAGCGCCCCGGGGGGAGGCGGCGACGGCCACCTCCCGAAACCGGCCCGGACCGGGGCGGACCCGTCCCGCACCGCGACCAGGGTGCGGGGGGAGCCGGGAACGGGCTGCAAGGCCAGAACCAGGGGCGGGAGATCGATCATGGGGCCATCCCAGGCCGGGCACGGGGGATCCGGGACAGGCCGCCCGCGCCCGCGTTCAGGAGCCGGTAACCGGCCAGTCCGGCCAGCAGAGCCGGCGGAAATTGCAGCGCGCGCACACCGCGCGGTCGGCGGTCTGAGCGAACCGCTCGATCCGGGCCGTGTTCTCGTCGGGATCGGTCAGAAGCGCCTTCATCTCCCGGATCGAGTCGCGCATGTGCGCGGTGCCCTCGGCCAGAGCCGCCTCGTCCAGGGTCACGATGTCCACGTCGTCGGTCAGCAGGTAGTGGAGCTCCCCGATCGAGCGCCGGGGATCCACCCCCCACTTGTCCCGGGCGAAGAGGCCGTAGCAAACCAGCTGCATGCGGTCGTGGCCCTCCCCCGGACGACCGGTCTTCCAGTCGATGAGGAGCGCGTTACCCTGGTCGTTGGTGAGTGCGAAGTCCGGGGCCACGTAGACCTTGGTGCCCTCAAACTCGAAGGAGTCGAGGGAGTCGATGGGGAGCCAGTTCTCGATCCGGGTCTCCAGGATCACCTCGCGGACCTTGGAGGCGAAGAAGTTATCGAGGCAGGTGAAGACGCGGTTCCGCATCCGCTGCCATTCCTCGTCGGAGAGATCCTCGGCATACTCGTGCTCGAACAACCCGACCGCCCGCTTGGGACGGAGGCGGTACTGTCCCGAGCGCGATTCCTGGAACCCCTTCCGCAGCATGCCGAGGGCGGACTGCTTGGCCTCTTCCGGGCCCACTTCGCGGCCGTACCGGTGCCGATTCAGGACGTCGGCCACCGTCTCGTGCACCACCTGGCCGGCGAAGGTGTACCGGTTTCCGAGGTTCTTGAGGACGTAGGCCTCGCGGGCGGCGGGATCCCCCTTGGGGTCCCAACCTCCCCAGGAGCCGTAGTGCCGGTAGTAGTAGGCCCGGTGGCAATCGCGGAAGATGCGGTTTCGGGAGACCGACCAGGAGAATTCGTTCTTGAGGTCGCCCATCAGGCGGGCCCGCCGCGGCGACCGGGAGAGGATCTCAGGCCTCTTCCTCCTCGGGACGGCGGGGGGAGGCGCCGGTGAAGAGCGCGATGGGCATGCGTCCCGCGAACCCGCCCTCCAGCGTATGCCAGGCCTTGATCCGCTCGTCTCCCTGCTTCCAGCACAGGAACACCAGCCGGTCGTCCTTGAGGGCGAAGAAATCGACCAGCCCTTCCTGGAAGGACTTCGGCACGCAACCGGATTGGAGCACCTCGAGCTGGATCCGCCGCATGTCCTCGAGGAGGCTCTTCTCCAGGCCCTCCTTGGCCATGAGCGCCTGGACGTCGGGATTGGCCCCGTCCCCTCCCGAGGAGGAGGCGAGCCGGAGCACCGAGAGATCGCGCTGGCAGGCCTCGTAGCGGGCGAAGAGATCCTGGAACCGGGCGAGCCGCCGGCGAAGCAGCGGAAGCAGGGCTTCCGCCTCCTCCAGCCTGAAGAGCTTGGGGCCGAGAAATCCCGGTGGAACCATGGGATGCGTCGCCTCCAACGAGTGGGAATCGGGTACTCGAACCGAGGATATCAGAGGCCCCCGCCGGTCTCAACCGGGAGGAGCGGATCCTCCCCCCGCCGCCAGCTCGAGGTCGGCCTGAACCCGTTTCACGGCCGCGTTCACCTCACCCCCGAACAGGGCCAGGTTGGCCGAGAGATGCACCCAGACCAGCATGACCACCACGGTGGCCATCGGCCCGTAGATCTTGTCGTAGACCGCCAGGTTCCGGAGATAGGCGTTGAAACCCAGGGTGGCCAGGATCCAGGTCACGGTGAACACCAGGGCCCCCGGGGAGGAGACCCGCCGCCGGCGCTGGCGGAAGTTCGGGACCAGCCAATAGATGAGCTGGACCCCGGCGAACACGATGAGCACGGAAATCGGCGTCTTGAGCGCGAGCACGACCTCGACGAGCTGGATCCGGAAGCGTTCGAACCCGCTCAACCCGACGGAGATGTCCTCGCCGAAGACCAGGAGCACGAACCCCAGGAGCAACAACACCGCGCTGGTCGCCACCACCGCCAGGGCGATGAGCCGGGTCCTCCATGCGGCGCGGGACTCCTCGAGGTGGTAGATGCGGGACAGGGCGTGGATGAGCGCTTGGACCACGTTGCTGGCGGTCCACAGGGTGGTGGCGATGGCCACCGGGATGAGGCTCCGGGGCACCGGGCGGCGGGCCAGCTCCAGCGCCTGGTTCACGAAGTCCTGGGTCCGGGCCGGGACCAGGCCCCCGGCGAACCGGGTGAGGCCCCGGAGGGTTTCCGGGTCTCCGCCGATCAGGCCGAGGAGAATCGAGATCAGGAAGAGAAGGGCGAAGATGCTGAACAGGCTGTGGAAGGCGATCCCGGCGGCGTAGAACGGGGCGTCGTCCCGCCACATCCCCAGCCAGCTCCGCTTCACGATGGTCGGGAAGTGGGTGAACAGGGTACCCAGCTCGCCCAGGGTGGAGGACATTCCGTCAGCCGCCCATCTTCTCCATCACCTCGTCGGGGATTTCGAAGTTCCCGAACAGCTTCTGCACGTCGTCGTGCTCCTCCAACAATTCGTAGAACCTGAGGAACTTCTCCGCCTCGTCCTCGCTCAGGACCTTGGATGTCTTGGCCACCCGGTCCAGGCTCGCCTCCTCGATGGGAATCCCCTTGTCCTCGAGCTTCTGCACCACGTCGTTCAGATCGGTGGCGGCGGTGAGCACCTGGTAGCTGTCCTCCTGGTCGGTGGCCACGTCCTCGGCCCCCGCCTCCATGGCCGCTTCCAGGAGCGCGTCCTCGGTCACGCGGGAACGATCCACGGTGATCGAACCCTTCTGGTCGAACATCCAGGCCACCGACCCCACCGCCCCGAGGTTTCCCCCGTACTTGGTGAACAGGTGCCGGATCTCGCTGGCGGTCCGGTTCCGATTGTCGGTGACCGTCTCGGCCAGGACCGCCACCCCGTAGGGCCCGTATCCCTCGTAGACGATCTCCTCGTAGGTGGTTCCCTCCAGCTCTCCGGTGCCCTTCTTGATCGCCCGTTCGATGTTGTCCTTGGGCATGTTCGCCGCCTTGGCCGCGGCGACCGCCGTGCGGAGGCGGGGGTTCCCCCCGGGATCTCCGCCCCCCTGGCGGGCGGCGATGGAGATCTCGCGGATGAGCCGGGTGAACATGCGGCCCCGGGCGGCGTCCGCCGCGCCCTTCTTGCGTTTGATGGTCGCCCATTTCGAATGTCCGGACATGGTCGATCAGCTTCCTTCGGTTACTTCCCGAGCCGCCTTGGCGGCCTCGATGATCCGATCCGCCTGGTCGCGGGGGATCTCCTCGTAGTTGTTGAACTTCATGCTGAACCGGCCCCGCCCCTGGGTCATGGAGCGGAGCTGGGCATGATAGTGATACATCTCGGCCGCGGGCACCAGGGCCCGCACCGCCTGGCCCGAGCCCTCCGGGGTCATCCCCAGAATGCGTCCCCGGCGGGAGCTCAGGTCCCCCATCACGTCCCCGGTGAAATCGTCGGGGACCTGGACCTCGACCTCCATGATCGGCTCCAGGAGCACCGCCCCCGCTTCGGGCATCAGCTTCTTGAAGGCCATGGACCCGGCCACCTTGAACGCCATCTCGCTGGAGTCCACGGTGTGGTAGGAGCCGTCGAACAGGGTGACCCGGACGTCCACCACCGGGTAGCCGGCCACCACCCCCTCCACCATGGCCTCCTTGACCCCCTTCTCCACCGCGGGAATGAACTTGTTGGGCACCGCCCCGCCCACGATCTGGTCCACGAACTCGAATCCCTCGCCGCGGGCGCGGGGCTCGAGCTTCAGCCACACGTCCCCGTATTGCCCCCGGCCGCCGGTCTGTTTCTTGTAACGGCCCTGGCCCTCGGCGGGCCGGTTGATGGTCTCCCGGAAGTGGATGCGGGGCTTCTTGAGCTCCACCTCCACGTGCTTTTCGCGCAGCTTGTCCAGGACCACCTCGAGATGGAGCTCACCCATGCCGTAGAGGAGCTGCTGGTGGAGCTCCGCGTCCACTTCCAGCTTCACGGTGGGATCCTCCTCCATGATCTTGTGGAGGGCCATCCCCACCTTGTCCTCGTCCCCCTTGTTCTTGGGGACGATGGCTTCGGTGGTCACCGGGGCCGGGAAATCGACCGGGGGAAGGAGGAAGGGTTTGGACTTCTGGGAGAGGGTGTGCCCGGTGTGGGTCGCCCTGAGCTTGACCGCGGCCGCGATGTCTCCGGCCGGGACCTTGGCCACTTCCGCCCGCTGGTTCCCCATCAGCGCGTAGAGCTGGCCGAGCTTCTCCGCGCTGTCGTGATTGACGTTGTAGAGCTCCGAGCCGGAGGTCAAGGTGCCGGAGTAGACCCGGAAGAGCGAGAGCTCGCCCAGGTGGGGCTCGACCACCGTCTTGAACACCAGGGCGACCGGCGGGCCGTCGGGATCGGGGGGGAGCTCCACCGCGTCGTCGCCCAGGGTCGCGGGGGCGGGGGGCATATCCGCCGGAGACGGGAAGCACACCACCAGGGTGTCGAGGAGCCGGCGGGTGCCGAAATTGTGGGTGGAGCTGGCCACCATGACCGGGTAGGCCCCGCCCTTGGCCACCGCCATTCGGAGCGCGCCGAAGATCTCGTCGCGGGTCAGCTCCTGACCCTCGAGGTACTTCTCGATCACCGTGTCGTCGAACTCCGCCACCGCCTCGATCAGGGCCTCGCGCGCCGTGGCCGCCCGATCCGCGTACTCCGCCGGAATATCCGCCTCGGTGGGCTCGTGCCCGGCGTCGGAGTAGATGTAGGCCTTCATCTTGAAGAGGTCGATCAGGCCCTTGAAATCGGCCCCCGCCCCGATCGGAAGCTGGAGGGGCACCATCTTCTCGGACAGGATCTGCTGGGCCTGGGCCACCACCCGGTCGAAGTCGGCGTGCTCCTTGTCCATCATGTTCACGCACACCATGGTGGGCATGTTCCGCGCGCGCGCGGCCTGGAAGGTGCGCTCGGCCCCCGCCTCCACCCCGGACACCCCGTTCACCACCAGGAGGGCGCAGTCCGCGACCCGGAGCGCCGAGGCCACCTCGCCGCCGAAATCGTCGTACCCCGGGGTGTCGAGGAGGTTGACCTTGCAATCCCGCCACTCGCCGTAGGCGGTTCCGAGATGAATCGAGATCTTCCGCTTGTGCTCACCCGCGGCGTAGTCCGAGGTCGTGTTCCCGGCATCCACCGATCCGAGCCGGGAGATGGACTTCATGCTGTAGAGCATGGCCTCGGCCAGCGACGTCTTTCCGCTGGTGCCGTGACCGACAAGGGCGATATTCCTCAGTTTGTCCGTGGGGTAATCCTTCACGACGATCTCCTCTGTCCCACCCGTCCGTGAACGTCAGGGGCCCGCGGCCTCCGTCGGAGAGGGGCCCGTTCCTTCTGCTCGGTGTGCGCCCGCCCGGGCCGTAGAGCCGGCCCGCGCGTGCCGTCGAACCGCGGGTGCAAGGCGGAGTTCCGTATGAGAAGGGATCGGGAGAACGGCTTCCCGACGCGGGTCGCCGACCCCCTGCCGGAACCAGACCTCGTGAGCCCGCCGGGGTTGTTTCAGGAAGAACCGCCGCGGTCGCTTCGGGACTGGCTTCGCCGCCCCCGTCACGTTCACGAGCCGCCACCCCCGTAACCACCCCAAAACAACCAAAAGGCCCCCGGGCGGGGCCTGGTCAGTCGAGCCAAACGAGGGTATCACCTCGGTTTCGGGGGGTCAAGAAGCCGCGTTTCCCTTGATTTTGGAGGGAGCGGGCCTCTATTCTAACCGCTCGCCGATCCTCCGGGTTGAAACCGCGTTGCAAGGGGAGCCAAGCCGATGAAATTCAGCTCGCGAAAGGCAGGGGACGTGGTCGTCTTCGACCTCAAGGGCGGTCTGGAAGGCGCCCCCGACACCTACAAGCTCAAGGAAGCGGTGAAGGAAGAACTGGACGCGGGCGACCGGAAGTTCGTGCTGAACATGAACGGCGTGGACTACGTGAACTCCACCGGCGTCGGCATCGTGGTCTCGGTGTACTCGAGCATCGTAAACGCGGGCGGAGTGATGAAGATCTGTAACACGCAGGAGCGCGTGTCACGCATTATGATGGTGACGAAACTGCTGGAGGTCTTCGAGTCCTACTACTCGGAAGACGAGGCGCTGAAGTCCTTCCAGTCGGCTTGACATCAAGAACGAGGGAGCACCGGTAATGAAGTTCGCGATGGAGAAGAAGAACGACGTCGTGGTGATCGAGCTCCAGGCCGCCCTCGAGGGCGGGCCGGACACGTTCGAACTCAAGGACGAGATCAAGGCCAGGCTGGGGGAAGGGAGCCGGAAGTTCCTCCTCGACATGCAGAGCGCCGGCTTCGTCAACTCCACCGGGATCGGCGTCGTGGTGGGCGTCTATTCGAGCATCAAGCAGGCGGGCGGCCAGCTCAAGATCTCCGGGGTGAGCGACCGCGCCCGCCGGGCCTTCGTGGTCACCGGCGTGTGGTCGCTGTTCGAGGTCCACGACACCAAGAAGGAGGCCCTCGAGGCCTTCGCCTCCTGATCCCCCCCGACGCCCCGGTTCGTTCCGGGGCCGGCGGGGTTCCGGGCCGGGGCCCGCGGGTCCCCGGCCCGGTTCTTCCGATCCCCTACTGTCGTTTCGATCCCGGGGCCGCTCCGGGAGGCGCCGCGGGGGCCGGAGACCCGGTCTTGATCAGGTCCGCCCCCGGCTTGGCGAAGTTGTCGATCCGCCACTGCCCCACCTCGTAGACCGCGTCCCGGTCGGGACGGGTCACGTAGCGCTGGTTTCGATCGTTCTTCTTCCCCACCGAGAGGGTGGTGGTCGTCCCGTTCATCATGCGGACGGCGATCGTCATCTCCGGGTCGGCGAGCCCGGTGTCCACGGTGTCGGGACGGTCCAGGAACCCGTCGGCGGCGAAGGTCCCCAGGCTCCGGAGGGTCTGATCCACCTTGGCCTGATCGGCGGGCACCGGAGGCTTTCCGGGAAGGGTGAGCGTCCAGGTGCTGTCCGTCCGGGTGAGATCCCAGCTCACCTCCGGAGAGGAGATCGCCACCCCGGCCACCGCGTCCGGCTCGAACCGGAGCAGGGTGGCGTCGCGGAAGCCTCGCTGCCGGGCGAAGAGGTTCCGGTTCATTCCCCGGACCACCACCACGTCTTTCGACCCGGCGGGGAGGACGTAGCTGGTGGTGAAGTCCCGCCCCATCTTGCCCAGGACGAACTTCGCCGCCGTCTGGTCCCCCGCGGACACGGTCACCGTCACTCCGGTGGAGTCCACCTGGAAGAGCCCCCGGTTCTTGGGGTTGGTGGAGGCGATGCCCTGGGATCGGGCGTCCGCCACCGCGCGAAGGAGGTTTCCCACCGCCGAGGTGTCGGCGGGAAAGTCGTTCTGGGAGCTCACCACCCACCCGTTGTCCTTCTTCTCCAGCACCGTGTTGTCGGCTCCCCCGGTTTCGATGGTCACCCGGTCGGCCCGGGCGACCGGCCCGGAGTCGAAGAGCTGGGTCTCCTCGGGGTTGTCCTTCCGGATCGAGTCCTGGAACGGGTTCGCCAGGAGGAACACCAGCCCCACCAGGACCACCGCGGCCACCGCCATGATCAGGAACGAGCGGTTCATGCGCGACCTCCTCCGTACTCCACCGCGTAGCGCTTCCGGCGCTCCCGGCGATACCTCATGCGCCCGAGCCCGAAGAGAATGACCAGAACCGGGACCGGGACCATGGCCATGGTCTTGAGCGGCCCCCGCTTGTCGTCGGGAACGTCCTTGAGCGGCCGACCCGTCGCCTCGCGGGAACGGATGGCGATGAGATCGTTCCCGAGGGTCATCCAGTCCACCGCGTTGGCCAGGAAGACGCTGTTGGCGGGGAACTGGCGGAGGAACCGCTGGTCGAGGAAGTTGGAGCTGCCCACCACCACCATCTGGTTCATCGGGCTCACCGCGGGACCCCGGACGGCGGTGCCCAGGCTGTCCCCGGGAACCGGCGTCCCCGCCGGCCAGTGGGTGGGAAATCGCCCGGTCAGGGCCACGGCCAGGATCCGCGGATGGACCTCACCCGCCGCCGGCGGGACGAGCTTGCTCTGGGGGTTCAGGTCGTAGGGCGCGGCCCGGCTGAAGGAACGCGCCGAGGACTCGGCGAGGGTGTCCGCGGTGACCGAACCTCCCCCCGCGCTGTCCACCGGGGTCACGGTCAGGGGGCTGGTCCAGGGCAGGACCAGGCTCTGCATGTCGCTGGTGATGGGGTTCTCGCGGGAGAGCCCGTCGGCCGTCACCTGGGGAAACCAGGGATAGCGGACGGTGAGGGGCAGGAAGTAGCCCACGTCGAACCCCACCATGGGGGCCTGCGCGTCCACCACCAACCGGTTCTGGACCTGGACCCCGTAGCTCCCCAGGAGCGGGCCCAGCTTCACCTGGCGGTCGCGGGCGTTCAGGGTGCCGAGGTTGACGTCCACCCCGGGAGCCAGGGCCAGCAGCCGCCCTCCCCGCATCACGAACTGATCGAGCCGGTAGAGGTCCTGGTCGGTGAGCTGGGGATCGTCCTTCACGACGAGGGTGGCCACGTCGTCGGGCACCGGGCCCGAGGCCAGATCGACCACCTTCACGTCGTACTGCTTGGCCAGGAGATCCCGCACCGGCTGCATGGAGTCGTCCAGGGTCGGGCTGCCGGCGGTGGCGATCCCCACCGACTTCTTCCCCGCGCTCACCTTGACCACCGCCGCGGTCAGATCGTACTCGAGCCGGTCCACGGTCTGGACCACCGGGATGACCTCGGTCTTGTCCTCGTACTGGACCGCGATCCCCAGGTAGGCGCTGACCGCCTCGGCCTTCTCCTTCTGGTAGCGGCTGAGCTGGAGCTTGGGAATCCCCAGCATCCGCACCGATTGCTCGAGCGCGGGATCCGAGGCCGGGTCCTTGAACACCACCTGGACCTCGCTCCCCCCCGCCGCCTTGTACTCGTCGAGGAAGTCCTTCACCTCGCGCTGGAGGCTGGCGATGTAGGACGGAAGGTCCTTGGAGAAATAGACCTTGATGGTGACCACGTCGTTCAGGTTCTTGAGCACGTGTTTGGTCGACGGGCTCAGGGTGTACTCGTGGTTCTCGGTCAGGTCCCACCGGTGGAAGAACCGGGTCCCCAGCAGATTCACCGAGGCCAGGATGATCAGGACGATGAGGGCCTTGGCCATCGGAAAGCCGGCACTGGTCTTCTTGCTCATTTAGGCCCATCTCCTTCCCGCCAGGGTCAGCCGGTTGAGGTACAGAAAGAACCCGGCCACGCTCAGGTAGTAGATGAGATCGCGGCTGTCGATCACCCCGCGCCCGATGCTCTGGAAGTGGGCCCCCAGGCCGAGATAGTGCAGGAGCGGAGCCACCGAGGAGGGTGCGGTCACCAGCACCAGGCTCTCCCCCACGATGAACAGCGCGAAGCAGGCCACCACCCCCAGGATGAAGGCGATGATCTGGTTCTCGGTGAGGGAGGAGATGAAGAGTCCCACCGCCAGGTAGGCCGCCCCCAGGAGCACCGTCCCCACGAGCCCTCCGATCACCGGCCCGGGATCCAGGTCTCCCAGGTGGGCGGTGAGGATGACCAGGGGAAATTCCAGGAGCACGGTGATGGTGATCAGGGAGAGCCCGGCGAAGAACTTGCCCAGGATCACGTCCTCATCCCGAACCGGCAGGGTCATGAGGAGCTCGACCGTCCCCATCTTTCGCTCCTCCGCCCAGAGCCGCATGGAAACCGCGGGGACGAAGAAGAGGAACATCCAGGGAAGGAGGGAGAAGAACGGCCGGAGATCGGCCTGGGAGTACAGGAAGTAGCCCCGGAAGAAGAGCCACGACGCGGTGACGAGGAACACCAGGATGAAGATGTAGGCGATGGGCGAGTTGAAGTAGCTCCGGAGTTCCCGCTTGTAGATGCCGAAGAAGGACGGCATGGATCAGACCTCCTCTCCGGTGGTGAGTTCACGGAAGACGTCCTCCAGGGAGGCGGCTTCGGGTCTGAGCTCCCGGAGGGCCCACCCGCGGAGCGCGGCCATCCCCGACACCGCCTCGGCCAGCCTTCCCAGGTCGGCCCCCTCCCGGGCCCGGACGCGGTAGGCGAGGGCGTCCCCCTGGGGGCCCAGGAAATCCACCCCCTCGGCCAGCTCCAGGGTGCGGAAGCCTCCTTCCACGTCGGCGCCGTCCCCTCGGAGGTGGGCGACCACGCCCCGCCCCCCCCCCGCCCGGCGGGAGAGCTCCTCCGGAGTGCCCGATCCCACCAGCCGGCCGCGGGAGATGATGATCACCCGGTCGCAGGTGGCCGAGACCTCGGGCAGGATGTGGGTGGAGAGGATGATCGTCTTCTCCCGCCCGATATCCTTGATGAGGCTGCGGATCTCGATGATCTGGTTGGGGTCGAGGCCGGTGGTGGGCTCGTCGAGCACCAGGATGTCCGGTTCGTGGATCAGGGCCTGGGCCAGGCCCACCCGCTGCCGAAAGCCCTTGGAGAGCTGCCCGATGTTCTTGGTGATCGCCGGCCCGAGGCCGCAAAGCTCCACCATCCGGGCCACCCGGCTCCGCGCCTCCGCCCGGTCGAATCCCCGCATTTCGGCGACATAGAGCAGGTAGTCCACCGTCCCCATGTCCTCGTAGAGCGGCGCGCTCTCCGGGAGATAACCGATCCGCCGCCGCACCTCCAGGGGCTGGCGGGTGACGTCGAAACCGGCCAGCACCGCCGTCCCTTCGTCGGGGGGAATGAAGCCGGTGAGGATGCGCATGGTGGTGGTCTTGCCGGCGCCGTTGGGCCCGAGAAAGCCCAACACCTCCCCGGCCTCCACGGTGAAGTTGACGCCGTCCACCGCCACCGTGCTCCCGTATCGCTTGGCAAGGTGGTCCACGGAAATCATCTGGGTTCGACTCCCTTCTTCTCTTCTCCTAGACGGACTCTGGCTATCGTCCCGACCGGCGGGGTATTATAGAAAGGTTCGTCACCCTGTCAAAGCGCATCGGGCGCCCGGGGTGCGCTCCCATTTCGACCCATCGGTTCGGAGGCAATTTGCCGTGTCACTCCTGAAGCTCGAAAGACGGTTCCTGGAATCGGTCCTCTTGGGGACGGCGTTGGCCGTCGTCGCCGCCCTCCCCGCGGCCGCCGAGGAGCCGACGCAGGCTCCCGCTTCCCATGAGGCCCTGACCCTGGAGAAGGGGGAGTTCGATCCCGCCCTCTACGACTCCCTCCTGGGGCTCTACGTGGAGGCGGACGGGGTGGACTACGCGGCCTGGAAGGCGGACGGCCCGGATGCCCTGGACCGCTTCCTGGAGGCGGCCGGGAGCTACGACCTCGGATCCACCATGGGCAAGGAGCCGCGCGCGGCCTTTCTCATCAACGCCTACAACGCGTGGGCGGTGCGGCAGATCCTGGAGCACTACCCGGTGAAGAGCGTCCGGGACATCCCCGGCTTCTTCGACGGGAATACCCGTCGGATCGCCGGCAAGGACATGACCCTGGACGACATCGAGGCTGAGCTGGCGGCAATCCTTCCCCATCGGCCCTATTTCGCGTTCGCCCTGGCCCCGGGAGCCCGGGGAATGCCCGCGCTCGCCGGAAGGGCGTATACCGCGCACGAGTTCGATCAGCGAGTCTTACGCGCGGCCAAGACGTACCTTACGCTCGACCGTCTTCACTACGACCAAAAGGAAAGTACTCTCCACATGCCCCCACAATTCCAGAAACACCTGGAACTTTTCCAGGGGCTTCCCCAGGGCCTGAACCAGGCCCTGGGCTCGTTCCTCCCCCTCTCCCAGCTGAGCGCCCTCCTGACCGACCCCGGGGTCAAGTACGTGTACGACACCGTGGACTGGTCCCTGAACGACGCCGCCCCCCCGGCTCGGGAGAGCGGAGAAGGCAACTAGTGGAAGCCTATGCCCAGGTCGATGCCCGCCTGAACCGCCACGGGATGGCCCGCTGGCGCTCCGGACATCCGTGGATCTTTCGGGCCGGGATCGACGTGGTGGACGAGAGCACCGGGAACGAGGCGGTGGCCCGGGTGCTCGACGCCCGGGGCCGCCCCCTCGGCCAGGCGCTGTTCAGCCGGGAATCCCAGATCACCCTCCGGTTTCTCACCCGGAGCGAGGAGCCGGTGGACCGGGCCTTCTTCCGCAAGCGGGTTGAGCGGGCCCTGGGATACCGGGAGAGGCTCTCCCCGGGGCGGGACGCGCTCCGGCTCGTGTTCAGCGAGTCCGACGGCCTTCCCGGCCTCATCGTGGACCGCTACGGCCCCCACCTGGTGGTGCAGTTCCTGGCCTGGGGGACGGACGCCCTGGGCCCGGAGATCGTGGAGATCCTGAAGGAAACCGTCTCCCCCGCCTCGATCCTCGCCCGGAACGATCCCGCGGTCCGGAGCCTGGAGGGGCTCCAGCGGGTCGTGACCCCCCTCCACGGCGAGATCCCCGAAACCGTGGTCTACCACGAGGGGGACCTGGTCATGACCGCCGACCTCCGTCGGGGGCAGAAGACCGGGGCGTTCCTGGACCAGATCGACAACCATCGGCTGGCCGGATCCCTGGCCCGCGGGCGGGTCCTCGACGTGTTCACCTATGCGGGGGGGTTCGCCCTGGCCGCGGCCGGCGGGGCCGACGAGGTGACCGCGGTGGATTCCTCCTCCGAGGCGCTGGCCCTGGCCCGCGCCCACGCCGGCCGGAACGGGATCGACAACGTGCGGTGGGTCGAGGCCAACGCCTTCGACTTCCTCAAGGACGCCGATCGCCGGGGAGAGACCTTCGACATGGTGATCCTGGATCCTCCCGCCTTCGCCAAGAACAAGCGCGAGCTCGCGGGAGCGCTCCGGGGCTACAAGGAGATCAACCTCCGGGCCATGAAAATCCTCCGGCCGGGTGGTATCCTGGTTTCGTGCAGTTGCTCCTACCATCTGAGCGAGACGATGATGGAGGAAGTCCTGACCTCGGCGGCTTCGGACGCCCATCGCGCGTTCCGGGTGGTCGACCGGCGGCGCCAGGCGGCGGATCATCCCATCCTCCTTGGATTCCCCGAGAGCCTCTATCTCAAGTGCCAGGTGCTGGAGTTCCTGGACTAGGAAAGCCGGTTCCGTCCGCACCGCCCGGAACCGGACGGCAAATCACCGAACGACGAGGAGGCGACGTTGCCCGAGACTCGTCCCGATCCGGACCGTTCCAGGCTCATCTACGACTGGAACGTGGCCGACGGCGTGGCCCAGATGAGCCCGGCCGTCATTTCACTGGACGACGAGACCCTCCGGGACGGCCTTCAGTCCCCCTCGGTCTCGGATCCCACCATCGAAGAGAAGATCGGGATCCTCCACCTCATCGAGAGCCTGGGCATCCAGTCCGCCGACCTGGGGCTCCCCGCCGCCGGCCCCCACGCCTACGAGGACACCCTCGCCCTGGCCCGGGAGACCGTGCGCGCGGGGATGGCGATCCGGCCCAACGCCGCCGCCCGGACCATGATCAAGGACATCGAGCCCATCGCCGCGATCAGCCAGGCCGCCGGCTGTCCCCTGGAGGTGGCGATGTTCGTGGGCTCGAGCCCCATCCGGTTCTACACCGAGAACTGGGAGCTGGGGAAGCTCCTCCGCCTCGCCGAAGAGGCGGTGACCTTCGCGGTGTCCGAGGGACTCCCGGTGATGTTCGTCACCGAGGACACCACGCGGGCCACCCCCGCCGCCATCAAGGCGCTCTACCAGACCGCCATCCGTTCGGGGGCCCGCCGCGTCACCGTGGCCGACACCGCCGGCCACGCCACTCCCGCGGGCGTCCGCGCCGTGGTCACCTACGTGCGGGAGATCGCCGATCAGACCGGTGAGGACGTGCTCATCGACTGGCACGGCCACAACGACCGCGGTCTGGGGGTCGTGAACTCGATCACCGCGGCCCTCGCCGGCGCCGATCAGATCCACGGCACCGCGCTCGGCATCGGAGAGCGATGCGGGAACGCGGCCATGGACCAGATCCTGGTGAACCTGAAGCTCATGGGCATCATCCACAACGATCTCGCCCGGCTGGGGGAATACTGCGAGGCGGTGGCGCGGGCGGTGGGGATGCCGATTCCGGTGAACTATCCCATCCTGGGCCGCGACGCCTTCCGCACCGCCACCGGGGTCCACGCCGCCGCGGTGCTGAAAGCGGCCCGGCGCGGCGACACCTGGCTCGAGAACATGGTCTATTCCTCGGTACCCGCCTCGATGATCGGACGCGAGCAGGTGATCGAGATCGGCCCCTTGAGCGGGGTGGCCAACGTCGTCTACTGGCTGGGCCACCACGGGTTCGAGGCGGAACCGGGACTGGTGGACGCGATCTTCGAGGCGGCGAAGCGGTCCAAGTCGGTGCTCACCGACGAGGAGATCCGCCGCCTGGTGGCCAAAAAGGGCGGGAAGCCCCTCGCCTCCTCGTCCACCCCCGAATAGCCCGGGCCGCCGCCGGCCGGAAGAGGAGGGCCCATGACCGCGTCCACGCTCCACCGGAACGCGGCCGCGACCGCCGCGGCGTCCATCGCTCTCGCCCTCGCCGCCTGCGGGGGGTCCTCGGAGAAGGAACCGCCGGCGCCCCGGGTGAGCGCGCTCACCGATCGAGCGTCCGCCGATCGCGGGGCCGACGTCTCCCCCGACTCCACCTATCTGGTCTTCATCTCGAATCGCGACGGCGGAGACGATCTCTACCGGATGGACTTCCCCTCGAAGACGGTGACCCGGCTCACCCGGAGCGCGGCGGACGAATCCGATCCCGCCGTCTCCCCCGACGGAGAGTCGGTGGCCTTCATCCGCGCCGAAGCCCGGGGAAGCTCCCTGTGGCTGCTTCAGAACCTGGGCGGGGACTCCGGCACCGCCACCCGCACCGCCGCCGACACCTCGGGCCTCGCCTCCCCCGCGTGGTCCCCCGACGGGAGCCGGATCCTCTGCGTCTCCGGGGCCCGCGGTTTCGTCCTCTTCCCCGCCGGGGTGGCCACCGGGGAGATCCCCGGAGAGCCCGCGGGCTGGCCGGTGCCGGTGGACGCCTCCGAGCCGACGTGGGGGGCCGACGGAACCGTGGTGTACCGGACGGGCCCGCCCGGCGCCGGCGATCTCTACGCCTACGACCCCGCGGGCCCGGCGGGGCCCCGCCCCGTGACCCAAACCCCCTTCGACGAACGCTCCCCCGCGCTCCGGGACGGCGTCCTGGCCTACCTGGCGAACCCGGAGGGGCACGACCGGGTCCGGGTTCTCCGGCTGGGGACGGGAGCGGAGGTCCCGGTGGAGCTGGGCCGCGATCCCCGGAACTGCTTCGACCCCGCGGTCTGGCCGGGAGGAAGCTCGGTCGTCTACACGGAGGAAGCCGGGTGGGCGATCAAGACCCGCCCGGTGGCCGGCGGCGAGGCCTCGACCCCGGTTCCCCCCGACGCCGGAAACTTCGATCCGGTCTTCGACGCCGACGCCAGGAACATCTTCTTCACCTCGGACCGGGACGGGAACGACGAGATCTACGTGGTCGAGCTGGAGGCCTACACCGTGGCCAACCTCACCACCAACCCCGGCCGGGACTTCGAGCCGGATTTCAGCCCCGCCACCCATCGTCTGGTCTTCACCTCGGAGCGGGACGGAAACCAGGAGATCCTCTCCATCGACGAGAGCGGGCTGGACGAGGTGTTCCTCGCCCCCGACCCGGCCCGGGATTCCGAACCCCGGTTCTCTCCCGACGGAACCCGGGTGGCCTTCGTGTCGGACCGGGCGGGGAGCCCCGACATCTGGATCGTGGACGCCGCCGGCGGGGAACCGGCGCGACTCACCACCGACCGCACCGCCGCGGAGCGGTATCCCGCGTGGGTGGAGGGCGGGTCGGCGATCGTCTACCAGTCCGATCGCGGCGGGGTGGAACGCCTCTGGCGGATCCCGGCGGCGGGAGGCGCGGCGGCCCCCGTGTCCGTCGACTCCGAGGCCGGCTCGCGGGACACGCGACCCTCCGCCTCACCGGATGGGAAGCGGGTGGTGTTCACCCGCGAGCGGAACGGGGACCGCGACCTCTGGATCCTGGACCTGGCGTCGGGTCGGACCGCCCCCGCGGTGACCGACTCCCTGAACCAGGACGACGGCGGCTCGTGGAGCCCCGACGGATCCACCCTGGTCTACCAGAGCGGGGGCGACCGGAACCTCTTCCGCCGCGCGCTCGCCGGAGCGGAGCGACCCGGCTCTTGAACGCGCCGGGAGCCGCCTCCCGGGCGGGCAAGACCTTACCGGTTGAACTCGATGTACTGGATCCCCGCGGCGTTGTTGACGTTGGAGAGGCTCAGCTCCCACAGGGTGAAGTCGCGCTCCCCCCTGAGCTTGGGGATGAAGGCGAAGAACTCGCTCTGGCGCTGGTCCTTGAAGGTGAGCCGGGTCCGGAAGGCGAAATCCTGGCTCAGGTTCAGGTTCTCGCGGCCCACCCGCGCCTGGTCGAAGAGCGAGGAGGGCATGGGACCCAGAAACTCGATCCGGGAGAGGTCCCGGAAGGGGACGTTCACCAGATTGTCGAAGGAGTCCCGGTAGAAGCCGAACACGGCGTGAATCCCGCGACGCCGGTTGAACTCGATCTCGAGGTTGTCCACGTAGAACTGCCCGGTCTGAGTCACCATGGTGACGTTGAATTCCTCGCCGCCGGTCTCCGGGATGGGCTCGGGGGTCCCCTCGGAGATCGGCGCCGGCGCGGCGGCCGGCTGGCCGGCGGGATGCGGCGGACTTCCCGAGCCTCCCGCGCAACCCCACCCGGCCAGACCCAGGGCGGCGATGAGAAGGACCACCGGGGACATCCAGGCCCCCGTCGGACGTCCGTTACCTGGAACGAATCGAGTCGGTTTCAACGTCGTCTCCCCGGGTTGAAGTCGGGAAACCCCGCCTTGGCAAGCGATCGATGAGCGTTCACTCGCGGGCCCGCTCAGCAGGCGGAGAATACCAGGGGGCTTCCGGGGAGACAACGCGTCCCGCCGGCCCGGGGTCGCCCGGGAGGCCGCGCGGTCGCCGGTCGATGAGCGGCCCGGACCGAAACGGAAGGAAGGGTCCAACCCCATGATCCGACGCCTGGGAGACCGGTTCAGCCGCCTGTCCGAGCGGTTCATCCCCCACCCCTTCGTCTTCGCCATCCTGCTCTCCCTCATCACCTTCATCCTCGGCCTGGTCTGGACCCGGACCGCCCCCGGAGCCCTCCTCGCCGCGTGGTACGGCGGGCTCACCGACCAGGGGGGGATGGTGTTCGCCTTCCAGATGGCCTTGATCCTCATCACCGGGCACGCCCTGGCCGAGACGCGACCGGTGCGCCGGGGCCTGGACCGGCTGGCCGGCCTCGCCCGGGGGACGGCGTCGGCGGTGGTCCTCACCTCGCTCACCGCCATGACCGCGGCGCTGGTGAACTGGGGGCTCGGTCTCATCGTGGGGGCCATCCTGGCCCGGGAGGTCGCGGCCACCGCCCGCCGCCGCGGGGTGGCGGTCCACTACCCGCTGGTGGTGGCCGCGGGCTACACCGGGCTCCTCATCTGGCACGGCGGGCTCTCGGGCTCGGCCCCTCTGGCCGTGGCCTCCCCCAGCCATCCCCTCGAGGCCCTGATGGGGCGGATCCCCATCTCCCGGACCCTCTTCTCCCCCCTCAACCTCGCGGTGACCCTGTTCCTCTTGATCGCGGTTCCCCTCGCGCTGGCGCTCATGGCCCCGAAGGATCCCGCCCTCACCGAACCGGCCGCACCGCCGCCCGAGGCTCCGGAGTCCGAGCCCGCCTCCGGGATCCCCCCGAACACCCCGGCCCGCGCCCTGGACCGGAGCCGGCTCCTGGTCGGGCTGGTGGCGCTGGGCGGAGCGTGCTTCCTGGTCCCCTACTTCGCGACCCGGGGATCGGGGGGGGTGACCCTGAACGCGATGATCTTCATCTTCCTCCTCCTCGGCCTCCTCCTCCACGGCTCCCCCGCCGGCTACGCCCGGAGCGTGGATGCGGCGGCGCGGGGAGCGGGGGGGATCCTTCTCCAGTTCCCGTTCTACTTCGGGATCCTGGGGATGATGAGCGGGGCGGGGCTGGTGGCGCGGTTCGCCCACCTCTTCGTGTCCGGCTCCGAGGCCCTGGCCGGGGCGGGAGTCCCGGTGGGCTCCGCCCACGCCGTCCTCACGTTCCTGAGCGCGGCGCTGGTGAACCTCTTCGTCCCCTCCGGCGGCGGCCAGTGGGCGGTTCAGGGGCCGATCATGATCCAGGCCGCCGAGAAGCTGGGCACCCACCTGCCGACCACGGTGATGGCCCTGGCCTACGGCGACGAGCTCACCAACATGCTCCAGCCCTTCTGGGCGCTGCCGCTCCTGGCGGTGACCGGCCTTCCGGCCCGGAAGATCGTGGGTTACACCGCGCTCCTCATGCTGCTCGTCATCCCCGGGTTCCTGATCCTGCTCGCCCTGTTCGGGGCGTGATACGATGAGGCTCCCCTCTCGCGATCCCGGCGGTGCCGCCGGCCCGAAAAGGCGCATCCCCGATGCATGAGATCGGATTCGGGTGGTTCGAGCCCGCTTTCGCCGCCCTCCTGGCCGTCCTGGGAGGGCTCCTGCGCTTCCTCCGGCCTTCGGCGCGGTTCGGGATCGGCCTCCCCTTCGTGGACTCCGACGTGGACCTCCGCCGCCGCTCCCGGAACCGCGTGGGCGAGATGCTGATCCTGTGGGCCCTGTGGGTGGTGGTGCAGATGCTGACCGGGGCCCCGGCCACCTGGATGTCCACGGTGTGGGCCCCGCTGATCATCGTGGCCGCGGTGGCCTACTCCTACCCGGCCCGCCTCTACGCCCGGCGGTACCTGATCCCCTCCGAGACCCCGGAGAGCGCGGACGGGGAGCGCCCCTACCCCCTTCGCGGCGGATGGGCGGTGGTGCTCCTCCGGGAGATCGTCCCCCTGGCCGCGGTTCTGGTGCCCATCCTCCTGGTCCGGGACAACTACCAGCGGCTCCCGGACCGGGTCCCGGTGGCCTGGGCCTTGAACGGCGGGCCGCTGGTGTGGGCGAGCCGGTCCGAGGCGGTGGCTCTCCTCCGTCATCAGACCATGCTGGTCTACCTCCTCCTGGCCGGCCTGGAGGGGGTCTACCTGGTCATCCGGTGGGCCCGGGGACGGCGGGGAGACATCGCCCAGCGGATGCTCACCCGCCGCCACTGGTTCTTCTTCCTGTTCCGGGTGGGCTGGGTGGCCCTCTTCGCCGGGATCAACCTCGGCTTCGTGTACCACGCCCTGGCCGGGCGCTCGCCCTACCCGTTTCTCATCCCCGGTCTCTTCGCCCTGTCCGCGTTGGGAATTCTCATCGCCATGCAAATCAAGCGGATCCGGCGATCTTCTCGGGCCGGCTCTTAAGTCAGCGGGTCGAGGCCGAGGTCACGGTGGCGGTCTTCTCCAGGTAGCGGACGGCGGTGGCCGTCACCTCCACCCGCGACTTGAGCCCCCCGCCCTCGGCGGTGATGGGACGCACATCGATGAGGGCGTCCGCCCCCACCTTCCGGGCCTCGTCCTTGAGGGTGGCGATCACCCGGTCGTAGGTGGACCGGTCGTTGTAGCTGGGATCCATGTCCTTCGTGGCGGACAGGGTCCCGATCACGATGTGGGGCGCGCTGATCCCGCCCTCGAAGACCTCGATCTGGGCCGACTGGTCCTTGGCCGGGAATTCGGTGGCGTCCATCCGGACGAACTTGACCCCCGAGCCGCAGGCCGAAATCGCCGCCGCAATGCCGATCAGGAGCGCGACCCTGGGGGTCGCGCGAAGGATGTTCTTCATGGTCTGGTCTCCCCGCGTAGGTGATGACGGGTCCGCCCTCCGGCAGTTCCCATGTCGGTGATCGTCCACCGAGGGGGCGAGCTTCAGCGAAAATGGCCCCCGGACCCCTGAGATCGGGCTTTTTCACGCGATTTCGTTTGACAGCCCGGGGCCCCCGTTGTTTCATTTCGCCGGAAATCAAGGGCGGGACGGCGCCGGAAGGCCGTTTCGCGGATGACCCCCTTCACTCAACTAGGAGACTAAGGATGGCCAAGAAGATGGCGAAGAAGAAGTCCTCGGCGAAGAAGGCCGCGACCGGTGACCTGATCATCTCCAAGTCGCGCACCAAGGCCGCGGTGAAGAAGTGCAACGTGTCGAGCGATTTCTACGCCGCCCTCGACAAGAAGGTCCGGGGCTTGATCGGCGATGCCGAGCAGCGGGCTCTGGGCAACAAGCGGAAGACCCTGAAGCCCCAGGACCTGTAGGCGTCCTGTCGGTAGATCGAAGGTCTTTAGCCAAGCGGCGTCGCAAGACGCCGCTTGTCGTTTTTCAGCGGGCGGCCTCGGCGCCCGCCGCCTCCACCCGCGAACGCGCCATCTCCGGCTCCCCGGACAACTCGGGGAGCCGCGCGCTCCCCTCGCCGTAGCGGGCGATGAGACCCGCGCTTCCCGCGCACTCCGATTCGAACGCGTCACGCACGATGTCGGGATCCAGGGCCTCGCCGGTCCGGTAGAAATTCCTTCGGTCGAAGAGCCGGCGGAGCGCGCGGTTCAGGGCCTGGGGGCCGCACCGCGAGGTCATCTCCCGGTCGAGCAGGAGGCCCACCAGGAACCCCCGGGAGTAGACCAGCTGGTAGGTGCTCATCCGATCCATGTGACGGGCCGCGGCGGCCAGGGTCACGTTGGACGGCGCCTCCTGGGCTTCGCGCTCCTTCCGCGCGGTGACCTCCCGAAGGCCGGCCGGACTCAACACCCCCGCCTCGACCATGAACCGGTAGGAGAGGTACTCGGTCATTCCCTCCACCAGCCAGATCAGGTCGGGGGAGTTCTGATAGGGCGGCTCCGGGCCGCCGGTGAGCGCCCCTCCCAGGTAGAAGTGCAGGCACTCGTGGGACGCGAGCTGGGTGAGCGACTGCGGGTCGGCGTAGCGGTCCGGGCTGGCCACGCAGAGAAAGGCGCCCTCCTCGCTGTTGCCGCTCACCACGCTCCGCCCCGGGGGAGCGGGGCGGGTGCGGTACACCGCGAGCACGGCGAGCGAGTCTCCCCGGGGGGGCGCCCCGAAGAAGTCGACCATCCGCCCGAGCACCGGGAGAAGCCGGTTGGCGATGGTGAGGCCGGTGCGCGGAGGGGTCGAGGCCTCGGTGAGAACCGTCACCGCGACCGGGCCCCGGGCAAGACGGGTGGGGGTGAAATCGCCCCCCGCCACCACCCCGCTCCAGAGATCGTGGGCGGTGCCGGGGCGGTAGGCGCCTCCCTCCTCCGGCCAGGACGACCAGAGGGAGGAGCCGGGGGGCGGCTCGACGCGCACGGCGACGTCCAGGGGCGCATAATGGTCGACCCGAAGCGGCAGCAGGAAGAGCGAGTAGCCCAGAAGCACCAGGCGGGAGCGGTCGACGAACGAAGCCTCCGCGGAGAGATCGGGCGAATAGGATCGCACCCGATAGCGAAGGACGGCTTCCCGGGGGTTCCCCTCCAGACGCCAGCGGGCGGTGCCCGATTCGGTCTCGGCGGTGACGGCGATCGGGCGGCCGCCGGGGTCGGCGGCGGCAAGGCCCTCGATGTGACCGGACTGGTCCTGGAGCAGACCCCAACCGTCCAGGAGCCGGAAGCCGGGGTGCGGGCTGCGGAGGCCGGAAGCGTGAAGGACGACGTCGAACCCCTCGCCGGGCACCGGCCGCACCCGGTATTCGAGCGCGAGCCCCTGGTTCCCGGTTCCCGGGCGCCACAGGGAGGCCACCAGCCCCAGGGCCAGGACCGGGAGCAGGAACCGCAGATACGCGATGCGAGGTCGGGTCATGGGCTCGGTCCGGCGTCGGCGAAATACGTGCCGGCGAGCCTCCGGAGACGGCGACCCGCGTGCGCGATCGGCGCGGTCCCCCGATGGGACGACCGTGCCGGGTGGTTTATAGTTCCAACATCGGCACGGGAGGGCCGGGGCTTAGCCGCGGCGCCGCCCGGGGGAGCGGGTGCGGGGGAAGCGGCGTTTCCCCTTCGAACGGCCTGGAGATCCATGAAGCTGGTACTGAACGGAAAGCCCTTCGAGTCCGGACGGGCCTCGGCCACGGTGGCCGACCTCCTGTCCGAGTTGAACCTGGCCGGGGGCCGGGTGGCGGTGGCGGTGAACGACGAGATCGTCCCCCGCGCGCGTCACGCGGAGCGAGGGCTGGCGGAGGGAGACCGGGTGGAAGTGATTCACGCGGTGGCGGGCGGTTGAGCCGGGGGGCGCGATCGTCGAGGCCTCGGCGGGGCGGACGCCGCGCCGCGGACGGTCCGGACATCACGGACGGAGCGGAGAGGAAGACATGACCCAGACCAACGGTTCGGAAGAAAGACTGATCCTGGGGGACGTGAGCCTCACGTCGCGGCTTCTGGCCGGGACGGGGAAGTACCCCGACGCCGCCGTCATGCGCGCCGCGCTCCGGGAGAGCGGCGCGGAGATGGTGACCGTGGCCATCCGGCGGGTGGACCTCGGGGACCGGGGGAAGGAGAGCATCCTCGGCGTGCTGGAGGAGGGAGGCTACAAGATCCTTCCCAACACCGCCGGGTGCTTCACCGCGAAGGACGCGATCCTCACCGCCCGGCTCGCGCGCGAGGCGCTGGGCACCTCCATCGTGAAGCTGGAGGTGATCGGGGACCCGCGGACGCTGTTCCCCGACAACGAAGGCCTTCTGGAGGCGGCGCGGGTGCTGGTCGGGGACGGGTTCACCGTGCTCCCCTACACCATCGACGATCCGGTGATCTGCCGGAAGCTGGAGGAGGCGGGGTGCGCGGCGGTCATGCCGCTGGCCGCTCCCATCGGAAGCGGCCTGGGCGTGCGGAACCCCTACAACATCCGGATCATCCTGGACACGGTGAAGGTGCCGGTGATCGTGGACGCGGGGGTGGGGACCGCTTCCGACGCCGCCCTGGCCATGGAGCTGGGATGTCACGGCGTGCTCATGAACACCGGGATCGCGGGGGCCAGGGACCCGGTTCGGATGGCCCGGGCCATGCGGCGCGCGGTGCAGGCCGGCCGCGACGCTTACCTCTCCGGCCGGATTCCGCGGAAGCTCTTCGCCACCGCATCGAGTCCGCTGGAGGGCGTGATCGGAACGTGAGGGACCGTTTCCCTCCCGGGCTTCTTCTCATCACCGATCGCGGACAGGCGCGCCGGCCCCTGGTCGGGATCGCCGCCGCCGCGCTCGACGCCGGTTTCGCCGCGGTCATGCTCCGGGAGAAGGACCTCGACGGGCGACCGCTCCTGGAGCTGGCCGCCCCCCTGGCCGCGCTGTGCGCCGCCCGCGGGAGACCCTTCCTGGTGAACGACCGGCTCGACGTGGCCCTGGCCCTGGAGGGCGCGGGGGCGCACCTCGGCCGGGAGGGGCTCCCGGTCGCCGCGGCGCGGCGTCTCCTGGGCTCCGAGCGCCTTCTGGGCTACTCCGCCCACGAGGTGGACGAGGCCGGCGCCGCGCTGGCCGCCGGCGCGGACTACGCGATCCTGAGCCCGGTCTTCTCCAGCACCAGCAAACCGGGGCTTCGGGAACGCGGTCCGGGTTGGCTCGCCGACGCGGCGGGGGCGCTTCCCGCCGGACGGGTGGTCGGCCTGGGGGGGATCGAGACCCCCGAGCGGGTGCGCGCGGTGCGACGGGCCGGCGCGGCGGGAGCCGCGGTCATGGGGGCGATGATGCGCTCCGGTGACCCCCGGTCCCTGGCCGGAGCGATGGCCGCGGCCTGGAGGGACGCGCCGACCGGCTTGGGGTCCCCATGAACGCCCGGTCCCGCCGGCGGTGGATCCCGGGGGGGATCTTCCTCCTGGCCCTCACCCTCCGCGCGGTTCCCCTGGGGTACGGCCTCCCCCATACCTACCGCTACGACGAGGGCCGCTACGTCGGCGCCGCCGCCCACCTGGCGAAGGAGTTCTTCCACCCCCAGGACTATCTCTACGGTCCCCTCTTCCCGTCGGTGGTGGCGGTGGAGTACGGCGTGCTGTTCGCGGGGGGCATGATCGTCAAGGCCTGGCCGGGCGGCCCGGGCTTCGAGGCCGCCTACTACCGCGATCGGACGGTGTTCTTCCTGGCCGCGCGGGGCACTGCGGCGATGGCGGGGGCGGTGGCGGTCCTGGCGCTCCTGGCCGCGGCCGCGGGCTGGCTCGCGTTCGGGAAACGCCCCGGGGATGCGGAGGGCCCGGCACGGGGACTTCGGCCGGGAGCGGTCCTGGCCGCGGGGGGGCTCGCGCTCCTCCCCG
>CAYRIJ010000005.1:0-31335 GCA_964424285.1 uncultured bacterium
CGCCTGCCCGAGTCCCTGGCCCTGGAGCACGCGTACTGAGGAGGGAACTGTGACCGGATTCAGGAAAATCGCGTCCAATCGGGAAGGGGATTGACCGATGGCGAGTTCGAGCGGAGTGAGAACCGGGTGGATCTTCGCCGCCGGTCTGGTGTCCGCAGTCCTGTTCGTGACCGCGATCCTGTGGCTTCATTCGTTCTTCGAGGTAAGCCGGAACGAGGAGATCTACCGCAAGGTGCTCTCGGTTCAGAACGTGAAGCTCAGGGATCTCCGCGCCCAGGAGGCCGCCCAGCTCAACTCCTACGGCTGGGTGGACCAGGAGAAGGGGGTGGCCCATATCCCCATCGATCGCGCGATGGAGCTGATGGCCAAGGAGGCGCGCGCGCGCAGGGATTCCCAGGCAGGAGGTTGATGAACATGCGCTGGTTTGCCGTCTCCGCGACGGCCGTGATGATCCTGGCCTCTTGGGGTCTTCCGGGGGGGGCCGGCGCCCAGATGTCGTCCGATCAAACCCCGCCCCAGCTCGAGGGGGTGGACCTGGTCGATCACTCGGGAGACATGGTTCCGGGGGACCTGACCTTCAACGATGAGAACGGCGATCCGGTGCGCCTGGACGCCTTCTTCAACCAGGGCCGGCCGATCGTGCTGCAGCTCGTCTACTACAGCTGCCCGATGCTCTGCACCCAGGTCCTGAACGCCTATCTGGACTCGGCCCGGAAGATGGACTGGACCCCGGGCCGCGAATACACGGTGGTGACGGTCAGCTTCGATCCGAAGGACAATCCGAAGCTGGCCAAGGAAAAGAAGCAGAACTACATTTCGTCCCTCGACCGTCCGGAAGCGGGGGAGGGGTGGCACTTCCTGACCGGCGAGGAACCCTCGATCGAGGCGCTCACCCGTTCGGTGGGGTTCAAGTACCGGTACGACGAAAAGACGCAGCAGTACTACCATGCGGCGGGGATCTTCGTGCTGACCCCGCAGGGGAAGATCAGTCGGACCCTCTACGGGATCGACTACCCTCCCAAGGATCTTCGGCTGTCCCTGATCGAGGCCTCGGAGGGAAAGCTGGGCTCGCCGCTCGACAAGCTGATCCTGTTCTGCTGCCAGTACGATCCGGGGACGCACAAGTACACCGTCGTGGCTTTCCAGGTGATGAAGCTGGGCGGCGTGTTGACCTTGCTCGGCCTCGGGGGACTCATGGGCGGCCTGTGGATGAGGGAGCGGCACCGCACCCACCACGCTTCGGCCTAGGCGGACAGTAGACCGGCCGCAAAGCCTTCGGGCGATCGGCCTCACGAACAGGAACCAGGGCATGAACGGGACATTCCAGATGCCGCCGGAAGCCTCCACCATGGCGCACCAGGTGGACTCGCTCTATTACTTCATCTTCTGGGGCTCGGTATTCTTCTTCGTGCTCATCGTGGGCCTCTCGCTGATCTTCGTCCTGAAATATCGCCGCCGGCCGGGGCAGACCATGGCCCCCCGGGCCTCCCACAACACCCCGCTCGAGGTCACCTGGACGGTGATCCCCCTGGCCCTGGTCATCCTGGTGTTCGTGTGGGGGTTCAGGGGCTACATGGCTCTCGCCGTCTCCCCGGGGGGCGCGCTGGAGTACCACGTCACCGCCAAGCAATGGCTGTGGCAGATCCAATCCCCGGACGGCGAGACCTCGGTCAACGAGATGACGGTGCCGGTGGACCAGCCGGTGAAGGTCATCCTTCGCTCCGAGGACGTCATCCACAGCTTCTACGTCCCCGCGTTCCGGGTGAAGCAGGACGCCATCCCCAACCGGTACACCACCCTGTGGTTCCAGGCCACGGCGACCGGGGATTACGACCTCTTCTGCACCGAGTACTGCGGGACCGGGCACTCGGGGATGCTGGGAAAGGTCCACGTTCTGAGCGCCGCGGACTTCGAGAAGTACAAGGAGAGCTCGGCGGGACCGGCGGCGGGGATGAGCCTGGCCGACTACGGGGCGCAGCTCTACCAGCAGAAGGCCTGCATCACCTGCCATTCCCTGGACGGGAGCCGGAAGACCGGACCGTCGTTCAAGGGGGTGTTCGGGCACAAGGTCCAGTTCGCCGACGGCAGCTCGACCACCGCCGACGAGAACTACATCCGCCAGTCCATCCTCGACCCGACGTCCCAGGTGGTGGCGGGCTTCGAGCCGGTGATGCCGACGTTCCAGGGGCTCCTGAAGCCCAACCAGATCGACGCGTTGATCGAGTTCATCAAGGCCCAGAAGTAGCCCCGGTCATCGGATAGAGAGGCGACCCCCATGGCGACACAGACCATCGACGCACACGCCCCCGTCCCGGGCACCAACTATCTGAACGCGACCCACGGCCTCCGCTCGTGGCTCCTGACCCGGGATCACAAGCGGATCGGGATCATGTACCTCATCGCCATCTCGACCTCCTTCCTGCTGGGGGGGATCATGGCGCTCCTCATCCGGCTGGAGCTGTTCCTGCCGGGAAGGACGATCATGTCCGCGCAGACCTACAACGAGGTCTTCACCCTGCACGGCATCATCATGATCTTCCTGTTCATCATCCCGTCGATCCCCGCCGCCCTCGGAAACTTCTTCCTGCCCATCATGATCGGGGCCAAGGACGTGGCCTTCCCCAAGCTCAACCTGGCCAGCTTCTACCTCTGGTGCACGGGGGCGGTGTTCACCCTGGTGGCCATCCTCCGGGGGGGGATCGACACCGGCTGGACCTTCTACACCCCCTACAGCGTCCAGAGCCACAGCTCGGTGATCTGGATGGGGCTCGGCATCTTCATCCTCGGCTTCTCCTCCATCTTCACCGGGCTCAACTTCCTGGTCACCCTGCACAAGCTCCGGATGCCGGGGATGGGCTGGTTCGACATGCCGCTCTTCCTCTGGTCCATCTACGGCACCGCCCTGATCCAGGTGCTGGCCACCCCGGTCCTGGGCATCACCCTGCTCCTCCTGGTGGCCGAGCGGGTCATGCACATCGGGATCTTCGATCCCGCCCTCGGCGGCGACCCCATCCTCTTCCAGCACTTCTTCTGGTTCTATTCCCATCCCGCGGTGTACATCATGATCCTCCCCGGGATGGGAATCATGAGCGAGGTCGTCACCACGTTCTCCCGCCGCCACATCTTCGGCTACCGGTTCGTGGCCTACTCCTCGCTGGCCATCGCCGTGCTCGGTTTCCTGGTGTGGGGACACCACATGTTCGTGAGCGGCCAGTCCGAGGTCTCGACCATGATGTTCTCGTTCCTCACCTTCTTCGTGGCCATCCCGTCCGCGATCAAGATGTTCAACTGGACGGCCACCATGTACAAGGGGTCGATCGCGCTCGACACCCCCATGCTCTACGCGCTCGCGTTCCTGTTCCTGTTCGCGATCGGCGGGTTGACCGGGATCTTCCTGGGGGCCCTCTCGGTGGACGTGCACCTCACCGACACCTATTTCGTGGTGGCCCACTTCCACTACGTGATGATGGGGGGGACGGTGATGGCTTTCCTGGCCGGTCTCCACTACTGGTGGCCCAAGATGACCGGCCGCATGTACCCCGAGACGGTGGCCCGGATGACCGCGCTGACCGTCTTCATCGGGTTCAACGTGACCTTCCTCACCCAGTTCGTTCTGGGGAGCCGGGGGATGCCCCGCCGGTACTACGACTACCTCGAGCAGTTCCAGCCCCTGCACCAGCTCTCCACCTTCGGCTCGTGGATCCTGGGGTTCGGGTTCCTCATGATGGTGATCTACTTCATGTACTCGCTGCGGGCGGGGGAAAAGGCCCCGGCCAACCCGTGGGGATCGCTGGGGCTGGAGTGGCGCGTGCCCTCGCCCCCGCCGGTGGAGAACTTCGAGGAGGTGCCGAGCCTGGCCTACGGGCCCTACGACTACCAGAAGGTCTACGGCGAGAACCCGGAGCCCGAGGCGGTCGGATCCTGATGTCGGAATCGAACCCGCCCCTGGAGGAATCGCGCGCATGAGCACCACCCCAAAAGCCTGGCGTCACGAGGTCGGCCACCACTACGCCGACGCGGCCCAGGAGTTCTCGTCGGCCAAGCTGGGCTTCTGGCTCTTCCTGGCCACCGAGGTGCTCCTCTTCGGCGGCATGTTCGTGGCCTTCGTGGTCTTCCAGAACATGTTCCCGGACATGTTCCGGGAGGCTCACCACAACCTGAACCGGATCCTCGGCGGGACGAACACCGTGGTCCTGATCTGCTCCAGCCTGACCATGGCCCTGGCGGTGCGGGCGGCCCAGACCGACAATCGCCGGCTCTCCATCGGGCTCCTGGTGACCACCCTTCTCCTGGCCGGGGTCTTTCTCTGCATCAAGTACGTGGAGTACACCGAGAAGTTCCACCACGGGCTTCTGCCCGGCTACTGGTACAACCCCCACGACCTCACCGATCCGGTGAACGGGAACATCTTCTTCGGGCTCTACTTCATGATGACCGGGCTCCACGCCCTGCACGTGATCGCGGGGATGATCGCCATCACCTGGATCCTGGTGAACACCATCCGGGGCCGCTTCTCCAGCTCCTACTACACCCCGGTAGAGCTGACCGGGCTCTACTGGCACCTGGTGGACATGATCTGGATCTACCTCTTCCCACTCTTCTACCTGATCAAGTAGGGACGCGATGAGCCAAGCAAACGCCGCCGCCGCGGAACACAAGCACCACGTCGTCCCGCTCCGGATCTACTTCATGGTCTGGGTCGGGCTCCTGATCCTCACCTTCCTCACGGTCCGGATCTCCTACTTCGACTTCGGGACCGGGAACCTGATCGTGGCCATGGCCATCGCCACCGCGAAGGCGAGCCTGGTCGCCCTCTTCTTCATGGGGCTCAAGTGGGACGAGCGGTTCAACGGGTTGATCCTCCTCGCCGCCCTGACCTTCCTGGGGATCTTCTTCGTGCTCACCCTGGCCGACACCACCGAGCGCGGGCAGGTGGATCCGGTGGAGAGCCGGGAGATCGTCCCGGTGCCCGGACGCGGCGAGTTCATGAAGCGCTACGGGATCAACGAGACCCCGGGGGGGCTCCCCGCGGCGGCGGACAGCGCCGCCGCCGACACCACCGGCCGGGCGGCGGGAGCGGACAGCGCGGGTCGCGGCGACGCCGGCTCCCCCGACAGCTCCGCCGGAGGGGCGGAGCCCCCCGCCGGCTCGGGCGGAGGACACTAGCCGCGGTCCAGAACCCGGGGCCGGACGCCGAGAGGCCGACATGAACGCGGAGATCCTCACCATCGGGGCGGAGATCCTGGCCGGGGACATCCTCGACACCAACGCCCGCGATCTGGCCCGGGCCCTGAAGGGCCTGGGCATCGCTCTGTCCCGCCACGTGACCGTCGACGACGAGGAGTCGGCCATCGCCGCCGCGGTGCGGGAGGCCATGGCCCGGGCGGAGGTGGTGGTGGTCACCGGGGGGCTCGGACCCACCCCCGACGATCGCACCCGGGACGGGATCGCCCGGGCCTTCGGGGTGGGGCGGGTGCGCCGCGACGAGCTCCTCCCCGCCCTCGAGGCCCGGTTCCGGAGTTTCGGGCGGGGGGACATGCCCGAGGTGAACCTCACCCAGATCACCCTCCCCGAGGGGGCGGAACCCCTTCCCAACCCCGCCGGCACCGCCCCCGGCTTCCGGATGGAGCGCGACGGCTCGGTGCTCTTCGTGGTCCCCGGGATCCCCCGGGAGATGCAGGCCATTCTCGAAGGCTCCATCCTTCCCTGGCTCACCGCCCACCGGCCGGTGCGCGCGCTCCTGACCCGGGTGCTCAAGACCCAGGGGATCGGCGAGTCGGACCTGGTCACCCGCTACGGGGCGATCTTCGACACCCTGGCGGACGTCGATCTGGCGTTCTATCCCCAGACTCCGGGAGTGAACCTGAAGCTCACCGCGCGCGCCGGCGACCCGCTCACCGCCCGGCGGCGCCTCGAGGCCGCGGAGCGGGTGCTCCGGGAAGGGCTGGATACCTTCATCTACGGCGCCGACGACGAGACCCTGGCCGGCGCGGTGGGGGAGCTCCTGGTCCGGCGGGGCTGGACGGTGGCCACCGCGGAGTCCTGCACCGGGGGGGCGATCGCCGCGTATCTCACCTCGGTCTCCGGATCCAGCCGGTACGTGGATCGCGGGGTGGTGGCCTACTCGAACCGGGCCAAGGTGGAGCTTCTGGGGGTGCCGGAGGCCCTGATCGCCGAGCACGGGGCGGTGAGCGAACCGGTGGCCCGGGCCATGGCCGAGGGGCTCCGGGCGCGGAGCGGGGTGGACGTGGTGGTGGCCACCACCGGGATCGCCGGACCCACCGGAGGCTCGCCCGAGAAGCCGGTGGGCCTGGTCCTGAGCGCCGTCGCCGCCCCCACCGGCACCCGCGTCTTCCGCTCCACCTATCCCGGCGACCGCCGGACGGTGGTGGAGCGCGCGGTGGCCACCGACGTGAACCGGCTGCGTCTGGTGCTCCTGGGGGTGAAGTAGGCCCGGCACGCCGGCGCCGGATGCGATCCCGGTCGCTTCGGCCCGCGCGCCCGCGGTCCCTCCGATCGTGGCATACTGGGGGCGCATGCCCCCGCGCCCTCGGAGCCCCCCCGAGGCGCGGAGCCCCGATCCCCCGGAAGGAGGAACGCCCGTGGAACACACGCCGGTCACCGCATCCGAATTCGAACGCCGCCTGATCGCCCTCTTGACCTCCGGCGGGGGACCGGGCCTTCCCCGGCGCCCGCGGGACCGGCACATCCTCTTCCGGTGCGCGATCCGGAACCTGGACGCGAACCGTGCCTACCCCGAGGCCGCGGTCAACGAGCATCTCGAGCGCTGGCTCGAGACCGAAGGGTCCACGCTGGAGGTGGATCGCGTGAGCCTTCGGCGGGAGCTGGTGGACGCCGGCTACCTGGAGCGCGATCCGGCGGGACACCACTACCGGCTGCAGCGGGACGGGAACGGCGCGGTGCCGTTCCTGCCCGAGGTCGACGCGGTGGACCCGATCCACGTGCTCCGGACCGCCCGGGAGCGCGCCGAAACGCGCCGCCACCGGGCCTTGAGCTCGTGATCCGCCCGGGGGATCCCGCCCCCCCCCGACGCGAAGACCGCGGGGCCGGAAGACGCGCCGGGCCCGCCCCCGAGACCATGCGCACCTTCGTCGCGGTGTTTCCGCCCCCGGCGGTGCTCGGGGCGCTCGGTGATCTCCGGCGGAGCCTCGAGCCGGCGATGCGGACGCTCCGGTGGACCGCCGAAAGGAACCTCCACTTCACCCTCCGCTTCTTCGGGGAGCTGACCGCCGAAGAGGCCGCCCGGGCGGGGGAGGTGCTGGCCGCGGTGGCCGCCGGCGCCGCGCCCTTCGAGCTGGTCCTGGAAGGGGTCGGGGTCTTCCCGGACTGGCGCCGTCCCCGGGTGCTCTGGGTGGGAACCGGGCGCGGAGGGGCCACCCTCGAAGCCCTCGCCCGCACCCTGGAGCGGGGGTTTCGGGGGGCGCGGCTCGGGAAGGCCGACAAGCCGTTCAAGCCGCATCTCACCCTCGGGCGCTGGCGGGACACGCGCGACCTCGACCCCGAGACGGCCCGCGCGTCCTGCGACGGCCGGGGCCCCATCGCCGCCTTCACCGTGAGCGAGGTGGGGGTGATCCGAAGCACCCTCTCCCCGGGGGGCTCGATCTATCGGCCCCTCCACACCGCGACCCTTGCCGGGGCGGCGGGGGAGTGACCGGGGTGGCGCCCGCGGCCGCCCCGCCGGAGGAGATCGCGCGGTGCGCCGCGCGAATCGCGCCGTGCTCTGGACGCTGATCGTCCTGGCCGCGGCCTTCCTCGCGGTCACGGTGTGGGCCCGGACCGCGCCGGCCCCGCGGGGCCTGGGGCTTCGCGACGGCCGGCTCGCCCCCTGCCCGGACTCGCCCAACTGCGTGTGCAGCGACGCCGCCGATCCCGGCCACGCCATGGATCCGATTCCCTACGACGGCCCGCCCGCCCGGGCCCGGGAACGCCTCCTCGCCGTGGTCCGCGCCGCTCCCCGGGCCCGCATCGTGGGCCGGGACCCCGGCTATCTCCACGTGGAGTTCCGCACCCCGGTGATCGGTTTCATCGACGACGTGGAGTTCCGCTTCGACGACCGCGCCGGGATGATCCACTTCCGGTCCGCATCCCGCCTCGGGCGCTCGGACCTGGGGGTGAACCGGAAGCGCATGGAGACGCTGCGCGCGCGCTACCGGGCGGCGGGGTGAGGCATCGGCCCGCCCCGGCGGCCGGCGCCCTTCCGCGGCCGCGGTGTCCGCCTCCCGAGGCCCCGGCGGGGGACCCCGCTCAGAGCGCCTCGTCCGAGCCCACGGTGGCCGGGATCTCCCCGCGATAGCCGTGGAGACGCCGCACCAGGCGGGACATCCACGGCCGCTGCCGGCGGATGAGGGTCTGGTCGGCGGCGCGCCGCACGCCGAGGAGCCAGGTGGGGTAGGGGTGGACGGTGCGGGCCAGCGCGGGAAGGCCGATCCGGTGCTTCATGGCCAGGGCCAGCTCCACGATGGCCTCGCCGGCGTGGCGGCCGGCCACGCTCGCTCCGAGGATTCTCCCCCCGCCCAGGCCCGCGAACCGGGGCGGAACCGCGTGCACCAGGATCACCCCCGCCGTGGCGTCCTCGGCGATGGCGCGGTCGATCCGGGAATAGGGGAAGGCGAGGGTCTCGAACCGGGTCCCCGCCGCCCGCAACGCCTCCGCGGTCCGCCCCACGTGGGCCACCTCGGGATCGGTGTAGGTGACCCAGGGGATGACCCCGGTCTCCCGGCGAAAGAGGGGGAGCCGGAGCACCGCGTTCATCGCCGCCGCCCGCGCCATGTCCTCGGCCACGTGGGTGAAGCGGAGGGAGTCGGTGACGTCCCCCACCGCGAACACGTGACCGGCGGTGGTCCGGCACCGGCGGTCCACCGGGATGCCCTCCGCGGTCGTCCGCACGCCCGCGCGCTCCAGCTCCAGCCCGGCCACCCCGGGCCGCCGTCCCGCCGCCACCATCACCGCGTCCACGACCAGGGAGCGTCCGCCCGGATCGAGCCCGATCCGCAGCCCCTCATCCCCACGATCCACTGAGCTGAACGTGCTGTTGTAAAATAACTTGACCCCATCGGCTTCGAGTTGTTTCTGGAGCACCTCGACGCACTCCGGCTCATCCCGCGGGAGGAGCCGCGGGGCGCGGGTGACCAGGGAGACCTCGGACCCGAGCCGCGCCAGGGCCTGGGCGGTCTCGACCCCCACCGGCCCGCCCCCCAGGACGGCCAGCCGGCGGGGAAGCGCGGTCAGCTCGAAGAGGGTCTCGTTGGTGAGGTAGCCGGCTTCACGGAGGCCGGGGATCCGGGGGACGGCGGGACGGCTCCCGGTGGCGATCACCGCCGCGCGGAATCGCACCGTCCGCTCCGAGGCCTCGGAGCGGATGCGAAGGGCGCGGGGGCCGGCGAAGGCCGCCTCCCCGAACGCCACGTGAACCCCGTGGCGGGCGAGGATCTCGGGGGCGTCGGCCGCCTCGTAGACCCGGCGGCGCACCGCCCGGACGTGCTCCATCAGGCGGGGAAAGTCCACCGAGGCCCCGGCCCCGGCCGCGCGCGCCGCGGCGCGGGCATGGGCGGCGTGAAGGAGGGTCTTGGAGGGGATGCAGCCGGTCCAGGTGCAATCCCCCCCCAGGCGGCCCTTCTCGACCAGGAGCGTGCGCGCCCCGAACGAGGCGCAGATGCCGGCGGCGGTGAGGCCGGCCGCGCCGCCGCCGATGACCACGATGTCCGGTGCGTCTTCCGCCATGGGTCCTCCCCGGGCGCGCCGGGGCGCCCGGGCAGAGGATACGGCAAGCCCGGCCGGGGAGCGACTCACCCGGCCCGAAACCCGGTTGACACCGGGAACGCTCCCCCTTACCGTAGAAACTCCCGTCAGGCTTCACGGCTACCCGACTTTCCCACCAAAACCCACGCGCCCGACCTGGGCACCGTCCACGGGCGTCGAAGCCCGGGGCATGTCAAGCCCGTCGAGGAGTCACGATCATGACCAAGGAAGCCCAGAAGGGCACGAAGGTGGACCAAGGAATGAGCAAGGAAAAGGCGAAAGCCCTGGAGTTGGCGGTCTCCCAGATCGAGAAGCAGTTCGGCAAGGGTTCGATCATGAAGCTGGGGTCGGAGCGGGCGGTGAAGGTGCCCTCCATCCCCACCGGATCCCTCGGGCTCGACCACGCCCTGGGGATCGGCGGCGTGCCGCGCGGCCGGGTGGTGGAGATCTACGGACCGGAAGCGAGCGGGAAGACCACCCTGGCGCTCACCATCATCGCGCGGGCCCAGAAACTGGGGGGCGCGGCGGTGTTCATCGACGCCGAGCACGCCTTCCCGGCGGAGTTCGCCCAGACCATCGGGGTGGACCTGGACAACCTCCACGTCTCCCAGCCGGACACCGGGGAAGAGGCGCTGGAGATCACCGACCAGCTCGTGCGCTCGGGCGCGGTGGACGTGGTGGTGGTGGACTCGGTGGCCGCCCTGGTGCCCAAGGCGGAGATCGAGGGGGAGATGGGGGACAGCCACGTGGGGCTTCAGGCCCGGCTCATGAGCCAGGCGCTTCGCAAGCTCACCGGCTCGGTCTCCAAGTCCCACACCTGCGTCATCTTCATCAACCAGCTCCGCATGAAGATCGGGGTGATGTTCGGGAACCCGGAAACCACCAGCGGTGGAAACGCGCTGAAGTTCTACGCCTCCGTCCGGCTCGACATCCGGCGGATCGCCAGCATCAAGGACCGGGACCAGGTGGTGGGGAACCGGGTGAAGGTCAAGGTGGCCAAGAACAAGGTGGCCGCGCCCTTCAAGGTGGTCGAGTTCGACATCTACTACGACGAGGGGATTTCCCGGACCGGCGAGATCCTCGATCTCGCGGTGGACCGGAACCTGGTCGAGAAGTCGGGAACCTGGTTCTCCTACAACAGCGAGCGGATGGGACAGGGGCGCGAGAACGCCCGGGGTTTCCTCAAGGAGCACCCGGAGATCATGGACGAGCTCGAGATCAAGATCCGCGAGACCCTGGGGATCCCGGCCCTCGCCGGCGGCGCCGCGCCCGCGCCCCGGGAGGACTCCGCCCCCGGCGAAGCGTCCCAGGAAGAGGACAAGCAGAACGGCCGGCGGACGGCCAGGTCCCGGGCCTGATCGGGGCCGCTCCGCGGTCGAAGGATCCAAGTCGAGGAGCGAACCCCGCGGGGTTCGCTTTTCGGTTTCGGGGGGCGGGGAGGCCGCCCTCCCCGCGCGCCGGCGCACCCGGGAACCGACTCCCGTCCGGAAGGGAAGGGGCATGAGCGAGGAACGAGACGGCGGGCTCCCGAGCGAGGAGCGCGCCCGCGAGATCTGTCTTCGCGCCCTGGAGCGGCGCATGAACTCGCGCCGCGAGCTGGAGCGGAAGCTCTACCGGAAGGGGGTGGCGGCCGAGGTCGCCGCCCGGGTCCTCGATCGGCTGGTCGAGGTCGACCTGGTGGACGACCTCGCCTTTGCCCGGGCCTTCCTCGCCTCGCGCCAGCGGTCGCGTCCCCGGGGCGCCCGCGGTCTCGCCGCCGACCTGGCCGCCCGCGGGGTGGCCCGGGAGGTCATCGAACGGGCGCTGGCGGAGCTGGAGGAGACCGAGGACCCGGTGGCTTCGGCCCGGCGGGCGGTGGCGGCGAAGCTTCGCGCCCTGGCCGGGCGCCCCGCCCCGGAGCGGCGACGGAAGGCGGAGCAGTTTCTCCTCCGGCGGGGGTTCGACTTCGAAACCGCCCGGAAAGCCCTCCGGGGATCGATCGAGGAGGGCGACGAGGAGCCCGCGGACCAGGAGCCCGGCCCGCCTTGACATCGCCCTCGATGGAATCCACACTATCTCGGCTTGTCTTCTGAACTTAGGCTCCCGGCTCGCGAACCGGCCGCGCCGGGACCGCTTCCGGACGGAACCCTGCTCATGCGTCCAATCCTGCTCGCGCTCCTCATCGTCGTGTCCCCGGTCGCCGCCTTCGCCGCCGGCGGCCTCGATGCCGGGGGAGGCGACCGCGCCGGGGGCACGATTCACGTTCAGGACACCTTCGGACTTCCCTTCGCCGGGACCAGCGCCGGGACCGGAGTCAGCGTCCAGACCGGGCTCCTCTACGGGATCGGGATTCCCACCCCGGTGCTGCTGACCGCGCTCCAGCTCACCGTGGAAGCGGACGGGGTGTCCATCTCGTGGCAGGTTCCCGAGGATGAGCGGGTGGCCTTCTTCCGCCTGGAGCGGGCGCGGGTGGCGGGCGGGGTGCCCTCCGACTACGCCCCGGTGGGTCCCTCCTTCGACGGACCCGGCCCCCACCGCTACCTGGACGCCGGGGTGGAGGCCGGCGCCACCTATCGCTACCGCCTTCGGGCGCGGCTTCGGGACGGCGGCGAGGAAACCCTCGGGCCCTGGACGGTGACCCTGGACCGGGCGTCGCTCCCCACCACCCCGCGGGTGCTGGCCGCCTCCCCCAACCCGTTCCGGGACGCCTTCGTTCTCACCTTCGCCCTGCCGGTCGAAGCTCCGGTGCGCTGGAGGCTGTTCGACATCCAGGGCGCGGTGGTGGCCGGAGGGGACCTCGGGCGCACCCCCGCCGGGACCCACGCGGTGGCGGTGACGCCGCCCGCGGCCACCGCCCGCGGGATCTACTTCCTCGAGGTCCGGGCGGGTGAGGTCCGCGACGTTCAGAAAGTGGTGAGGCTTCCATGAAGACCGCTTCCGTCCTTCGTCAGCGTCGTCGCAGGTCCGGCCGGGCGTCGGCCCGCCTGCTCTCCGGAGTGGTCGCGCTCCTGGTGTTCGGGACGGTTCCGGCGGTGAAGGGAACCGCCGAGGCCTCGGAGCCCGCGCGCGGCGCGGCGGGCGCGCCGGCGGCGGTGTCGCCCCCGGCGGGCACCCCCGCCGCCTCCCCCACGGTACTCAACTACCAGGGACGGTTCACCGACGAGGCGGGAAAGCCCCTGGCGGGCCCGATCGACCTCGTCTTCCGGCTCTTCGTGCTTCCCACCGGCGGGAGCGCGCTCTGGACCGAGGAGCACGCCGGGGTGGTCCTGAACGAGGGGGTGGCCTCGGTGCTCCTGGGGAGCCTGGTGTCCTTGCCGGAGAACGCGTTCAGCGCCGCCCAGCGCTACCTGGAGATCGAGGCGAACGGCACGGTGCTGGCGCCGCGACTCGCGGTCGCCTCGGTGCCCTACGCCCTGGAGGCGGACCGGGTGGACGGCCGGGACGCCGCGGACTTCGAGACCGCGGGGGCGGCGGCCGCCCTGGGCGACTCGCTCCGGCTCTCCGACGGCACCCCGGCCAATCAGGGTTCGAACCGGGTGAGCTGGATGAACCTCGTCGACGTTCCCGCCGGTTTCGCCGACGCGGTGGACGACACCGGACGCGGGGTGACCGACCACGGGCAGCTCACCGGACTCCTCGACGACGACCATCCCCAGTATCTGCTCCGGAACCAGGCCGCCGCCTCGGACGGAACCCCCCCCAACCAGGGGGCGAACCTGGTGAGCTGGGACAACCTGGTGAACGTGCCCGCCGATTTCGCCGACGGGGTGGACAACACCGGGAGCGGAGGGTCCGGAGGTCCGGTCACCGGCGCGGACATCGTGGACAGCACGATCACCGCGGTGGATCTCGCCGACAGCACGATCACCGGGGACAAGGTGGCGCCGGCCACCCTCGACGGCGCGCATCTGCGGGCCGGGACCATCACCGCCCGCGAGCTTGCGCCGGGGGCGGTCACCGGGGCCGCGTTGCAGGACTTCACCGTGACCGGGTTCGACATGGCCAACCAGACCATCACCGGGCAGAAGCTCTCCCCCCGCGCGGTCACCGGAGACAAGATCGCCCTGGAGACGGTCACCGGCGACAACATCACCGACGATTCGATCCGGAGCGCGGACATCCTGGACGGGACCCTCACCACCAACGACATCAAGGACGGCTCGCTCCTGGCCGCCGATCTCGCCGCCGGGTCGGTGACCTCGACCCAGATCGCCGACGGCACCGTCCAGCCGGGAGACATGGGATTCACGGTGGGGGACGTCACCGCGGTGAACGTGGCCGGAGGGCTTTCCGGAGGCGGACTGAGCGGCGACATCACCCTCGCGGTGGGGGCGGGGCAGGGGATCCAGGTGAGCGGGTCGTCGGTCAGCTTGAGCCCCTCCTACTTTTCGGGGAGCGCGTACGACGGCCGGTTCGTGTCCCAGTCGAGTCCCACCTGGCTCCCGGTGAGTTCCGCGGTGGTGGTCGCGGGAGCGGCGTTCCGGCCGGTCACCCCGGTGGGGAAGTTCACCGTGGTCCCCGCCGGCGGGTACGTCTACGTGGACTCCCTCAGCAACGCGGGCGCCCAGGACAAGTTCACCGCCTCCGTCCAGATCCCCGACGGCGCCCAGATCACCGGGTTCCACGTGACCTACTGGGACAACAGCGCGGCGCTGATGGAGATCTCCCTGTGGCGCGCCCTCCAGACCGACGGCTCCACCCTCAAGATCGCGTCGGTGGAGACCCAGGGGCAGAGCACCGGCTGGAGGTCGGGGAGCGACGCGACCATCGCCGAGACCGGGGTGGACGACGATGAATTCGCCTACTGGCTCGTGGCCGATTTTCCCAGCACCCCCCAGGGGGATAAGCTGAGGGTTCTTTCCGCCCGGGTGACCTACACCGTGGCCCGGCCCCACTGATCGCCGGACCCACGGACCGAGGGAGTACCATGCGTGCCCGATCGTTCACCTTCGTCTTCGTTTTCCTCCTCCTGACCTCGGCCAGCTCCGGGGCGGCCCCGGCGGCCGACCCCCCGGAACCCGGCGCCGTTTCGGGCCCGGCGGCCGGCGCCGGCGAGGCGCTCTCCCCCCAGGTCGCCCCCAAGCTCCTCCAGTACCAGGGCCGCTTCACCGATCCCGCGGGCGATCCCCTGGCCGGCCCGGTCAAGCTGGCCTTCCGCCTCTACAACGCCCCGGTGGCGGGCTCGGTCCTCTGGACCGAGACCCACACCGATGTGTCCCTGGTCCAGGGAGTGGCCTCGGTGCTCCTGGGATCCCTGGTGAGCTTCTCCGCCGACGCGTTCACCGCGGAGTCGCGCTACCTGGGGATCACCGTGAACGACGGGACCGAGCTCCTCCCGCGCCTGGTGGTGACCAGCGTGCCCTTCGCCCTCCAGGCCGAGGCCCTCCAGGGGAAGACCCCGGCGGACTTCGAACCCAAGGGAGCGGTGATCGCGCTCTCGGTGAACGACGGGAACCCGCCCAACCAGGGCTCGAACCGGGTCCACTGGAACAACCTCACCGGCGTGCCGGACGGCTTCGCCGACGGAACGGACCAGGGAGTGACCGATCACGGCCAGCTCACCGGACTCCAGGACGACGATCATCCCCAGTACGCCCTTCGCACCGACCTGGCTCAGAGCGACAGCCTGGGCCCCAACACCGGGAAGAACCTGGTGAGCTGGTACAACCTCACCGACGTTCCTTCCGGGTTCGCCGACCAGACCGACAACCAGGGGGCGGGGGTGACCGACCACGGCCAGCTGACCGGGCTCCTGGACGACGATCATCCCCAGTACGCCCTCGACACCGACCTCGAGGCCCACGTGAACGCTCCCGATCCGCACCCGGTCTACGCCACCGACGCCGACCTGGCCGGCCACGCCGGCAATCCCAGCGCCCATCACACCAAGACGGTGAACGCCTCGGAACTCACCGCCGGAACCCTGGATCCGGCCCGGCTTCCCCCCGAGGGGATCACCGGCGCCCACATCCAGGACGGCTCCCTCACCGGGGCCGATCTGGCCAGCGGGTCGGTGGGCTCGGCCGACCTCGCGGTGGGCGCGGTGACCGGGGTCAACGTGTCCGACGGCAGCCTGACCGGCGTCGACCTCGCCCCGGGCGCGGTGGACTCCACCCGGCTGGCGCCGGACGCGGTCACCGGCTCCCGGGTGAGGGACGGGTCGCTGCGGGCCGCGGATCTTCTGGACGGGGCGGGGGCGGCGTACCTGGGGGATCCCGACGTCCGGAGCCTCACCGACCAGGCCCTGACCCTGGTCACCCAGACCATCACCTGTCCCGCGGCGGGATGGGTCATGGCGGTGGGGAGCGCCCAGGCCTGCATCGTGGCCGCGGGCTCCGGGCTGGAGCACCCGCTCCAGTTCTCGGTCTCGGCGGTGAACAATACCCTCGACTCCCTGGCCAGGACGGAGTACCGGGTCTACGGGTTCAACTCGATCCGCCAGTGCGCGCCGGTGATGTCCCAGCGCCTGTTCCCGGTGGCCGCGGGAGCCAACGCGTTCTACATCGTGGCCCAGGGGGAGGCGGGAACCACCATGGAGGTCTCCCAGCTCAACCTCACCCTCGTTTTCGTGGCCCGCCAGTACTGACCGCGCGCCGGTGACCGGGGCGGGGCTGGTATACTCACACGCTTCATGCGACCCCCCGCGGCGCGGCCGGCACCCTGCGCCCGGGCGGGGAGAGAGGAGACCATGGCCAAGGCACTGAGGACCCAGGAGATCCGCGACGAGTTCATCCGCTTCTTTGCCGAGCGGGGACACCGCCGCGTTCCCTCCTCTCCCCTCGTCCCCCTGGACGATCCGACGCTCCTGTTCACCTCGGCGGGCATGGTCCAGTTCAAGCCGATGTTCGCGGCCCGGGAGGGCCTGGAGTACACCCGGGCCACCAGCGTGCAGAAGTGTTTCCGGGTCACCGACCTGGAGCGGGTCGGCCACACCCCCCGTCACCTCACGTTCTTCGAGATGCTGGGCAACTTCTCCTTCGGCGACTACTTCAAGCGCGAGGCCGTCCTCTGGGCCTGGGAGTTCATCACCGGGGTGCTGGAGATGGACCCCGGGACCCTGTGGGCCACGGTCTACACCGACGACGACGAGGCGGCGGCGATCTGGGAGAAGGAGACCGGGCTCCCGCCGGGGCGGATCGTCCGGCTGGGGGACGCCGACAACTTCTGGGGACCGGCGGGATCCAGCGGGGCCTGCGGCCCCTCGAGCGAGATCTACGTCGACCTGGGGGCCGAGCTGGGCTGCGGGCGGGCCGAGTGCAAGCCGGGATGCGAGTGCGACCGCTTCCAGGAGTTCTGGAACCTCGTCTTTCCGCAGTTCCACCAGGACGAGCACGGGGTCCGCACACCGCTTCCCCGAAAGGGCATCGACACCGGGATGGGGCTGGAGCGGTTGGCCCAGATCCTCCAGGGGAAGCGATCGGTGTTCGAGACCGACGAGTTCGTGCCGCTCCGCCGGGCGGCCATGGACCTGGCGGGCATCGAGACGGAGAGCGAGGCGAACCGGATCGCTCTCAACGTCATCACCGAGCACGCCCGCGCGGTGACCATGCTCTTCAACGAGGGGGTGTACCCCTCCAACGAGGGACGGGGCTACGTGGCCCGGCGGATCCTCCGGCGGGCCGCCCGCCGGGGCCTGGCCCTCGGGCTGCGGGAGCCGTTTCTCTACAAGCTCACCGGCACCGTGGTCGAGGTCTTCGACCGGGCCTACCCGGAGCTCCGCCAGAGCCGGGACCGGATCGCCACCGTGACCCGGGCCGAGGAGGCCCGGTTCCTGGAGACCCTGGAGACCGGCATGGGCCGCTTCAGGGACGTGGTGGAGCGGACCCGCTCGCGGGGGGAAACGACCATCACCGGCCGGGACGCCTTCACCCTCTACGACACCTACGGGTTTCCCCTCGACCTCACGTCCGAGATGGCGGAGGAGGAGGGGCTCGGGGTGGACGCGGCCGGGTTCGAGGACGAGATGGGGAAGCAGGTGGAGCGCTCCCGGGCCTCCGCCCGCTTCGACAACGAGAAGTCCGAGGACGTTCCCTGGGAGTGGCTCGGGGACCGCGGGGAGCCGCACTCGAACTACGTGGGCTACGACATCCTGGATACCGAGGCGCGGGTGGTCGCCCGCCGGAAGGTGACCGACACGGAGTGGGACCTCGTGCTCGACGTCACCCCCTTCTACGCCGAGGGGGGCGGCCAGGTGGCCGACCGGGGAGGGCTGAGCGCCGGGGATTTCGAATTCGAGCTGACCGACGTCCGGAAGCGGGACGGGATGATCGTCCATCGGGGGACGGTGCGAAGGGGCGGAGCCCCCGGCGAGGGGCCCTTCCGGGCGCGGGTGGACGTCGAGGCCCGGCGGAACACCGAGCGAAACCATACCGCCACCCATTTGTTGCAGGCCGCTCTCAAACGGGTGGTAGGGAGCCACGTGAGCCAGGCCGGGTCCCTGGTCGCCCCCGACCGCCTGCGCTTCGACTTCAACCACTTCTCGGCCCTGACCCCGGCCCAGGTCCGCTCCGTGGAGGACGACGTGAACCGCGCCGTCCTCGCCGACTTCGCCGTGCACAAGGAGGTCACCTCCATGGACGAGGCCCGCACCTCGGGAGCGGTGGCCATGTTCGGCGAGAAGTACGGGGAGCGGGTGCGACAGGTCTTCGTGATCGACGGGGACCAGCACGACGTGAGCCGGGAGCTTTGCGGCGGCTGCCACGTGCGCCGGACCGGGGAGATCGGTTTCTTCCGCATCGTGTCCGAGGAATCCGTGGCGGCGGGAATCCGGCGGGTGGAGGCGGTGACCGGGTGGAACGCCGTCCTCCGGATGCGCGAGGAGGATGAAACGCTCCGCCGCATCGAGGCCGCGGTGAAGGCGGGGACCGCCAGGGAGGTGGAAAGCCGGGTCCAGGGGGTGATGGACGAGAACGATCGCCTGAAGCGGGAGCTCGCCCGCATGCGATCGGAACTCCTGAACCGATCCTCCGGCGACATCATGGACCGGGTGGAGCAGGTGGACGGGGTGGCGTTTCTGGCCGTCGAGCTTCCGGTGGACGACGTGAAGGCGCTCCGCGAGGGCGCGGACCGGCTGCGGGACCGGATGCGGAGCGGGGTGGGCCTCCTGGCCGCGCGGAGCGAGGACAAGGTGAACCTGTTGGCCTTCGTCACCGACGACCTGGTGGCCGGTCGCGGGCTCCGGGCCGACGTCCTGGTGCGGGAGGTGGCCAAGGTGTTGGGGGGCGGCGGCGGCGGCCGTCCCCAGCTCGCCACCGCCGGGGGCAAGGACCCCGGGAAGATCCCCGAGGCCCTCGCCCACGGGCGGGCGGTCCTCACCCGGCTCCTGGCCGGCGAGGCGGCGAGCGCCTAGCCGGGGGGCGCGGGCCGGCCGGGGACCCGCGACCGATCGGGCCCTCGGGCCGGCCCCGGCGCAGCCCGCGATCCCCCGCCTCGCGTTGACTCCCTAAGCTCCGCTCTGCTAACGTCTTGGGCTCGGTCCGGGCTCCCATCCCCAGAGCCGGGACAACGACCGAAACCTCGGAGGTGCGACATCAAGGCCCTCATTCTCTCCGGCGGCAAGGGGACGCGGCTCCGCCCCATCACCTTCACCAGCGCCAAGCAGCTCGTCCCGGTGGCCAACAAGCCGATCCTCTTCTACGGCGTGGAGGCGATCCGCGACGCCGGCATCACCGACGTGGGCATCGTGGTCGGCGACACCCACGAGGAGATCCGGGCCGCGGTGGGGGACGGCTCCCGCTTCGGGATCCGCGTCACCTACATCCACCAGGAGGCTCCCCTGGGGCTGGCCCACGCGGTCAAGGTGAGCCGGGAGTTCCTCGGCGACGACCGCTTCGTCATGTTCCTGGGGGACAACCTCATCCGGGACGGCATCACCTCCCTGGTCCGCGAGTTCGAATCCGAGAAGCCCGATTGCCAGATCCTGCTCGCCCGGGTCGAGAATCCCCAGGAGTTCGGGGTGGCCGAACTGGACGGGAAGCGGGTGGTGCGCCTGGAGGAGAAACCCGCCGAGCCCCGTTCCGACTACGCCCTGGTCGGGGTCTACATGTTCGACGCCTCGGTCTTCGAGGCGGTCGACGCCATCAAGCCCTCGAGACGCGGCGAGCTTGAGATCACCGACGCCATCCAGTACCTGATCGACTCCAGGCGGGACGTCCGGAGCCACATCATCACCGGCTGGTGGAAGGACACCGGCAAGCTGGAGGACATGCTCGAGGCCAACCGCATCGTTCTCTCCGGGTTGAGCGGCCGGATCGACGGGGAAGTGGATGCGCTGAGCCGGATCGAGGGCGAGGTGGTGGTGGGGAAGGGGAGCCGCATCGCCGGGAGCACCCTGCGCGGCCCGCTGATCATCGGCGAGAACTGCACGATCTCCGACGCCTTCATCGGCCCCTTCACCTCGGTCCACGACGGGGCGGTGATCGAGGGGAGCGAGATCGAGCACTCCATCCTTCTCCAGGGCGCCCGGGTGGTGGGGCTCCAGCACCGCATGGAATCGAGCCTTCTGGGGCGGAACGTGGAGATCGTCCGCGGAGCCACCCGGCCCGCCACCTACCGTTTCCTGGTGGGGGACCTCGCCCGGATCGAGGTCTGTTAGTGAAGGTCTTCGTGACCGGGTGGGACGGGCTCCTGGGCTCCGCCCTGGTCCCCCTGCTCCGGCGATCCCACGACGTGGCCGGAATGGGGATCGCCGACGGGGACATCGCCGAGCCGAGCCTCGTTCGCTCCCGCCTCGACGCCTTCCGCCCCGACGTGGTGATCCACCTGGCCGCCATGACCGCGGTGGACGCGTGCGAGAGCGCGGAGGAGGAGGCGTTCCGGGTGAACGCCGAGGGCTCGCGCCTGGTGGCGGCGGAGGCCGAACGGCGGGGCGCCCGCGTGCTCGCCGTCTCCAGCGACTACGTTTTCGACGGGACCAAGGGGGCCCCCTATACCGAGGACGACCCGGTCCGTCCCCTGAGCGTCTACGGTCGGAGCAAGCTCGCCGGCGAGGGGGGGATCGCCGGGGCCTCCACCGACTGGGCGGTGGTGCGGAGCGCCTGGCTCTACGGCGGGGGAGGCCGGAACTTCGTGGATACCATCCTGGAGCTTCTCGAGACCCGGGATACGGTGTCCGTGGTCTCGGACCAGGTCGGTTCTCCGACCTACGCGTCCGACCTCGCCGAGGGGATCGCGGCCCTGGTCGCGGACCGGGCCCGGGGGATCTACCACGTGGTGAACGCGGGCCGGGCTTCGTGGTTCGACCTGGCCCGCGAGGCGGCCCGGTTGACCGGCCTGGACCCGGACCGCGTTCGCCCGGTGTCCACCGGGGCGGCGGGAAGACCGGCGCCGAGGCCTCGGTTCTCGGTGCTGGACGCCGCCCGGGCGCGGGAGCGCCACGGGGTGGACCTCCGCCCCTGGCCCCAGGCCCTGGCCGCCTATCTGGCGGGACGCTCCGCTCCGCCCGCGGCCGGCTGATTTCATCTTGACGACGGTCGCGATGGGGGGAACCCTCGCGGCCGGGGAGGTATCTTGAACCGAAACGAGCTTCTGACCCTGGTCCAAGACGAGTTCCGGGAATCGGCGCGCGTTCTCACCGAGGTGGCCGAGACCCACGCCGAGTTCGTGGTGCGCTCGGCGGAGGCGGTGGAGCGCTCGCTCCGGGCCGGGGGCACGTTCCATACCTGCGGAAACGGCGGGAGCGCGGCGGATGCCCAGCACATCGCGGCCGAGCTCTCGGGGCGGTTCTACCTCGACCGCCCGGGATTGGCCGCGGTCGCCCTCACCGTGAACACCTCCGCCCTGACCGCGATCGGGAACGACTTCGACTACGCCGACGTGTTCGCCCGACAACTCGACGGGACCGGGAAGAAGGGGGACGTGCTTCTGGCCATCACCACCAGCGGCGGGAGCGCCAACGTGGTTCGGGCGGTGGCCATGGCCCGGCGGAAGGAGATGACGGTGATCGGGTTCACCGGTGCGCGGGGCGAAGCCTTCGCCCGGACCTGCGACCTGGCCCTGGTGGTGCCGAGCACGAACGTGGCCCGCATCCAGGAGGCGCACATCTGCGCCGGCCATCTCATCTGCCAGCTGGCGGAGGCCGCCCTCTTCGGGGAAGGAGCCGATTGACCGCCCGCGACTTCATCCAGCTGCTCCGCCCCTGGCAGTGGAGCAAGAACCTCATCCTGTTCGCCGGCCTGGTGTTCAGCGTTCACATGCTGGCTCCGGCCTACGACGTGCGCGGGCTGGTCGCTTTCCTGGTGTTCTGCCTGGCCTCCTCCGCGATCTACGTCCTGAACGACATGTTCGACGTGGACCGCGACCGGATCCATCCCCGGAAGCGCCACCGCCCCATTCCCGCCGGACGGATCAGCCTCCGCCAGGCCGCCGCCCTCTTCGGGGGGTTGGTCATCATCACTCTCGCGGTGGGCTATCGTCTGGGGGGCGCGTTCTTCTTCTCCCTGGGCGTGTTCTTCCTCATCAACATCGCCTACTCCGCCAAGCTCAAGAACCAGGTCATCCTGGACGTCCTCATGATTGCGATGTCCTTCGTGGTGCGGGCCATCGCGGGGGTCATGGCGCTCCGCCCGCTCGACCCGGCCATCGAGCTCTCGCCGTGGCTCCTGGTCTGCACCCTGTTCCTGGCCCTCTTTCTCGGCTTCGGAAAGCGCCGCCACGAGCTCACCGTGCTCGAGTCCGCGGCCTCCGATCATCGGGCCACCCTCGGCCAGTACTCCCGCCCCTTTCTGGACCAGCTCATCACCGTGGTGACCGCGGCCACCCTGATCGCCTACGCGATCTACACCATCGCCCCGGGGACCCTCACCAAGTTCCACTCCCCGGCGCTGGTGTTCACCATCCCCTTCGTGGTCTACGGACTCTTCCGGTATCTCTACCTGGTCCAGGTGCGGGAGGAGGGGGGCTCGCCCAGCCGCACCCTGTACCGGGACGTCCCGATCCTCCTCACCACCCTCGGGTGGGTGATCGCCGTGGTGGTGGTGATCTATGCCTCCCGGGTCTAGCCCCGGCTCCTGGGACCTCCGGGCCGAGGCCCCGGCCAAGCTGAACCTGGGGTTGGAGGTCCTCGGCCGGCGTCCCGACGGCTACCACGATCTCCGCACCATCTTCCAGGCCATCGATCTCCACGACGACCTCTGGGTGCGGGAGCGGGCCGTGCCCGGGGTGTCCCTCATCGTGACCGGCCCCGAGGCCCCGGGGGTCCCCTCGGGCCCGGAGAATCTGGTGGTTCGGGCCGGAGACCGCCTGGCCCGCCGGCGCGCCCCCGGCCGCGGGGCGGAGATCCGGCTCCTGAAGCGGATTCCCGTGGGGGCGGGCCTTGGGGGCGGTTCCAGCGACGCCGCCGCCGCGCTCCTGGTCCTGGAGGCGCTGTGGGGGCTCGACCCCGATCCCCGGGAGCGGGCCCGGTTGGCCCTGGACCTGGGCTCCGACGTCCCGTTCTTCCTGGTGGGAGGGACCGTCCTGGGGGAGGGACGCGGAGAGCGCCTGACCCCGGTCCATGCGCCACCCCCCTGCGACTGGGTCCTGGTCGTCCCCGAGTTTCGGATTTCCACCGCGGAAGCCTTTCAAAAGGTGTCACCGAGCTTGACGGGGATGAAACAGAGAATTAACATCTTGCTAACCGCCTTCGAGAAAGGCGACTACGACCGGTTCTTTGAAAATCTCGGGAACGACCTTGAAGCTGGGGTAGTCCGGATACAACCTCGGCTGGTCTCGATTCGGCTCGAGCTTCTGGCTCAAGGAGCCTTGGCGGTCGGCCTGACGGGCAGCGGCTCCGCGCAGTTTGCCCTCACCAGGCCGCAGGGGGCCGCCAACCCACTCCTGGACAAGAAGTTCGAGACTTCGGGGTGCGTCCGGGTGGGCGTCTCGCCGGTGGGAGTCGGGGCCAGGGTGGTTCCATGGACGCGGTAGTCGGGGTGAGCTACACCCCGTCGGCGGGGTCTATCCCCGCACCGACCCGTGGACGACCAGGCTCGTGGCGGCGCGCCGTTCGGGGGAGAGCGGCGATCCGGCGGGCCTCCAGGTGGACAAATGATGAGAATCACCGAAGTCCGGGTGACCCTCAAGCACGACCCCCGATTGCTGGGGTATGCGAGCATCACCTTCGATGATTGTTTCGTGGTCCGTAGCCTCAAGATCATCCAGGGGCAGGACGGGAAGCTCTTCGTCGCCATGCCGAGCCGCCGGAAGAAGAACGGGGAGTTTCAGGACATCGCCCACCCCATCAACCAGGACTTCCGAAAGACCCTTGAAGACACGGTCCTGGGCGAGTACAATGCCGTGCTTCAAGAAGTCGGAGAGGACTGGTGGAAGGAGAAGCCTCCTCGCCTCCCCCGGCAGAACCGGTAGATCGATCCATGGTCATTTCACACCCTGACCCGCGGCAACGTACCACCGCCGCGTAAGATCCGCCGGTCGATGATCTCACCGGGGCTGCCGCCCCGGATGTCGGTACCTAACGGGCGTCCCGTACGCCCTCACCTGTCGGATGGAACATACCGCCCGGCGCCTCCGCCTCCTTGGGGATCCGGTCGCGATCGGGCCGAAGGTCCGTCGCGCGCCGGTTTCCCGTCCGGGAGACGCGCGTCCGGGGCCACGGCGGACGGACCGCGCGCGGGCGGGGCCGTCTTCTGGGGGAATCGTACCGTGGACAGCATGCTCAAGATCTTTTCCGGGAACTCCAACCGCTCGCTGGCCCAGGAGATCTGCCGGTACCTGAAGCGTCCCCTGGGCGAGGCCGACGTGCGCGACTTCGCCGACGGGGAGACCTGGTGCAAGATCACCGAGAACATCCGCGGGCACGATGTTTTCGTGATCCAGTCCACGAATTCCCCGGCCCGGAACATCATGGAACTCTTGATCATGCTGGACGCCATCCGCCGGGCCTCCCCCCGGCGGGTGACCGCGGTCATTCCCTACTTCGGCTACGCCCGCCAGGACCGCAAGGACCAGCCCCGCGTCCCCATCACCGCCAAGCTCATGGCCAACCTCATGACCACGGCGGGGGCGGAGCGGGTGCTCACCATGGATCTGCATTCGGCCCAGATCCAGGGCTTCTTCGACATCCCTTTCGACCACCTGTACGCCTCGCCGGTGTTCGTGGAGAACGTCCGCTCCACCTTCCCATCCAACGTGGTGGTGGTGGCGCCGGACATCGGGAGCGTGAAGATGGCCCGGGCCTACGCCACGCGCCTGGAGGCGCCCCTGGCCCTCATCGACAAGCGGCGTCCCCGCCACGACGAGATCGACGTCATGAACGTGATCGGAGACGTGGACGGCAAGAACGTGGTGATCTTCGACGACATCATCTCCACCGGAGGCACCCTGGTGAAGGCGGCGCGGGCGCTCAAGGAGCGGGGGGCGCTGGAGATCATGGCTTGCGTCACCCATGCGGTCTTCGCGGACAGCGTGTTCGAGAAGCTCAACCATTCGGATCTCTATCGGCTCAACGTCACCAACACCATCTACCAGGATCCGGCGGCGGTGGCGGGCCGTACGGACCGGGTGGAGATTCTCTCGGTGGCCCGCATTCTGGGCGAGGCCATTCATCGCATCCACCAGGAAGAGTCTTTGAGCTCGCTCTTCATCTGACGCGGGCGGAGACCGGAGCGGACCCGCGGGGCGCGGGCCCCGGATCAGGAGGAACAGTCACATGGCGATCACGGTTCAATTGAACGGAAACGTCCGTTCGGGAACGGGCAAGGGCGCGGCGCGCAAGCTCCGCGCCGCGCGGCGGATTCCCGGGGTGCTCTACAGCAAGGGTACGGAACCCGTCCTCCTCGATCTGGACGAGCGCGAGTTCATGCGCGCGGTGAGCGGACACACGGTTTCGAACCTGGTGGTGGACTTGAGCGTGGGAGGGGCGGCCGAGCTGGTAAAGACCCTGATCCGCGAGGTCCAGGTCGACCCGCTCTCCGGGTTCGTGGTGCACGTGGACCTGAACCGCATCTCCACCACCGAGCGGCTCGAGGTGGAAGTGCCGGTCGAGTTGGAGGGGATCGCGATCGGGGTCAAGGAGTTCGGCGGGATTCTCCAGCACGCCGTCCGCTCGCTCCTCCTCAAGTGCATGGTGGACAAGATCCCCGACGAGATCAAAGTGGACGTGTCCGCGCTGAACGTCGGCGACTCCATCCACGTCAGCGACCTCCAGATTCCCGACGTGGAGATCCTGGAGGAGCCCGACACCACCATTGCTTCGGTGGTGCCGCCCACGGTGATGAAGGAGCCCACCGCGGAGGAGGCCGAGGCGGCGGCGGCGGCGGAGCCGGCCGAACCGGAGGTGGTTGGACGCAAGAAGGAAGAGGAGGGAGAAGAGTAGCCCTTGCCGGAGGAGAGTTGGGTGGTGGTGGGGCTGGGGAATCCCGGCCCGGCCTACGCGCGGACCCGCCACAACGCCGGTTTCCGTCTCCTGGACCGTCTGGCCCGGGATCTGGGGGCCGGCCCCGAACGGGACGAAGGCGCCTACCTGGCCGCCCGGGCGGATTGGGGAGGCCACCGGGTGATTCTGGTCCGACCCATGACGTTCATGAACCGGTCGGGAGATGCTCTGGCCGGCTCGCCGGAATCGGCGGCCGTCCCTCCGGAACGGCATCTGGTGCTGCTCGACGACGTGGCCTTGCCCTTCGGCTCGCTCCGGCTTCGTACGGGGGGGGGCGCGGGAGGCCATCACGGCCTCGAATCGGTGCTCGACGCCCTGGGGACCCAGGAGGTTCCCAGGCTGCGGCTGGGAATCGGGGGGGGCGATGAGGGGCGCGTCCTCAGGGAATACGTTTTGGAGCCTTTCTCCGACGAGGAGGAAAAGGCGATAGGGCCCTGGCTGGCCGGGGCGAGTGAGTGCGTTCGAGCCCTCCTCGGGGAAGGCGCGGACGCGGCAATGAACCGTTTCAACCGATAGTTCGCCACGAGGCGGACGCTAGGACCCGGGAGACCGGGAGGAGGAGACCGGACGTATGCCCGTGCAGATCCTGGTGGCGCTGGGGGCGGGCCTGGTGGCCCTGATCTTCGCCGCCTACCTGGCCTTCGGCCGCGTGATGAAAGCGGCCCCCGGCAACCAGACCATGGTCGAGATCTCCAACGCCATTCATGAAGGCTCCATGGCGTTCCTCACCCGGGAGTACCGGGCCATCGCCGTGTTCGTCGTGCTCCTGGCCGTGGTCATCACCCTGGGCATCAAGGGGCACACGGTGGGGCTGGGCTGGAAGACCGCGGTGGCCTTCGTGTTCGGGGCCGTGTGTTCGGTGAGCGCGGGCTTCATCGGAATGCAGATGGCGACCCGGGCCAACGCGCGCACCGCCCAGGCCGCCACCCTGGGCTTCAACGCCGCCCTCGGAGTGGCCTTTCCCGGCGGCGCGGTGATGGGGATGGCGGTGGCCGGCATCGGTCTCGCCGGTCTTTCCCTGGCCTTCTACTTCTTCGGGCTCAACGATCAGATCAGCGGTGCGGCCGAAATCATCGCCGGGTTCAGCATGGGGGCTTCTTCCATCGCGCTGTTCGCCCGCGTGGGCGGCGGCATCTACACCAAGGCCGCCGACGTGGGGGCGGATCTGGTGGGCAAGGTCGAGGCGGGCATTCCCGAGGACGACCCCCGTAATCCCGCCACCATCGCCGACAATGTCGGGGACAATGTGGGGGACGTGGCCGGCATGGGCGCCGACCTCTTCGAGTCCTATGTGGGTACCATTGTCAGCGCCATCGTGATCTCGGTGGCCATCCCCGAACTGGATTCGGTGAAGGCGATCAGCTTCGCCTTCCTCACCGCGGCCATCGGGATCGGGGCCTCCATCCTCGGGGTGTTCTTCGTGCGGGTGAAGGAAGGGGGAAACCCCCAGCTCGCCCTGCGGAACGGCACCGTCTCCGCCGCCGTCCTGTTCTCCCTCGGCACCCTGGCCATGACCTTCGGCCTCTACCGGGACCTGACCTGGACCTCCACGTTGGGAGGGGTGGAGCACGTGCACGGGCCCTGGGGTCTCTTCCTCTCCACCTTCTCCGGCCTGGTGGCCGGGATGATCGTGGGCTTCGTGGCCGAGTACTACACCTCCGGGAAGACGGTGGAGGACATCGCCCGGGCCTCCCGCACCGGGTCCGCCACCAACATCATCACCGGGTTCGCGGTGGGGATGAAGAGCACGGTGCTGCCGCTGGTGGTGATCGCGGGGGCCGTGCTTCTCTCCTTTTCGCTGGCCGGCTTCTTCGGCATCGCCCTGGCCGCCATCGGCATGTTGGGGATCACCGGAATGACGGTGGCGGTGGATGCCTACGGCCCCATCGCCGACAACGCGGGCGGCATCGCCGAGATGGCGCACCTTCCCAAGGAAGTCCGGGCGGTCACCGACAGCCTGGACGCGGCGGGCAACACCACCGCGGCCATCGCCAAGGGCTTCGCCATCGGCTCGGCCGCCCTCACCGCCCTGGCGCTCTTCACCGCCTTCGTGCAGGCCACCGGCATCCTGCCCGAGGAGTTCAACATCACCAACGTCCACGTGCTCGCCGGCCTGATGGTGGGGGGCATCGTGCCCTTCCTCTTCGCCGCCGACACCATGCGCGCGGTGGGCCGGGCCGCGTTCAGCGTGGTCAACGAGGTGCGGCGCCAGTTCCGGGAGATCCCCGGCCTCATGGAGGGCACGGCCAAGCCGGAATATGCCCGGTGCGTGGCCATCACCACCGAGGCCGCCCTGAAGGAGATGATCGGGCCCGGGGTCCTGGCGGTGGCCATTCCCCTGGTGGTGGGAATCGTGTTCGGGGTGGAGACCCTGGGGGGGCTCCTGGCCGGGGCCCTCATTTCCGGGGTGCCCCTGGCCCTCATGCTGGCCAATGCCGGCGGGGCCTGGGACAACGCCAAGAAGTACATCGAGAGCGGGAACCTGACCGACGAGGCCGGGAACGTCCAGGGGAAGGGAAGCGATCCCCACAAGGCGGCGGTGGTCGGGGATACGGTGGGGGATCCCTTCAAGGACACCTCCGGGCCCGCGCTCAACATCCTCTTGAAGCTCATGGCCATCGTGTCCCTGGTGTTCGCCCCGGCCATCATGGCCCTGCACGGCAAGCTTTTCTAGAACAACGAGTTCGGGAGATTCAGCAATGAAAGAGTACGAAACCATCTTTGTTCTCGACCCCGGCGTGGACGACGCCCAGGTGGACACCGAGGTCGAGAAGGTGCGCGAGTTCATCACCGGGCGGAGCGGCGAGGTCACCGAGATCCAGAAATGGGGCCGGCGCAAGCTCGCCTACGAGATCAACAAGAAGAAGGAGGGGATCTACACCCTGATCCGGTTCCGCAGCGGGCCGGACATCCTATCCGACCTGGATCGGCGGTACCGGCTGAACGAGAACATGCTCCGGTTCCTCACCGTGCTCTTCGAGGGACCCACGGCGGAGGAGCAGGCGGCCAAACGGGAGCGGTCGGACCGGGACGACGACGACGAGGACTCCGAGGAATAACCGGTCTTCCGGTGGCATATAAAGGGAGACAGACCATGGCTAGAACGAAAGGCCCGCGCACCCCGAAGCGGAAGTACTGCAAGCTCTGCTTCGAGAAGGTGACCCATATCGACTACAAGGACGAGCGCAAGCTCCAGCGATTCCTGACCGACCACGGGAAGATCGTTCCCCGGCGGGTCTCGGGATCCTGCGCCCGTCACCAGGCCCAGGTCACCCGCGCCATCAAGCGCGCCCGGGTGCTGGCGCTCCTTCCCTACACCAACGACCAGCTTCGCTGAACCGGAAGGGAGACGTCGTCATGGAAGTCATCCTGATCGAGAACGTGAAGGGCTTGGGAGAACGCGGGGACAAGGTGCGGGTCGCGAACGGCTACGGCCGCAACTACCTCATCCCCAGCAAGCTTGCCATCGCCTCCACCGGAGCCGGGGCCAAGGTGTTCGCGGAGCTGGAGCGCCAGCGTGCGCACCGCGACACTAAGGCCAAGCGCGAGGCGGAGGAAGCGGCCCGCAAGTTCGAGAACATCTCCGTGCACATCCCGGTGGAGGTCGGCGAAGAGGACAAGCTCTTCGGTTCGGTGACCTCGGCCGACATAGCCGAGGCCCTGAAGGCCCAGGGGGTCGAGGTGGACAAACGCAAGATCCTCCTCGAGGAGCCGCTCAAGCAGCTCGGCGTGTACAACGTGTCCATCAAGCTCTTCCAGGACGTGGAAGGCAAGGTCAAGGTCTGGGTCGTCAAGAAGTAGCTCGCCGTGAACCCGGACCGCCGAACGACAAGGAGTTCGCCGTGCCCAAGAAGCAGTATCGGCTTCCTATCCTGTTCGCCCTGATCATCGGCGCCGCGTCCCTGGCGGCGGGCTGCGGCGGCGGAGAGTCAAAGCAATTCTCCGGTACAGTGCCCGACGTCCCCTCGGGGCTCAACAAGACCGTAGCCGACTCCCTGGCCCGGATGCACATCGTTCTGGCCAAGGTGGGCGACATGCCGATTACCGTCGGGGACCTGCGGAACCACATGATCAAGTCCACCGGTCCCAAGACGGTCGACCAGTACATGCGGAGCGCGGACATCGTCCAGGTGGCCCTGGGGAGCCTGATGGACCAGTTCGTCTGGGCCGACATGGCGCTCAAGCGAGGCATGAAGCTCGACGCGGACGACCAGAGGCAGGTCGACGCCCTGCGTTCGCAGCTCCTGGCCACGAAGTACATGAACGAAGTCCTGCTTCCCGAAGGCTCCCCCAGCCGGGAGGCGGTGGAGAAATACTACCGGGAGCACCAGGACAAATTCGTCAGCCCCGTTCGGGTGGCGGTTCGCCATATCCGGGTCCCTACGGAAGCGGAAGCCCGGCGCATCGAAAAGCTGGCCAAGAACGGGCAGACCTTCGCGGATCTTGCCCGCCAGTACTCCCAGGACAATCTCACCCGGGACCTGGGCGGAGCGCTCGGCTACGTGCAGCGGGACGTTGAGGTGATGGGCATCGGAAAGTCCCCGGCTTTCTACGATCTGGTCTTCGGCCTGGATCCCGGAGACGTCGGGATCGTCCAGTTGCCCGACGGTTGGCACGTGGTGAAGGCGGAGAAGAAGGAGGGCGGCGACGTCCAGACCCTCGATCAGGTCTACGACCAGATCGTCCTCACCCTCAACAAGGACCTCTGGCCGAACTGGTACCAGAGCCAGCTGGCCCAGGCGCGCGAGGAAACCGGGGCGAAGTTCATTTCCGACGCGTTCACCAAGTTCACCGGGGTTCCGGACAACTGTCAACGCATCATGGAGATGGCGGGCAAGCACCCCGACCCCGACGGCCGCATCGAACTCTATCGGCGCGTCGCCTTCGACTTCCCCGATTGCGACTCGGCCCCCGAGGCCCAGTTCATGATCGGCTACCTCTTCCTCACCTCGGAGAAGAAGCCGGAGAACGCCAAGCGGGCCCTCCTCAGGCTTCAGGAAAAGTTCGGGACCTCCGATTGGCGGAAGGCGGGGGATTATCTCCTGGAGCACCTGAACGACGATCCTTCCCAGTTCGGGTCGCCGGATGAGATCATGAAGCGCGCCAAGGGGGCGGGTCAGTAACCCCGCGGAAGCGAGCGGAGGGGAGCATCATGGCGATGATACGGGTCCGGGTGCGCGGGCTCATGATGGATGATCGATCCAAATCGCCGATCGTGATCCTCC
>CAYRIJ010000006.1:0-7873 GCA_964424285.1 uncultured bacterium
GCATAACAAGCCGATGAAGCGGACGGGCTTCGCCCGCCGCTTATCCGCGCCGTTGAGCGGAGCGTCGGGTCGGGCGGTCAACCGGTTGCCATTCAACTTCTGGCTTCCCTGTTTCTCATGCCAGAGGTCGAACTGTATCTACCGGTTGAGCCCGAGGTGAAGAACCTCTCCAAGCCCTTGTGCCGGAAGGTCTGAATGTCCATGCGGCGCGTGTAACCAGATACGTATCAGGTTAATAAGTATGATCCTCGCCAGAACGCTTGGTCCCACCGGCGCTTGGGGGCGCTTGGACACGAGGCTGAAGGGGCGGGCGGCGCGGTCGGCTTGGTGGACCGGCCTCCGAGGATGTAGAATGGCGTCATGTCGGCAATTAGCCTGAAGGATATCCTGAGACTCAGCGTCGCGGAACGCCTCCATCTGCTGGAGGAGATTTGGGATAGCCTCGCCGTCCATCCGGAATCCATCCCGCTGACCGAAGCGCAGAAGGCTGAGCTTGATCGTCGCCTCGCTGACTATCGGGCTCACCCTAAGCAGGGTCGGTCCTGGGAGGAAGTACGGGACTCTCTGGACGAATCTTGAAACTCCGAATCACCGAAGCCGCCGAGGGAGACATCCGCGATGCGTTTCGCTGGTACCGAGGACCGTCCCCCGGACTTGGGCGGGAGTTCAGAGCCTCGTTGAACGAGTGCCTGGAAAGGGTTTCCAGGGACCCCCTGCTGTACGCGGTGATCATGGAACCGGTCCGGCGCGCTCTCTTGAAGCGCTTCCCTTACGGCGTCTTCTACTTGCTGGAACCCGAAGAAGTCGTGGTGCTCGGGGTGTTTCACGCGCGGCGCGATCCGGCGGTCTGGACGCGGGGTGGAGAGGTCTAGACGCCACCCGCCCCGGGTGCCTTCCCGCTCGATCCCCACAGCCACCTCCCCTTCATCCCCGCCTCCCCCCCCTCCCCCCCAACTCCCTCCTCCGAAAGCAATCCACCGCGTGGTCGTTCACCATCCCCACCGCCTGCATGAACGCGTAGCAGATCGTCGGGCCCACGAAGCCGAAGCCGCGCTTCACCAGGTCCTTGCTCATGGCCTCGGATTCCGGGCTCCGGGCCGGGTAGTCCGAGAGCTTCCGGAGGTCGTGCACCACCGTCGTCCCCCCGACAAACCCCCACAGGTGATCGCTGAAGCTCCCGTGCTCCTTCCGGAACGCGAGATACGCCTTCGCGTTCCGGACCGTGGCGTGGACCTTCTGGCGGTTCCGGACGATCCCGGGATCGGCCAGGAGCCGCTCCACCCGGGCCGCGCGGTAGCGGGCGATCCGCTCGGGGTCGAACCCGTCGAAGGCCCGGCGGAAGTTCTCGCGCTTGCGGAGAATGGTGATCCAGGAGAGCCCGGCCTGGAACCCGTCCAGCACCAGCTTCTCGAAGAGCGCGCGGTCGTCGCGTTCCGGCACCCCCCACTCGGTGTCGTGGTAGGCCAGGTAGATCGGGTCGTCGCTCACCCAGGGGCAGCGCACAATACCGTCGGCGTGCTTCGAAGCCATGGGATCTCCTATCGACGGATGCGGTAGCCGCCCTCGACCGGGAGCACCACCCCGTTCACGTGGCCGGCCCAGTCCGAAGCCAAAAACACGATCGCCAGGGCCACATCGTCGGCGGTGGCGATCTTCCGGAGCGGGATCGACGCCACCAGCGCCCGCCCCGCCTCGCTCTCCAGCTCCCCGGACACCATGTCGGTGGCCGTCCACCCCGGCGCCACCGCGTTCACGGTGATCCCCGAGGGCCCCAGCTCCACCGCGAGGGAGCGGGTCATGGCGTCGAGCCCGCCCTTGCTGGCCGCGTAGGCCGCGTGGAGCGGCTCGCCGAGGAGCGACGCGGTGGACGACACGTTCACGATCCGCCCGGCCGCCGACCCGGCGAGGAGCGGCGCGGCGTGCCGGCAGAGGAGAAGCGCCGCCTTGAGGTTCACGGCCAGGGTGCGCTCGACGGCCTCGGGGGTGATCTCGCCGATCGCCCCCTCCTCCCAGATCCCCGCGTTGTTGACCAGGATGTCGAGCCCGCCGAAGGCCCGGCGGCATGCCTCCACGTATTGTTCGGGGGTGCGGGGGTCGGAGAGATCCCCGACCACCACCGACGATTCGGCGCCGGCGGCGCGGACCGCCGAGGCGGTCGACTCGGCCAGGTCCCGCGCCGTCCCCGCCGCCACCATGACCCGGGCCCCCGCCCGCCCCAGGGCGATCGCCGCCGCGCGACCGATCCCCCGCGACGCGCCGGTCACCAGGGCGATCCGCCCGGCCAACGAGAGTTCCAGGGTCATGCTTCGCCTCCGATCCGATGTCCGTCGCGCCGACTCCGGGCGCGGGCGCGCCCCGCTCCCACGCTCCACCCGCCCAAGGCGTTGCGTGGACACCCCATAGGGCTTGTAGTATCCTAGCCGACCAACCCTGCGGCAAGGCGCGTTTCGCGGCCGCGCGGGTCGAGCATTGTGGATCGAGTCGAGGAGGACGGGTTGCAAGATCGGGAACTGGAAAGCCTCGTGCGCTCGGTGGTGGAGCGGGTGGTGTCGGGAGGGGGAAACCCCGGCGACGCGACCGTCCCCCGGAGCGACGGGACCGCCGCCCGGCGGGTGGCGGTCGGCGCCGACCACGGCGGCTTTCCCATGAAGGAGGACCTGAAGCGGTTCCTCCCCACCCTCGGCTGGGAAGCGGTGGACATGGGCACCCATTCCACCGAAGCGGTGGACTATCCCGATTTCGCGGCGGCGGTGGCCCGGGAAGTGGCCGAAGGACGGTGCGCCTTCGGCATCATGGTGGACGGGGCGGGGATCGGGTCCTCGATGGCCGCGAACAAGGTGCCCGGGGCGCGCGCCGCCCTCTGCTACGACCTCTCCACCGCCAACAACGCCCGCGAGCACAACAACGCCAACGTGCTCACCCTGGGAGCGGGGCTGATCGGGGCCGCCCTGGCCCGCCAGATCGTGAAGACCTTTCTCTCCACCGACTGCACCGAGGAGCGCCACCTGAGGCGGGTGGCCAAGATCGACGCCCTGGACGGGGCGGGGGCGAGGGCCCGATGAGCGATCGGGACGCCCTGGTGGACCGGATCACCCAGGAGGTGATGGCCCGGCTCCGCGAGGCCCGGGGCGGGGCGCCGGGCGCCTCACCGCCCGCGACCGACGCTCCCGGCAAGCCCACGGCGGACCGGCCCGACCGCGCCGCCGACCTCACCGCCTATCAACGCTCCTACCGGCCCTACGAGCCTCCCGCCAAGCACGCGCCCGCGGCCAGGGGAGCCCCCGACCGCCCCGCGTTCGTGCACCCGAACCCCGCCGACTCCGAGGACCGGGCCCGAAGCGCCACCCCCGAGCAGAAGAGCCCCGAGACCATGCGGTCCTTCGTGGCCGCGGGGGCCTCGCGGTTCAGCGGCACCCCGGGGAGCCACGCCGTCCCCCGGGACATCGCGCGCTACATCGACCACACGCTGCTCAAGCCCGACGCCACCGACGACCAGATCAAGAAGCTCTGCGCCGAGGCCCGCCAGTACCACTTCGCCTCGGTGTGCGTGAACCCGAGCTTCGTCAAGCTCTGCGCCCGGGAACTCGCCGGGGCCGACGCCGTGGTCTGCACCGTGGTGGGGTTCCCCCTGGGGGCCACCACCCCCGCGGCCAAGGCCTTCGAGGCCCGCAAGGCCATCCGCGAGGGGGCCCGCGAGGTGGACATGGTGATCAACGTGGGGGCGCTCAAGAGCGGGGACTACGACCTGGTGGAGGAGGACATCCGCGCGGTGGTGGAGGCCTGCCACGAGTCGTCGGTGCTGGTGAAGGTGATCATCGAGGCCGCGCTCCTCACCGACGAGGAGAAGGTGGTGGCCTGTCTCCTGGCCAAGCGCGCCCACGCCGAGTTCGTGAAGACCTCGACCGGCTTCGCCTCCGGCGGGGCCACCATCCGCGACGTGGCCATCATGCGGTCCACGGTGGGACCGGGGATGGGGGTCAAGGCGGCGGGCGGGATCAGGAACTACATGGACGCCCTGGGGATGATCGAGGCGGGGGCCACCCGCATCGGGGCCTCGGCCGGGGTTCGCATCGTGAAGGAAGCCGAGGGGGAGACGGTGGCCGGCCCCATCCCGAAAGGACCCTATTGATGGCCAAATCGAATATCGACTTGCGCTCCTACGTCTTTTTGGACAGCCTGCAGCCGCAGCACGCGGCGTTCCTGGGCACGGTGGCGGGGGGGTTCCTGCCGGTTCCCGGCCAGGCCTGCCTCTACGTCGAGATCTCCCCGGGGATCGAGATCAACCGCATCACCGACATCGCGGTGAAGGCCACCCGGGTCTTTCCCGGCATGCAGGTGGTGGAGCGGCTCTACGGCCTCCTGGAGGTACACTCCGATTCCCAGGGGGACGTCCGGCAGGCGGGGCAGGCGATCCTGGACGCATTGGGCCTGGAGGAGCACGATCGGCGGAAGCCCAAGGTGCTCTCGAGCCAGGTCATCCGGCTGGTGGACCCGCTCCAGGCCCAGCTCATCAACCGGATGCGGCACGGTAACATGCTGGTGCCGGGACACAGTTTGTACGTCATGGAGCTCGAGCCCGCGGCCTACGCCGCCCTGGCCGCCAACGAGGCGGAGAAGGCGGCGGACATCAACATCCTGGAGGTGCGGGCCTTCGGCTCCTTCGGGCGGATCTATCTGGGCGGGGAAGAGCGGGACATCGACGTGGGATTCCGCGCGGCGGAGGCGGCCATCGCCGGCCTCACCGGGCGCGAGAGCTGACCGGAACCAGACCGGAAGACGCCGATGGACGGCGGACGTCTTGCGGCCGACGGGGAGGCGGAGGGCCCATGAGGCCCTCTGGAGGGCCCCCCGCCGGCCCAGGGAACTCGGAAGGGTCGGGCCCGAAGGACGGGAACGGCCGTACGGACCTGATCGATCGAGGCGACGAGACCTCGGCCCCGCCCCCGGCGGAGGCCGAACCCATGGAACACGGAGGGAGCGATGGCAGAAGCGCTCGGCATGATTGAAACCCGCGGATTCGCGGCGATGGTGGAAGCCGCCGACGCCATGGTCAAGGCGGCGAAGGTGGAGCTGGTGTCCTACGAGAAGATCGGGGGCGGTTACGTGACCGCCATCGTTCGCGGCGACGTGGCCGCGGTCAAGGCCGCGCTGGACGCCGGCGCCCGCGGGGCGGAACGGGTCGGCGAGGTGGTGAGCGTGCACGTCATCCCCCGGCCTCACGTCAACGTGGACATCGCCCTTCCCCTCGGCCGGGCCAAGGAAGCCAAGGCCGAGATGGGCGGGGGCAAGTAGGAACCACGACGCGCGCGGCCGGGGCGCCGCCCCGGCCGCCGTGCTCAAGGAGAACCCATGCTTCTCGCTCGGGTGGTGGGCACCGTGGTGGCCAGCCGGAAGGAGGAGACCCTGGAGGGGCTCAAGTTCCTCCTGCTCCGGCAGATCTCCGCGGACGGAAAGAACACCGGGACCTTCGTGGTCGCGGCCGACGGCGTGGGGGCGGGGGTCGGGGAGGTCGTCCTCTTCGCCACCGGCTCCAGCGCCCGGCAGACCCGGTACACCCAGGATCGTCCCTGCGACGCGGTGGTCATGGCCATCGTGGACACCTGGGAAGTGGACTCCGAGCGCGTGTATGACAAGTCCAAGGAATAGCAGGAGGAGCGGATGAGCATCTCCCGCGAGGAGATCAACCGCGCGGTCACCGAAGTCCTGGGGGGGCTCCGCGAGGGGAACACCCCGGAGGGGAGGCCTCTGCCGCCTCCCCCCCAGCCCGGCTCCGACGGCATCTTCGCCGACGTGGAGAGCGCGGTCGCCGCGGCCCGGGCCGCCCATCGCGACATGAGCGGGCGCACCCTCGCGCTCCGCTACGACATCGTGGCCCAGATGCGGGTGGCCATGCGCCACAACGCCCAGCTCCTGTCCTGGATGGCGCGGGAGGAGACCGGCCTCGGGCGCTACGAGGACAAGATCGAGAAGAACCTCCTGGTCACCAACAAGAGCCCGGGTCCCGAGGACCTGGAGCCGCTGGTCCACACCGGGGACCACGGCCTCACCCTGATGGAGCTGGCCCCCTTCGGCGTGGTGGCCTCGATCACTCCGACCACCAACCCCACCGCCACCGTCATCAACAACTCCATCGGCATCCTCTCCGCCGGGAACGCGGTGGTGTTCAACCCCCATCCCAACGCCAAGAACTGCTCGGCCAAGACGGTGCAGCTCCTGAACCAGGCCATCGTGGCCGCCGGGGGCCCGCCCAACCTCATCACCTGCGTGGCCACCCCCACCATCCAGAGCGCCCAGGAGCTGATGCGCCACAAGGACGTGAACCTGCTCCTGGTGACCGGGGGTCCGGGGGTGGTGAAGGAGGCCATGGCCAGCGGCAAGCGGGCCATCTGCGCCGGGCCGGGGAACCCGCCCGCGGTGGTGGACGAGACCGCGGACCTGGAGAAGGCCGGGGCGGACATCGTGCGCGGGGGCTCCTTCGACAACCAGATCGTCTGCACCACCGAGAAGGAGACGATCTGCGTGGACTCGGTGGCCGACCGCCTGAAGAAGGCCATGGTGGCGGCGGGGGCGTTCGAGCTGAACGGCTGGCAGCTCCGGAAGCTGGAGAAGGCGATCTTCACCGAGATCCGCGGACCGGGAAAGCCCGGGGTGGTGAAGAAGGAGATGATCGGGAAGAACGCCTCGGTGATCCTGAAGGAGATCGGGATCACCGTGCCGGACGAGACCCGCATGGTCCTGGTCGACGTTCCGGTGGATCACCCGCTGGTGTGGACCGAGCAGATGATGCCGGTCATGCCGCTGGCCCGGGTGCGGGACGTGGACCAGGGGATCGACCTGGCCAAGCAGGCCGAGCACAACTTCCGCCACACCGCGACCATGCACTCCCGGAACGTGGACGCCCTGAGCCGCATGGCCCGGGTCATGGACTGCTCCATCTTCGTCAAGAACGGGTCGTGCCTGGCCGGCCTCGGGGCGGGAGGCGAGGGCTTCACCTCGTTCTCCATCGCCAGCCCCACCGGCGAAGGGATGACCCGCGCCCGCACCTTCACCCGCTGGCGGCGCTGCGTGCTGGTGGACCGCTTCCGGATCGTCTGAGGACGGAATCGCCATGGACCCGATCGAAGCCGCGGACCTCGCCCCCGGGATCACCGTTCCCGCGGTGGGACTCCTGGAGTTCTCGAGCATCGCCCTGGGCATGCGCGCCGGCGACGCCATGGTGAAGCGGGCCCCGGTCCGGGCCCTGGTGGCGGGGAGCGTCCAGCCCGGGAAGTACCTCGTCCTGGTGGACGGGGACGTGGCCAGCGTGGAGGAAGCGCTGGCCGCGGGCGAGGCCGCGGGCGCGCCGGCCCTGGTGGACCGGCTGTTCCTCCCCGACGTGCACCCGGAGGTGGGGAACGCGGTGGCGGGGGCGCGCCGCCCCGGGCCCATCGACACCCTGGGGGTGATCGAGACCCGCACCACCGCCTCGGTGATACGGGCGGCGGACGCCGGGATGAAGGGGGCGCGGGTGTCCCTGGTGGAGATCCGGCTCGCCAACGGTTTGGGCGGAAAGGCGTTCTGCCTCTTCGCCGGGGAGCAGCCCGACGTCGAGGCCGCGGTGGAGATCGGCGCCGGGGTGATCGATCCCGGGAACCTGCTCCACAAGGTGGTCATCCCCCGCCTCCACGAGGAGATGGCCGGGAACATCCTCGCCGGGACGCGCTTCGCGACCCAGTGGAACCTGACGGAAGGCTGATGCAACTGGGACGGGTGCGCGGCACCCTGGTGGCCACGGTGAAGAGCGAGGGGCTCGACGGGGTGAAGATGCTCCTGGTCCAGCCTCTCGACCGGAAGCTCCAGCCGGCGGGGGACCTCCTGGTCTGCGCCGACGCCA
>CAYRIJ010000006.1:7883-29248 GCA_964424285.1 uncultured bacterium
TCGCCCTGCCCGAAACGTTCGTTCCCGTGGATCACGCCATCGTGGGGATCGTGGACCACGTCGAGGACCTCTGAACCATGTTCCTTGGACGCGTCAGCGGCACCGTGGTTTCGACGGTGCACCACCCCTTCTACGGGGGGCGACGGCTCCTCATCGTGGACCGGGTGGACGGCGCGCTCCGACCCGACGGTCGCTACGTCGTCGCCCTTGATTCCGTGGACGCGGGGGCGGGCGAGCTTGTGCTACTGATCGACGAGGGGAACTCCGCCCGGCAGGTGACCCGCGACCCGAAGGGTCCGGTGCGCGCGGTCATCGTGGGGGTGGTGGACGAAGTCGACATCCCGTCGTGAGCCTCCGCCCCGGTGGGGCCCCCCGTCCTCCCGAGACCGAACCATGAACCGGATATTCGATTCGCGCGATCCGTCCGCCCATCCCCCCGGGGACCGGGACGCCGCCGCCGGCTACCGCCGGTTCTTCGACGACGACCTGACCGGCGACTTCGTCAGTTCGCCGGACGGGCGCATCCTGAGCTGCAACGCGGCCTTCGCCCGCATCTTCGGCTACGCGTCGCCCGCCGAGGCGGCGTCGAGCAACGCCAACCTCCACTACCACACCCCGGAGTCCCGGGGTCTGCTCCTGGAGCTCCTCGCCCGGCATCGAAAGCTCGAACTCCACGAGATCGAGTGCCGGCGGGTGGACGGGACGCCGGTCCACCTGGTGGAGAACCTGATCGGGGTGTTCGACGAGCGGGGCGAGCTGAAGGAGATCCACGGGTTCGTCCTGGACAACACCGAGCGGAAACGCCTGGAGGAGCAGCTCCGCCAGTCCCAGAAGATGGAGGCGGTGGGGAGGCTGGCCGGCGGGATCGCCCACGACTTCGACAACATCCTGGGGGTGGTGCGCGGGTACGCCGAGACCCTGGCGGAGCGGGCGCAGGGCGACCCCGAGATGGGGCAGGACGTGCAGGCGATCCTCGAGGCGGCGGAGCGGGGGACCGCGCTCACCCACCAGCTCCTGGCGGTGAGCCGCCACCGGACGGTGGAGCCCCGGCTCCTGAACCTGAACGAGGTGGTGGGGGAGATGTCGCGGTTCCTCCGGAGGACGGTGGGGCCCGGAATCGAGCTCACCACCCGGCTCGACCCCGAACTCGGCCCGACGCTGGCCGACCGGAGCCAGATCGAGCAGGTGCTGATCAATCTCGCGGTGAACGGCCGCGACGCCATGCCCGAGGGGGGGGAGATCCTGGTCGAGACCGCCAACGCGGACGTGGACGATCCGCTCCCGCCCCCCCAGGGGGAGCCGGCCAAGCGGGCTCACGTCCGGCTGACCTTTTCCGACACCGGGACGGGCATGGACCCGGCCACCCAGGAGCGGATCTTCGAACCGTTCTTCACCTCCAAGGAGCACGGGACCGGGCTCGGGCTGGCCATCATCTACGGGATCGTGCGACAGGCCGGGGGCTTCATCGAGGTGACCAGCGCCGCCGCCGTGGGAACCACCTTCCACATCTACCTGCCGATCGCGGCGGCGTCCGGGCCCGTCGCTTCGCGCCCCGCTCCCGCCCCGGACGCCGAGCCGGCGGCCGCGGGCGGATGCATCCTGGTGGTGGAGGACGAGCCGGCGCTCCGCCGGCTGGTGGTCCAGGTGCTGGTCCGGGAAGGCTACCGGGTCCGGGAGGCCGCGCGGGGGACGGAAGCGTTGAGGCTCTTCCACGAGGACGGGAGCATTCGGTTGCTCCTCACCGACATGGACATGCCGGACATGAACGGGGGGGAGCTGGGGACGCGCCTGAGGGCGCTTCGACCCGGCCTTCGCGTGCTATACATGTCGGGGGCGGCCCCCGAGACCTTGGAGGGGGTCCCCGGGCTGGAGGACGAGAGCTTCCTGGCCAAGCCCTTCTCGCCCGAGGCGGTGGTGGAACGGGTACGACGACTCATGCCGGCTGGAGGAACCCAATGACGGAGATGACGGAAGGCGGCCTCCTGGCCGACGCCGCGGACATGGTGGAACGCTATCGCAACTCGGTGAGGGCCGACCTGGACGCGATACCCGAGAGCGGATTCTGGAATCGCCCGGTTCCGGGCATGGTCTCCCCGGCCAACCTCGCCCTGCACCTGACCGGGAACCTGAGGCACTTCATCGGACACCTCCTGGCCGGCTCCGACTACGAGCGCCAGCGGGACCGCGAATTCGAGGCCGAGCCCTGGGTGGGAAAGGGCCGGGTCCTCGAGATGTGGGACGAGGCGTGCGTGGAGACCCGGACCGCGCTCCTGGCCTTCGATCCCCGCGGTCTGAACGAGGCCGCCCCGGTGGACACCTTTCCGGGCGGGGGGCCGGTTCACGCCTATCTCGTCCGGCTCCTCGGCCACCTGACCTACCACGCGGGCCAGATCCGCGCGCTCCGCCGCCTGCTCGCCGACCAGGACTGATCCTTCCAGGGGGGACCCACATGATCCGCGCGCTCGTCCGCATCGCCGTCCTCATCGCGCTCTGTTCCGTCCCGGCCCCGGTCCCCGCGCTCCGGGCCGCGGAGGGACCCTACGCCCCCGACACCCCGGAACCGGGGAGCGTGGATTCCATCGCCGCCTACACCACCTCTCCGGAATACCTCCCGGCGTCGGTGGCCTACGTCCCCGCCTCGGAGACCGTGCCGTCGCCCACCCGGGTGCTCGGGCACCTGGCCGGGGCCCCGGACGAGCTGTCGGACACCGCCACGATCTACGACTACTACCGGAAGCTGGCCGCGGCCAGCCCCCGGGTGCGGCTGGAGAAGATCGGCACCAGCATCGAGGGGCGGGACATCCTGCTGGTCCTCGTCTCCGACGAGAAGAACCTGGCCGGGATCGACCGCTGGCGGGAGATCAACGCCAAGCTGGCCGATCCGCGGAAGACCGGGCGGGAAGAGGCGGCGTCCCTGGCCCGGGAGGGGCGGGCCGTCTACTACATCATGGGAGGGCTCCACTCCACCGAGACCGGCCCCCCCGAGATGCTGATGGAGCTGGCCTACCGGCTGGCGGTGAGCGAGAGGCCCGAGATCCGGGAGATCCGGGCCCAGGACGTGGTGCTCATCACCCCGGTCATGGAGCCCGACGGCCGGGACCGGGTGGTCCAGTGGTACTACCGGCACCTGAAGGGGCGGGACCTCCCCTTCGAGGAGCTGGACGAGTTCAGCTCCCCGCCCTACTGGGGGCACTACGTCCTCCACGACAACAACCGGGACGGGATCCAGCTCACCCTTCCCCTCACCCGCTCGGTGAACGACACCTACTGGAAATACCATCCCCAGGTGATCCACGACCTCCACGAGTCGATCCCCCTCCTCTACGCGATGACCGGGCACGGTCCCTACACCGACGCGGTGGACCCGGTCACGGTGGGGGAGTGGACCCAGTTCGCCTATCACGACGTGTCGGAACTCCAGGCCCAGGGGCTCCCCGGGGTATGGACCTGGGGGTTCTGGGACGGTTGGTGGCCCGGGTACCTGTTCTCGGTGGCCAACAACCACAACTCCATCGGCCGCTTCTACGAGACCTTCGGGAACTCGATGGCCGGAACCTTCGAGCGCGATCTGAGCAAGCAGAAATTCGCCGGGAAGCCGGTCACCGACGTCCAGTGGTACAACACCTGGCCCCCGCACAAGAAGATCACCTGGTCGCTCCGGGACAACACCAACTACATGGAGGCCGGGGTGCTCTCGGCGCTCGGCTATGCGGCCAAGCACCGGGAAGAGCTGCTCACCAACTTCTGGCTCAAGGGGAACCGGGCGGTGGAGCGAGGGGGGAGCGAAGCCCCCTTCGCCTGGATGTTCCCCACCGCTCAGCGCGACCCGGCCCGGCTGGCCCATCTCCTGAACCTGCTCGCGCGGCACGGGATCGAGGTCCACCGGCTGACCGCGGACTTCGCGGCCAAGGACACGGTGTGGGCGGCGGGGAGCTACGTGGTGCGCATGGACCAGCCCTACCGGAACGCCGCCTTGAATTTCCTGGAGGAGCAGAAGTTTCCCGCCGACGAGTCCAACCCGCCCTACGACGACGTGGCCTGGACCTTCGGGCTCATGTACGGGGTGGACGGGAGCCGGGTCGACGACAAGGGGATCCTGGAGACGGCGATGGAGCAGGTCGCCGGTCCGGTGCGCTTCCCCGGCGCGGTGGAAGGCCGGGGCGGTCTCTATCTCCTGAAGGACACCGGCCAGACCGCGTTCCTCTCCGCCCGGGTCCTCCTGGGGAAATACCGGGTCGAGGCCGCGGAGACCACCTTCACCGCCGCCGGGGTCGAGTACCCCGAGGGAAGCTGGATCGTCCACGCCCCCAGGGACGCGGTGGCCGGGGCGGCCGACCGGCTGGGCCTGGAATTCGCCGCCGCGGACGCCGTTCCCGACGTCCCCCGCCACGACCTGGATCTCCCCCGGGTCGGGGTCTATCACACCTGGATCGCCACCCAGGATTGCGGCTGGGTCCGCTACACCCTCGATCGCGGGGAGATCCCCTACACCCTGTTGAACGACGACGACCTCCGGAAAGGAGGGCTCCGGGCCCGCTTCGACGTGATCCTCTTCCCGAACACCTGGGGAGGCTTCACGAGCATCGTGCACGGGATCGATCCGAGGTACGGTCCTCTCGCCTACACCAAGACCGCGAAGTACCCGAGCCACGGGATCCCCGACGCGTCCCCGGACGTGACCGGGGGCATGGGCTTCGAAGGGCTCCTGAACCTCCAGGCCTTCCTGCGGGACGGCGGGGTGTTCGTGACCATGGCCAACGCCGGCACCCTCCCGGTGGAGGGGGGGCTGGTCCGGGACGTGGAGACGGCGCCTCGGGGGGCGGTGCAGACCCCCGGGTCGGTGCTCCGGGCCAAGGTGCTCCGGCGCGCCCACCCCATCACCTACGGCTACCCGGACCTGACCCACGTCTTCCGGGGGAACGGCCCCCTCTTCGACGTGGACAAGCTCCACCGGAAGTACGCGGTGGTGCAGTTCGGAACGAGGAAGGTGGAGGACGAGGAGGCCGAGGACGCGGAGTCGAAGCCGGACGCCGGGGCGAAGCCCGGCGGTCACCCGGAGGGTTCGACGGACGGCCGGGACGCCGGGACCGGCAAGCCGGCGGACCACCGCCTGGTGCTCTCGGGCTACGTGAAGGGGGAGGGGACGGTGAACGGGAAGCCGGCCATCCTCGACGTTCCCGCGGGGAAGGGGAGGGTGATACTCTTCGCCTTCAACCCCATGCACCGCTACCTGAACCTGTCCGACTTCCGGTTCGTCTACAACGTGATCCTGAACTGGAACGACCTGCCTCCGGCCGCGGAGTGATCGGTGGAGGATCCCGGCCGGGCGCGGGGCCCGACCGGGGTCCGCTAGGGACCGGGTCTAATCCTTCGTCTTCGCGGTGCCGTACAGCCCTTCCATGAGGTCGACGGTCTCCAGGCTTCGCCGGGCTGCGTCCTGGAGGAGCGTGGAGTCCGCGGCGGCGACGGCCGCGCGGGCGCTCTCCAGGTTCAGGTCGTATCCCGCGGCCACCTTGTCCCCGCCGGGATGGGAGGCGATTTCCGGCCGGAGGTCCCCCCAGACCCGCTGCATCTCGTCCACGTCGCGGCCGGCGTGGTCCATCTGGTCCTCCCGGGCATCGAGGGCCAGGGAGCGTCCCAGGTAGTCGAGCCTCAGGGTGGCCGGAGGGATCGCGATGGAGTAGAGCCGGAAGAGATCGGGCATGTACCGGCTCACCTCGTTGGCCGCGCGCTCCATGGCCAGGGGGTCCTCGTGGAGTTGGGGAGCGACCAGGGCGTCCACCGCCCGGTCCATTCCCTCGATCGTCTCCCTCGTGGCCCCGGCCCGGGCGACCTCCGGCCGCATCACCTTCCAGTCCGACTGGATCTCCGCCGCCTTGCTGATGGCTCCGGAAACGTCTCCGGCGGCCACGAGGTCGATCAGGTCCTCGGCCCCGCTTTCCATGTCGTCCAGGGTCTGAGGAAGGACGCCGTTACCCGAGGAACACCCCAGGATCCCGGAGAATACGAGGGCGGCGATGAGGGCGGTGCGAAGACGCGTCATGATCGGGGCTCTCCTGATTGGTTTTCATGGACGGATGGGTCTTCCGAAAGGCGGGCCCCCCGGCTCCGAAGACCGGGTCCGCCGCTCCGGCGGCGCTCAACGTTCCGGCCAGCCCCGGTGCGGGGGTTTGGCCAGCTCCCGGGTGAGGAACGCGGCGATCCGGTCGTAGTACTCCCGCCCCGCCACCTTCTCCGGGGTCCGGTCCCCGTCGTGGGCCGCTCCCGGGATCACCCAGAGGTCCTTGGGACGAGGGTAGCGGCGATGGAGCGACTCGGCCATCCAGGTCGGGTTGGTGAGATCGGCGTCCCCGGCGATGAAGAAGATCGGTCCGTTGAACCGGTTCACCACCTTCTCGGGGTCGTCCCGGCGCTTCCACCCGTCGGGGACGAAGAACTTCCGGTCGGGATGGGCCTGCTCCAGGACCGGGATCCAGTCCTTGGGCCCGGTGGGGGGAAAGGCGGCCACGATCCCCCGCACCTCGGTGCGCTCCCCGGCCAGGGCGAAGGCCAGCCACGCCCCCTTGGATTCGCCGTAGACCGCGACCCGGGTGGTGTCCACCTCCGGGCGTTTCCAGAGGACCCAGAGGCCGGCGTGGGCGTCGTCGAGAAACTCGGGGAGAACGAGGGCGTCGCGGGGGATGGAGAAATCGCTGCTCCGGCCGCGGCCGCGGTGGTCGAAGGTGAAGACGTTGAAGCCCCGGCGGGCCATGGCCGCCACCAGGGGGAGACGCCGGTCCATGGTGTCGTCGTCCCCGGGGAGCACCAGCAGCCCGGGGTGCGCGCCGGGAAGCAGGGCCCCGGCCGAGTCCTGGGCGGGCACGAACCAGCTCGCGAGCCGGGCCGAGTCGGGGGTGACGATGGTGAGGGCGGTGAACTCCATCGGCGGCTGGAGCGCGCCGGGGTCGGTGGGGTACTCCCAGGCCCCGGCCGCCGCGCCCGACGCAAGGATCAGGACGCCGGCCAAAGCCGCCGCCATCGAAGTCTTCATGCCGCGCTCCCTCCCTGTTTCTATCCGTGGAATGCCGGACCGCGGCGACGCCGTCCCGTCCGGTCATCCCCCCACGCGGAAGCCCAGGAACAGCCCGTGCTCCCGGGAACGAATCCAGTTCCCGTCCTGGCCGCTCTCCAGGGTACCTTCCGCGTACCGGAAGTCGTACCCCCCCTCCAGAAGGTAAGGTCCGTGAATCCGCCGGTCCAGCCGCACTTCCCCCTCGGCCAGGGTGAGGTCCATGCGCATCGGCCCCCCTTCGCTCCGGTGGGTGTTCCAGTTCCGGGCGGTCCCCGCGAAGCCTCGGGCGTGAAGCTCCCAGCCGGGGGAGAGGGCGAAGGAGCCCTCCACCCCCAGAACCGGAAGCGGGAGGAACTGCAGGAAGTCCTCCTCGGGGTCGTGGGTGGGAACGGCGGGGTGGGCGGCCATGGCCAGGATGGGATGGTAGTACTCGACCCCCCCGAGGCCCCGAAGCTCGCCCCCGCTCCACCGGTGGATCGGGTAGCCGGCCAGGGCGGCGAGCCTCCAGGTGGTGAGGGTGGCGGTGACGGGGTGGCCGGGAGGATAGACGCCCCCGTTGAAGGCGAACCCGGCCCCCGCGTTCCCCGAGCCCCGGTTCCGGGACCAGGCGCCGATCAGCTCCAGGCGGAGCCGGCCCAGGTCCCGCCCCACCCCGAGTCGGGCCGCCGCCCCCATCGGGGCCAGGCCCGGGGTCCGGTCCAGGTCTAGGAAGGTGCCTCGGAGGGCGACCTCGCGAACCGCGGATTCGGCTCCGGTCCCCTGGACCGCTCCCGACGCCGAGACCCGCCATCCCCCGGCCCGCGCCGCGGCGGGGAGGACCAGGAGCGGCGCGGCGAGGGCGAGGGCGAAGCTCTTCCGGAGGATTCCTCTCCGCATGCACTTGCCTCCCCGGGCCGATCGGGGCACAATCCACGGCCCGGCTCATGCCGACCACCGAATTCCAAGCGGGCGCCCGTCATAACCCCGCCTCCGACGGGAATGTTACCCGGCGGCGAGGGAGGATCATCCGGCCGCCGCTTCCTCCGTCCGGCGACGGGGGGTTCGGGCCCGGTCCGGCTCCGGAATTCGGGGCCGATGGGTGAGCGCCGACGGGGACAACCGGGGGCGGAGCCGCGGGGCGATGCCCCGAGGGGGAGACATGAGCCGATTCGTGGGTCTCATCGGGGTGGTGATGATCCTGGGCATCTGCTGGCTGATCAGCACCGACCGCCGGGCCATCCGGTGGCGAACCGTGGCCTGGGGGCTCGGTCTCCAGCTGATCTTCGCGGTGCTGATCCTCAAGACCGGCCCCGGAGAGCGCCTCTTCGAGCTGGGCCGGGCGATGGTGAACCGCCTCCTCTCCTTCACCGACGCGGGGGCCGGCTTCCTCTTCGGGAACCTCTACCGCTCGACCCCCGACATCGCCAAGAGCCTGGGGCCGGGGGCCATGCAGGGCTATGTCCAGGTCACTGACAGCGGCACCGGCAAGCTGGTGGAGCTCGGGGTCATCTTCGCCATCCACGTCCTGCCCACCATCATCTTCTTCTCCGCCCTCATGTCGGTGCTCTACCACCTGGGGATCATGCAGCGGATCGTGGCCGGGGTGGCCTGGGTGATGCAGAAGACCATGAAGACCTCGGGCTCGGAGACCCTCTCCACCGCGGCCAACATCTTCGTGGGGCAGACCGAGGCTCCGCTCATGGTCCGTCCCTTCGTCTCCTCCATGACGATCAGCGAGCTGATGGCGGTCATGGTGGGAGGATTCGCCACCGTGGCCGGGGGGGTGATGGCCGCCTACGTGCGGTTTGGGATCGACGCCGGGCACCTCCTGACCGCCTCGGTGATGAGCGCGCCCGCCGCGCTCACCCTGGCCAAGATCGCGGTGCCGGAAACCCGCGAGTCCCAGACCGCGGGTTACGTGAAGGTGGAGGTGGAGAAGGACACGGTGAACGTGATCGACGCCGCCGCCTCGGGGGCGGCCACCGGGCTCAAGCTGGCGGCCAACGTGGGCGCCATGCTCATCGCGTTCATCGCCCTCATCGCCCTCGTCAACTACATCCTGCTGAAGGTCTCCCACCCCCTGGCCGGATCGATGCCCTTCCTGAGCGACCTCACCCTGGCCAAGATCTTCGGCTGGGCGTTCGCCCCCATGGCCTGGGCGATGGGGGTTCCCTGGCACGACGCCCCCGCGGTGGGAAACCTGATCGGGACCAAGCTGGCGGTGAACGAGTTCCTGGCCTACATCCAGCTCGGATCGCTCCATCAACAGCTCTCGGACAAGGCGTACGTGATCTCCATCTACGCCCTGTGCGGCTTCGCCAACCTGAGCAGCATCGCCATCCAGATCGGGGGGATCGGGGGGATGGCCCCCGAACGGCGCCACGACCTGGCCCGGCTGGGTTTCAAGGCGATGATCGTGGGGGCCCTGGCCAGCGCCCTGACCGCCACCCTGGCCGGCATGCTGTTGTAGTCTGTATCCCGGAGGCCCGGCCGGTTCCCGGTCGGGACTCCCGCGCGGGGGTCCCGGCCGCGTCCCGGGACCCGGTACCCAAACCCCTCGGGAGACGAACGCATGAAGGATTGGCAGGAAGGCATCGGGTCCGGGCTTCGGGAGGTCCTCTTCACCCACGAGGCGATCCAGGCCAAGGTCCGCGAGATGGGGGACGAGATCGTCCGCGACTACGCCGGCCGGCGGGTGCTCATGGTCGGCATCCTGAACGGATGTTTCCCCTTCATCGCCGACCTGGTGCGGACCATGAACACCCACCTGGAGGTGGACTTCATGTCCGTCTCCTCCTACGGCGGGGGCACCCAGTCCACGGGCGTGGTGCGCATCCTGAAGGACCTGAACGAGAACATCACCGGGCGGGACGTGCTCCTGGTGGAGGACATCATCGACAGCGGCCTGACCGCGAGCTACCTCCTCGACAACCTGAACACCCGGCATCCGGCCTCGGTGGAGATCTGCGCGCTCCTGGACAAGCGGGAGGCCCGGGTCGAGGAGGTGCCGGTCAAGTACGTGGGCTTCGAGTGCCCCAACGAATTCGTGGTGGGTTACGGCCTGGACTACCTGGGTATCTACCGGAACCTCCCCTACATCGGGGTCCTGAAGGAAGAGGTGTACGCCAACTCGTGAACCGCCCCCGCTCCCACCGGCACCTCCTGGTCTCCGGGGGGACGCTGGTCACCATGGATCCCGGCCGCCGGGTAGTGGAGGAGGACGTCCTCATCACCGAGGGGCGCATCGCCGCGGTGGGCCGCGATCTCGAGGCGCCCCCGGGGAGTCGGCTCCTCGACGCCCGCGGGCTCCACGTTCTTCCCGGGCTCATCCAGGGCCACGTGCACCTGGGCCAGGCACTCTTCCGCGGGCTGGCCGAGGATCGGACGCTCCTGAGCTGGCTTCGGGACCGCATCTGGCCCCTGGAGGCGGCGCACACCGAGGAGAGCGCCTACTGGTCGGCGATGCTGGGGGCGGCGGACTGCCTGCTTTCCGGCACCACCACCGTCCAGGAGATCGGAGTGGTGCGGGGGATGGAGGGGGTGTTCCGGGCCGTGCTCGACTCGGGGCTCCGGGCCACCGCGGGGAAATGTCTCATGGATACCGGGGCCGGGGTCCCCGCGCCCCTGGCCGAGGACCCGGCGGCCGGCCTGGCCGAGGCCGAGGCGCTCCACCGCAAGTGGCACGGGGAAGGGCGCGGCCGGATCCGGGGCGCGGTCTGCCCCCGGTTCATCCTTTCCTGCTCCCCCCGGCTCTGGGAGGGGGCGACCGGGTTGGCCCGCTCCCTGGGAGCGCCCATGCACACCCATCTCCTGGAGAGCCGCGACGAGGAGACCTCGGTGCGCGAAGCCCTCGGCACGAGCCAGATGGAGTTCCTGGATCAGCGGGGGGTGCTGGACGCCGATCTCCGCGCGGCCCACGCGGTGTGGCTGGGAGAGCGGGAGCTGGAGGTGCTGGCGGGCCGGCGGATGGGGATCGCCCACTGCCCCTCGGCCAATCTCAAGCTGGGCTCGGGGATCGCCGACATCGTCTTCCTCCGCGGCCGGCCGAACCTCGCGGTGGGGATCGGGACCGACGGCGCCCCCTGCAACAACGACATGGACGTCCTGGAGGAGATGCGGCTCGCCGCCCTCCTCACCGGATTCAAGCGCGGCCCCGGCGCGTTCCGGGCGGAAGAGGCGCTGGAGCTGGCCACGGTGGAAGGGGCGCGGGCGATGGGGCTCGAGGACGAGCTGGGGAGCATCGAACCGGGGAAGGCGGGGGACCTGGCCGTCCTGGACCTGGACCGCCCCCAGAGCTTTGGACCGGAACGGGTTTCGGTCTACGATCGGATCGTCTACGCGGCGGGGCGGGACGCGGTGCGATGGGTGGTGGTGGACGGCGAGGTGCTGGTGGATGCCGGCCGCCTGCCCCATCTGGACCCCGAGGCGCTCCGCCGTCGCCCGGGGGAGGAGATCCGGGCGCTCCTGGCCCGGGTGGAACTGAATTGACCGCGGGCGCGGGCGGGCCGGATCGGACCGGGTCCGGACCGCCGGGCGACGGGGACAGGACTCGGAACGGACCCGCGGGGGCGGGCGGGAGAGAAAGGGTTTCACGATGACGAACAAGCCGACCGAGGGTTTGAGCGAGAGGGCGCGCGAGGCCCGGATGATCCTCGATCATCCCAGCTTCCTCCACGAGATTCCCAAGACCGATCTCCATCTTCACCTGGACGGATCCCTCCGCCTGGAAACGGTGAAGGAGCTGGCCCGGGAGCAGGGGGTGGCGCTCAAGGTGGACAGCGAGGACGAGCTGCGCCGCCGGTTGATCTGCGGGGACGCCTGTGAATCCCTGGAGGAGTACCTGGAGGCGTTCGACCTCACGCTCTCCGTTCTCCAGGAGCCCGACGCGGTGCGGCGCGTGGCCCGGGAAGTGGTGGAGGACGCGGCGAAGGAGAACGTCCGCTACGTGGAGGTGCGCTTCTCCCCCATCCTTCACCTGAACAACGGCCACTCGATGCACGAGATCCTGGAAGCGGTGCTGGCCGGGCTGGACGAGGCGTCCCGGGAGACCGGAACCCTCACCGGGGCGATCGTCTGCGGCATCCGGAACCTCCCTCCCCAATCCACCATGGAGCTGGCCGACCTGAGCGTGGACTACAAGAACCGCGGGGTGGTCGCCTTCGACCTGGCCGGGGCGGAGAAGGACTACCCGGCCAAGGACCACGTCCAGGCCTTCTACAAGATCCTCAACAACAACATCAACTGCACCTGCCACGCCGGGGAAGGGTTCGGCCCCCCCAGCATCCACCAGGCGATCCACTACCTGGGGGCCCACCGCATCGGCCACGGCACCCGGCTCCACGAGGACGCCGATCTCATGGCCTACGTGAACAACCACCGGATTCCGATGGAGATCTGCCTCAGCTCCAACCTGCAGACCGGGGTGGTGAGCCGCCTCGCCGACCACCCCTTCCGGCTCTACTACGACGAGGACCTTCGGGTCACCTTGAACACCGACAACACCCTGATGAGCGCGACCAACATCACCCGCGAATACCTCCTGGCCGTCGAGGCGTTCGAGCTGGGGATATCCGACGTGCGGAAGCTGGTGTTGAACGGCTTCAAGAGCACCTTCCTGCCGCTCAAGCGGAAGGTGGCGCTCCTCACCCGGGTGCTGGACGAGCTGGACGGGATCGTGGCCCGGAGCTTCGGGCCGCAGTTCGTCCCGCCGCGCGACCACTTCTAGGACGGGGAGAGGATCCATGGAACGACCGTTGCTCATCGGGCTCGCCGGCGGGACCGCCTCGGGGAAGTCCCTGGTGGCCTCGACCCTCATCCGGAATCTCGGCTCCGCCGAGGTGGTGATGCTGGAGCAGGACGCCTACTACCGGGACTTCACCGGGCTGTCGGTCGAGGAGCGGGGCCGGTTGAACTTCGATCACCCCGATTCCTTCGATCGGGAACTCCTCCTCGACCAGGTGCAAACCCTGCTCCGGGGGCAGCCCATCGACAAGCCCATCTACGACTTCACCCGCCATACCCGGCTCCCCCAGACCGAGAGGGTGGAGGGCCACAGCGTGGTGATCCTGGAGGGAATCCTGGTCCTGGAGGACCCGGCGCTCCGCCGGCTGATGAACATCAAGGTGTTCATCGACACCGACGCCGACGTCCGGCTCATCCGCCGCATCCGGCGGGACACCGTGGAACGGGGCCGGAGCCTCGAATCGATCCTGACCCAGTACGAAGAGAGCGTTCGCCCCATGCACCAGCAGTTCATCGAACCCTCGAAGCGCTTCGCCGACATCATCATCCCCGAGGGGGGGAAGAACCGGGTGGCCATCGATCTCCTGGTGACCAAGGTGCGGAGCATGCTCCGGGAGACCGCGGAGTGAGCGACGTCACGACCTACGGCCCGGACGAGGTGGCACGGGCGGCGGCGGCGGTCCGGGCCCGCACCGACCAGGTCCCCGGAGTGGCGCTCATCCTGGGCTCCGGGCTCGGCGCCTACGCCGATACCTTCGCGGACCGGATCGCGGTGGATTACGCCGATCTCCCGGGCTTTCCGGTTTCCACGGTGGAGGGGCACGCGGGGCGGCTGGTCCTGGGATCGGCCGGGGGCGTTCCGGCGGCGGCCCAGCAGGGGAGGTTCCACCTCTACGAGGGGTACTCGGCGGCCCAGATCACCTTCCCCCTCCGGGTGATGCATGCGCTGGGAGCCCGGGTCCTGGTGGTGACCAACGCCGCGGGGGGGGTGGATCACCGGCTGGAGCCGGGAGACCTCATGCTGATCGAGGACCAGGTGAACCTCCAGTTCCAGAGCCCGCTCCGGGGACGGGGCCCCCTGCTCGACCGGGACCGCTTCGTGGACATGTCCGAACCCTTCTCCAAGCGGCTCCTGGGCGTCGCGCGCGAGACGGCGGCCGAGCTGGGGCTGGCCCGGGTCCGCGCGGGAACCTACTGGGGGAACCTGGGACCGGCCTACGAGACCCCGGCCGAGATCCGGATGGTCAAGGGATTCGGGGGGGACGCGGTGGGGATGTCCACGGTGGCCGAGGTGGTGGCGGCCCGCCACCTGGGGATGGAGGTCCTGGGGATCTCCTGCATCTCCAACCTGGCCGCGGGGCTCAGCGCGGTTCCGCTCCACCATCAAGAGGTGATGGAGGTTACGGCCCGGGTCCGGGAGACCTTCACCCGGTTCCTCCAGGCCCTCCTTCCCCGGCTGCTCGTCCCCTGATGCCCCAAACCCCTTGAATTCAATCGGTTGTCATGGTTCTGTCAAGTTTTTGTGATTGAAATGTGGTCCGACTTACGATAGAGTTACGAGGCGATGACATCTTCAAAAGGGGGGTGCACCGGCTCACCCGCGCTTTGAATCCCTCCTGCGTGTGTCCAAGGGTGAGCTGAGCATTCTTAGGGGGTTAACGGCACCATGAGACGACCTACGCTGCGCCTCGTCTTCCTTCTCGCGCTTGGCATCGGGATGACGGGAATGATCGCGACGGCTTCGGCCCAGATCAAGATCAACGAAATCCGCACCGACATGCCAGGTGCGGATACCGACGAATACTTCGAACTCAAGGGCGCTCCGGGCACGAGCCTGAACGGCTATACCTACCTGGTGATCGGGGATGCCCCCGGCACGCTCTGCGGCACCATCGAGTCGGTGACCCCTCTGGACGGGTACTCCATCCAGGGCGACAGCCTGTTCGCGGCGCTGAAGGCCGGCGACGCCAACGTGCTCACCGGATACGACGCGACGTTGGCCATGAACTTCGAGAACAGCGACAACGTCACCCACATGCTGGTGTTCGGGTTCACCGGAACCGACGGCCAGGATCTCGACTCGCTCGATACCGGCACCTTCGACACCACTCCGTGGACCTCCATCGTGGATTGCGTGGGGCTGGACGAGGGGACCACACCGAACTGCGCGACCGGTGACGAGTACCTCTACTGCGCCACCACGGTCGGCCCGGACGGCTCCTTCGTCCCCGGCCACGTCTACCGCTGCGCCGACCTGGTCAACCAGTGGGTCATCGGGCAGTTCACCCTGGGCATCGACGACACGCCCGGGAACCCGAACCCGACCTGCCTGAACCCGCCGCCGGACGTCTTCGACCAGCTCCGCACCCCCTGCGTCCCGGTGCCGAACCAGTCGGTGACCGCCCAGGCCACGGTCCTCTACGCCACCGCCGCCGACCTCCACTACTCGGTGAACGGCGGCGCGGAGACCGTGGTGGGCATGAGCACCTACTCCACCTCGGGCGACACCACCGTGTTCCAGGCGACCATCCCCGGGCAGCCTTCGAACGGCGACATCGTCCGCTACACGGTCTATGCTCGGAACGCCAACCCCGACACCACCGCCGGCTTCGAGCGGGGGTACTTCGTGGGGACGATGAACATCGGCGACATCCAGGTGGTGGACGCCAACCAGGCCAACATCTACCGGTTCCTGGGCGTCCGGGTCCGGGGCAACTGCACCGTTCCCTACGGCGTGTTCCAGACCGCCAACACCGAGTACTACATCCAGGATGCCACCGGCGGGATCGACGTCTTCAAGTACGGCACCCACACCGTGCAGCCCGGCCTGGGCGACGACGTGACCGTCGAGGGGACGATCGACCAGTACAACGGGAAGCTCGAGATCACCTCGGGCGCCGGCTGCGACTCGCTGCTGGTGGACATCAACGGTCCGGGTGCGGTTCCGGCGCCGAAGATCGTCACCTCCTGCGACGACTTCGAGTCCTTCGAGGGCGAGCTCATCACCATGAACATCGCCGCTCTCCCGGCCGGGGTCGACACCCTGTCGCCGGCGGGAACGAACGTGAGCTACTACATCCGGAACTGCGTCCCGGACTCGGTCCAGATGTTCATCGACCTGGACACCAACATCCCCGGGACCCCGGTGACCAGCCAGTACATCACGGTGACCGGGATCGCCAGCCAGTTCGACAGCTCGAGCCCCTACACCGGCGGTTACGAGATCGTGCCGCGGTTCGCCAGCGACATCGTGTTCCTGACCTCCACCGGCGTGGGCGACAATCCGCTCAAGCCGACGCTCAGGCTGGCCCAGAACATCCCCAACCCCTTCGGGGCCCGCACCGAGATTCACTTCCAGGTGCCGGCGGCCGCGGGGGCGGACGTCCGGACGCCGGTCAAGCTCTCGGTGTTCGACATCCAGGGACGCCTGGTGCGCACCCTGGTGGACGCCGAGATGACCCCCGGCGACCACGTCGCCAACGTCGACGCGGCCACCATGGGGAACTCGGGCACCGGGATCTACTTCTACCGCCTCGAGGTGGGGAGCCAGGTCCTGACCCGGAAGATGCTCTACATCCGCTGATCTCCTTCGGGAGTTCGACCCCGGCGGGGGACCGGTCATCCGGTCCCCCGCCTTTTTTTGGGGGTGCGCGGCCGTCTCCGTGCCGGCCGCTTCGCCGTATCCCCGCCGGGGAGCGGACGGGAATGGCGGCGCCGGAGCCCACCGGTTAGGATTGCCCCCATGCGCATCCGCTCCCGTTCCCTCCTCGTCGCCGCATCGCTCGTCACCGTTTCCTGTGCGGGAGGACCTCCTCCGCCGGAACCGGTCCCGCCCCCGCCGCCGCCCTTCGCGGCGCTCCGGAAGCTCGACGCCCCGCCTCCGATGGCCGGGGACGCGGTCCAGGGAAGGGCGGGGGACTGGCTGCTTCAGAACGAACGTCTCGCCGTGGTGGTGGCCGGCCCCGGTCCGGACCGGGCCCCGGCGGCCGGGAACCTCATCGACGCGGCGCCGGCCGGGGGTAGGGACGCCCTTCGCGGGATCTTCACCGGCCTCGGGGATTCCCTGCTCCTGCCCGTTCGCTACGACGACGTCCGGGCCGACACCGCCCCCGACAGTTCCCTCCAGGTGCTGGTGGCCTCCGGCCGGTGGCCCGGAAGCGATTCCGATCGCCCCCGGCTCCGGGTGGAGACCCGCTACGAGCTTCGCGCCGGCTCCGACTACCTCGCCGTTCGCACCACGGTGGTGAACATGGGGGCCGACACCCTGGCCGCCTTTCCCCTCGGGGACGTGGTGGAGTGGGGGCGGGCCGAACCCTACGCCCCGGGGCGGGGCACGCTGACCGCCGCCGCGCCCGGCGCGATACCCTTCGCCGCCGCCTCGGGGGAGGGAAGCGGCTACGCGTGGGTGAGCACGGCCGGCGATCTCGCCGCCCGCCACGGCCGCACCTGGTCGGATCTGGTGGCGGCGTCGCCCGACCTGGCCCCCGGCGACACCGCCCGCTACGAGCGGCTCCTGTTCGCCGTCCGAGGCTCCGCCGCCCCCGCCCAGGAAGCGGCCTGGGCGATGAAGGGCCGGCCGGTGGGAAAGCTTCGCGCCGACGTCGAGGGAGACGACGGCCGCCCGGTGGCGGATGCGGTGGTCGAGGCTCGCGACGAGGAGGGGGTGTCCCGGGGTCTCGGAGAGACGGACACCCGGGGCCGGGTGACCCTGGCCCTTCCCCCCGGGCGCTATCGCGTCACCGCCCGCCATCCCCGCCGCGGCCCCGCCGAGCGCGAGCGCGAGGAACGGGTCGAGGTGGGGAAGGACGCCCGCGCCGAATTCAAGCTTCCCGAGACGGCGACGGTCACCCTGGTGGCGGTGGACGTGACCGGGAGACCCTCGCCCGCCAAGTGGCTCTTCACCGGCATCGAAGGCACGCCGGACCCCGACCTCGGCCCCGACCGCCGGGCCGACGGAGCGGGCCGCGCGGTGTTCTCGGGAACCGGGGGGATCCGCGCCGAGATTCCTCCCGGGCGCTACCGGGTCGTCGCGGCCCGAGGGCCGTCCTTCGAGCCGTGGGAGGCCGAGGCGACCTTCCACTCCGGCCGCGAGGCCGCGCTCCAGGCGGTGATCGCTCCGCTCGACCTTCCCCGGGGATGGGTGGCGATGGACGCGGGCGTGCAGACGGCGCCCAGCCCCGGAGTCGAGGTCGCGGCGCCGGACCGCGCGCGGGCCCTGGTCTCGGAAGGCATCGAGTGGTTCGCGTCCATCGATCGCGACCGCCGCACCGACTACGCCCCGGTGATCGACGCCCTGAACCTGGCCGCGCCGCTCCACGGTCTCCCCGGCCTGGAGAAGGCGACCCCGAACGGTCCGGCTTCGGTCTATCCCGTGGGCGGCGGCGAGACCGGCCCGGGACTGGGATGCACCCTCGAGCGCATGAGCCGCGCCGCCGGTTCGGGAGACGGCGGCGCCGCGGGGATCCTCCAGCTCGATCTCCACGGAGAGGCCCGCGACGGGGTCTCCGGTCGCGTCGAGCCGTCGTGTCCCGACTCCGTCCAGGACCCCCGGCGGGCGGACGCGATCGAACTGGTGGGATCCACCGACCGCGCCTCCTTCGAGGCGGACTGGAAGCGTTGGCTGTCGCTCCTCGATCCGGGAAATCCCCTCTACGCGGTCGGAGGCGCCGCGTCGAACGGGCTCCTGGGGGACGCGCCCTGGGGAGCGCGGAGCTTCGTCTTCACCGGAGCCGGACCGGCCACCGCCGGCGCGTTGATGAACGCCGTCCGCTCCGGCCGGGTGGTGGTCTCCGACGGTCCCTTCATCGATTTCCGGCTGGAGGGAAGAACGATCGGCGACACCCTCGTGACCGCGGCGGGCATCGTCCGAGGCCATCTCAAGGTCTGGGCCCCGTCGCCGGTGGAAGTCCGCCAGGTGACGCTCATCGTCGACGGGGAGGCCGACTCGATCTTCATGCTCCGCGGGCGGGACCGATCCCTTCGCTTCGACGAGGACGTCGAAGCCGCGATCAGCGGATCCGGCTACGTTCTGGTGCGAGTGGATGGGGTTTTCCACAGCAATCCACCGGCGGTCGAGGCACCCGGATCGGCTGAACAACGCACATTGAGAAAATCGATAGCGTTCAGCAACCCGATATGGGTGGAAATTCCCGGAGGCGGGAGTTAGACTGCGCGGCTAACCCCACGCCCGCCGTTCGGATCGGCGACGGGAGGGGAGGATGTTTTGCCCGACTCGACGCATCGCGCCCAGCGTGCGTTTGGTCTCAAAACCGTGACACCGGCCGGATTGGTTACGTGGGGGGTAAGGCGATAGCAGTTCGAGGCCGGCTCCACCCGCCGAACGACCGGCCGGATCCCTCCGGTCGGTCGCCAGCCGACTCCGCGAAGGAGAAAGGTCCCGTCCAATGTTGAACCGTGCACGGAACGCGGCGGGCATCGCCGCCGCCGCCCTCGTGATCGTCGCCTTCCTCCAGTTTCCGCTTCCCGCCTTCGCCCAGACCCCCGCCAAGCTCCTGATCAGCCAGGTGGAGGTTCGTGGAGGCGGCGCGACCACCCCGGGCGAGTACATCGTGATCAAGAACCCGGGAAGCTCGGCGGTGGATCTGTCGGACTACTATCTGACCGACGCCACCTACGCTCCCTTGAACCAGTACTATTACAACCTGCCCGATCCCTCCAAGGACATCGCAGGCGGGAACTTCACCGACTTCGTGGCCCGCTTCCCGGCCGGAGCCACCCTGGCCCCGGGGGCGGAGGCCTCGATCGCGGTGAACGGGAGCGACGGGTTCTTCAGCACCTACGGGGTTCAGCCCACCTACGAGCTCTACGAGGACGGAACCAGCCCCGACGCGATCCCCGACATGCGGGACGCGCGCCCGGGTTCGATCAACTCGGTCACCGCCCCGAACCTCAGCAACAGCGGCGAGATCGTGATCCTCTTCTACTGGAACGGACAGACGGACCTGGTTACCGACATCGACTACGTGGTGTGGGGGGACAAGGACGAAGCGGTGGACAAGACCGGGGTCTCGATCGACGGTCCCGACGCCGACTCTACCCCGACCATGTACCAGCCCGACACCGCGATCTCCGCCCAGGACGCGGTGACCCCGTTCGGGAACCCCACCGGGACCTTGATCCGGGTCGACAATTCCGAGGGAACCCAGAAGACCAGCGGCGGGAACGGCGTAAGCGGCCGTGACGAGACCAGCGAGAACCTGTCCGTCACCTTCACCGACAACACCAGCGGGACGCCGCCCGGCGGCGGCGGAGCGGACACCACCCCGCCGACCCTGATCGGGGCTTCGGGCACCGCCGCCTCGAGCACGGTCGGCGTGACCTTCTCCGAGCCGGTGGGGACCGGCGCGGAGACCGCGTCCAACTACTCGGTCTACCCGACGTCCAATCCCTCGGCCCCGATCGCGGTGAATTCGGCGTCGGCGGCCTCGGGGTCGGGTGCGCTGGTGACCCTCACCCTGGCCTCGAACCTCGCCGCCTCCACCTCGTACACGGTGAAGGTCTCCAACGTCCAGGACGTGGCCGGAAACGCCATCGCCGCCAACTCCACCGTGGTCTTCACCACCGGCGGGGGAAGCGGCGGGGGCCTGAGCGTGAACGACGCCTTCCAGTTCGGGAAGGACTACGTGGCGGTGGCCTTCTCGGCCAAGGTGAACGCGGCCCAGGCGACCACGGTCTCGAACTACAGCTTCACCCCGTCCCTGAGCGTCACGTCGGCCTACGTCCAGGAGAACGGCCGGACGGTGGTGCTCAAGACCGCGGCCGCGCTCCCCAAGAGCACGAGCTACGCGGTGACGGTGACCGGGGTGGGCGGGGCGAGCGGCGAGACCCTGAGCGGCGGCGCGGCCTCGTTCCAGACCAGCGCGGCCACCGTCATGAACATCGCCGACGTCCACACCGCCGTGGCCGGTGGCGACCAGACGGTAACGGTGATCGGCCAGGTCTTCATCCCCGTCGCCAGCGGCACGCCGAGCATCTACATCCAGGACGGCTCCGCGCGGGGACTGAACGTCTTCGGCGGGAACCTGGAGCCGGCCTATGCGAGCCGGGGAAACGTGATCGAGGTCACCGGGTTGGGCACGTTCTACTTCACCACCCTGGAGATCGAGAACCCGACCTCGGTGAGCACGGTGGCCAGCGGGCAGCCCAACCTGGCTCCCAAGGTCCTCACGGTCTCCCAGGCCGCGAACTCCCAGTGGGAGGGGACCTACATCCAGACCACCTCGACCCTGACCGCGGCGCCGGTGGCCTCCGGGGCCAGCAACTACAACTACGACGCCCAGGGGATCACCTTCCGGGTCAGGAACAGCACCGGGATCAACGCGGCCAGCTACAAGGTCGGTGACACGGTGACCGGGGCGGGGGCGGGCGGGGCGTACCAGACCACGTTCCAGATCAACGTGGGGAACGCCGACGATTTCTTCAAGGGGAGCGGGGTGGACGACCAGCCGCCGACGCTCGTTGGGGCTTCGGGGACCGCGGGATCGAGCACGGCAACCGTGACCTTCTCGGAGGCGGTGGCGGCCGGTGCCTCCACCGGGTCCAACTACAGCGTGTACCCGACGTCCAGTCCCTC
>CAYRIJ010000007.1:0-5400 GCA_964424285.1 uncultured bacterium
TCGGCCACGCGATAGAGGGTGGAATCGGCGGTCCCGCTCGTCACGACCCACCCGGCCGAAGCCAGCGCGTCGAGGGCGGTCCGGATCAGCTCGTCCGGGACCCCCATGTCGGCGCTCAAGGCGGCGGCGGAACGGTCTCCGGCTTTCCCGCCGGCGAGGGAGGCCAGGGTCGCTTTTTCGGTGGAGCTCAGGACCACCGCGGCCACCGGATAGAACCGGGCCGAGCCCATCCTCCACCCGGGGTGGGCGAGGAACTGCTCGCCCAGGGCCATCCGGTCGGCGATCGACATGTCCCGGCCGGTGGGGGTGAGCTGGATGTTGGGGAGGCGGGTCGGGGACTTGGCCGCGGGATAGATCCAGAGCCGGACCAGCTCCTCGCACACCGTGGAATCGCGGAACCCCAGGGCCCCCCACTGGGCGCGCACGTTGTCGATGAAGGGATCGTCGGGCCAGGCCGGCCCCAGGCTGTCCGGCGACACGCCGGCCACCGCCTCCCGGTAGAGCGCGGGATGGGCCATCGCGACCGTCTTCGGCCCCTTCTCCCGGGGCCGAAGCACCAGGACGAGCGCCACCACCACCACCACGATCAACGCGACGACCAGGCCGATACGTTTCATGGGGCGGGAGCTTAGACGAATCCCGGGGCGGTGTCACGGGTACGGGCGGCGATGGGGGCGGGCGCGCGCGGGGCGCGGGGGAGGCGACGGCCCGCGGAACCGGCGGTATGCTCCGCCCCGTCATGCACGATCCCCGCGACGACGATGCGCTGATGGCCGCCACCGCGGCGGGCGAGGAGGCCGCGTTCCGGGCGCTGGTGGAGCGGTGGGAGCGGCGGGTGTCCGCGTTCCTCTTCCGGAGCCTGGGCTCGCCCGAGGACGCGGCGGACCTGGCCCAGGAGACGTTTCTCCGTCTCTATCGGGCGGCCCCCGGCTACGCGGCGCGGGGGCGGTTCGCCCCCTTCCTGTTCCGGATCGCGGGGAACCTGGCCCGAAACGAGATCCGCCGCCGCGCGGTGCGCCGGTTCCTCTCCTTCGGCGGGGGATCCGAGGAGTCGGCCGAGGCGGCGGTGGACCGGATCGAGGGACCGCCCGGGGACCGGCCGGACGAGGCGCTGCATCGGGCGGAGGAGGTGGAGCGGGTGCGCCGGGCGCTCCTCGCCCTCCCCGAGCGGCAGCGGGTGGCGGTGGCGCTCAAGCGCTTCGAGGGGATGAGCCAGGACGAGGTGGCCGAGGCCATGGGGATCTCGGTCAAGGCGGTGGAGTCGCTCCTGGTGCGGGCCACCGCGACGCTCCGGAAGCGGCTGGGGGGGTGAGCGGACCGGCTCCGTTCCGGCCACGAGCCGGAGAAGGCCCGTCGGTGCCGTAACCGACTGAATCCCAATTATGTATGGTGGATTCAGTGCCTCCGTGGCGGTTCTCACCACGATTCTTCGCAGGATTCCCGCCGCTTCCGGGTTCTGTTGAGTGAAGCGGCCGCCACCCGGGTGGCCGTCCCCAACTCCGAGAGGAACCCGCGATGCGACACCTCGACGACACCCTCGCCGCCCGGATGGCCCTGAACGAGGCCTCGGCGGACGAACAGAAGTGGGTGGAGGGGCACGTCCCCGGGTGCGAGCGGTGCCGCCGGCTCGCCGCCGACACGCGAGCGGCCTGGGACCGGCTGGCCGCCGATCCCGCCGATCTCCTCGAAGACCTTCCGATTTGGCCCGGGGTGGCCGCCGCTCTCGACGCTCAGCAGCAGCCCGCGTTGGGGCGGGCTGCCCCGGTCCTTCGTCCCCGCTGGCGGACCGCGGTGGTCGAGGCGCGGCGCCGGCCGCTCGCCTATGCCGCGCTCCTCCTGGTGACCGCGAGCCTGGTGGGCGGGAACCTGGCCGGCCGCGTCCTCTGGACCGCGCCCGCCGCGTCCGCCCGGACCGAGGAGCTTTCCGATTACACGACCCTGAGCGGCCTTCCCGAGGGGTCCCTGTCCGCCATCTACCTGGCCCCCGATCTCGCGGCCACCAACGGGACCGGCGGGGAGACCGGGCCGTGAAGCGCTGGGCCTGGATCCTCCTCGCGGTCTCCCTGGCCTTGAACGTGGGGCTTCTCTCCGCCGCCGCCGTCCATCTGGCCGACATGAAGCGCGACCCGGCGCGGCGATCGGCGGGGTTCGGGATCCACGCCGAACGCGGCGGGGCCGAGCGCGACGCGCGACGGGGTCGCGGGCGCGGGATGGGCATGGGTTCCGAGAACCCGAACGCCGATCTCCTCCGCCACTGGCCGGAGCGGCGCATCCGGCGCCTCACCGCCGCCCTGGATCTGACCCCCGAGCAGCAGGCGCGGCTCCGCGCTTCCCTGGGTGAACTCCAGGGTGGTATCCGGGGCCAGGCCGGGGAACTCATGCGGGAGCGGATGGCGCTCCACCGGGCGCTCATGTCGGGGGCGGTGGAGGACTCGGTGGTGCACCGGCGGGCCAAGCTCGTGGGGAGCTGCCAGGCGCGCCTGGACAGCCTGGCTGCCGAGGCCATGGTGCGGGAGATGGCGGTGCTCACCCCCGCCCAGCGCGAGCGCTATCAACAACTTCAAGCGGGGCCGAATGGTGAAGCGGGACCGAGGTAGGACCTTGGACCGCGGGGAAGCTCCCGCGCCGAAACGAACGGGACGGCGCGGGACCGAACGAAAAGGAGTCAGATCATGAAGCAGCAAATCAACCGGAGGGTCTGGACGGTGGCCGCGGTGGCCCTGGCCCTTGGTGTCACCTTCGCCGCGGTGGGCCAAGCCCAGACCGCCCGCGGCCGCGGGCGCACCCAGAACGCGCCCCGGATGGAGAAGCAGAAGGCCCCGCGCCCGATGCTCGCCGAGAAGCTGAAGCTCTCCGACGCCCAGAAGGAACAGCTCGCGGAGCTTCGGACCCAGGCCCGCGAGGACGCGATCCTCCGCCGGGGGAAGATGGCCGACCTTCGCGCCCAGATGAAGGTCGAGTTCATGAAGGACACGGTGGACAAGGCCAAGGTGCGCTCCCTGGAGAAGGACATCCAGGCGCTTCGGGACGAGGGATCCTCGGCCCGGCTCGAGCACCGGCTCTCCATGCTCGACGTCTTCACCGCCGACCAGCGGAAGGAGCTCAAGAAGTTCCGCTCCGAGGCGCCGGGACGGATGGGGATGCACGGCCGGGGGATGATGGGCCGGCACGGCCGGGGGATGATGCGCGGGCGCGGACACGGCATGCAACAGGGACCGATGATGCACCCCGGAATGAGGGGCGGCTGCGGCATGCAGCAGGGCCGGGGACAGGGGATGCAGGGTGCCGGACCGGGCATGCATCCGGGTTGGGGGATGCGGCAGGACGCGCGCCCCGACCACTCGGACGGCACCATGATCGCTCCGGGCTGTCCCATGGTGGGGCCGGAGCTGGGCGTGCTCATGGATGACGGGTTCGGGCCGGTCGGCTGCGCCATGGCCTCGACCGGACAGTAACCCCGGAGCGACCCGGGGCGCCTTCGCGGGGCGGCGTGTCTTCGGATACGAGGCCCGGCGGCGCGGGCCCCCGGCCGTCGATCCGGCGACCGCGGGTCGGAACCGGCCGGCTCCCCTCAAGGGGCCGGCCGTTTTCGTGACCCGTGGCGTCGGGGGCCCGGCACGCCGCGGTCCCGTCACCCCCGGGGTTTCAGCGTCACCAGGGTCGCTCCCCAGCTCCCGCCGGTCGCATCGGCCAGCCGGTAGGAGGCGACCTCGGGGAGGCGGGAGAGCACCGCGTGCACGGTGCGGCGAAGGGCGCCGGTCCCCTTGCCGTGGATCACCCGCACCTCCAGGATCCCCGCTTCCCGGCAGGCGCGCAGGTACTCCGGGACCAGGTCCTTCACCTCGCGCGGATGGAATGTGTGCAGGTCCAGGACGCCGTCGATCGGGACCTCGATGGGTTCGGGCTCGTCGGGATCGCGCTCATTCATGGTGGACCTCAGCCGCGCCCCAGAAGATAGAACACCCCGATGGACACGAAGACGAGGCCCGCCCCCCGCTTGATCCAGATTTCGGGAACCACCCGGGTCAGCGCGTCTCCGACCAGCACCGCGATGGCCGAGGTGGCGGCCAGGGCGAGCGCGGCGCCGAGGAAGACCGCCCAGCGCGAGCGGGCGCTGGCGGCGAGGCCGAAGGTGGCGAGCTGGGTCTTGTCCCCCAGCTCGGCCAGGAAGATGATGCCGAAGGTCGAAGCGAAGAGTCTCCAGTCCATCCGAGTCCTTTCCCGGGGTGAGCTTCGCGAGGATGGGTCGGCCGGGGCGCGGCTCCCGGTCTCGCGCCCCGATCCGGGCGCCCGGGAGCCCGCGAGCGAACCCGGTCAGTGCTCGGCGGCCGGTTCACCCCTCCGGCCCAGCCGCTCCAGGAACTTTCCGGCCTGATCGAACCGGGGCCCCTCGGTCACCAGGGCGCGGTAGCGGGAAAACGCCCGCATCGCCGCCGCGGTGTCCGCGGCAGCATCGCAGACCAACCCCAGGTTGAACCAGCCCTCGGCCCGGTCCTCCACCGCCAGCGCCCGCTCGAAATCGGCGCGGGCCTCGGGGAGACGCCCGGCGCGGAAGCGCGCCAGCCCGCGTTTGAACCAGGGGGCGAAGCGGGAGGAATCGGCGGCGACCGCCTCGGTGAGGAGGGAGTCCCCGCGGGCGCCGTCGCCGAGGGAGACCCAGACCCCTCCCAGGATCCCGCGCTCCACCGGGGTCAGGTCCGCGTCGCCGGTGAGACGCTCCGCCTCCTCGCGGGCGGCCGCGCTGTCCCCCGCGGCCAGCGCGGTCTGGGCCAGCCCCAGCCGCGCCACCGTCGAGCCGGGCATCCGCCGGAGCCCGGCCTCGAACATCGCCCGCGCCTCCACCGGCCGCCGCTCGCGGTGGAGCGCCACCCCCAGGTTCACCAGCAACGACGGCTCGCACTCGCCGCGCTCGTCCCACAGGGAGTAGGCGTCGCGGAGCACGTCGAGGTCGCACCCGGCGAAGGGGGAGCGGGAGCGGAAGTCGATTCCCCGGTCGGCGCGGATCACGTCCAGCGAGACCTCGGTGAAGTCCCAGGAGCGCTGGGTGGGGTTGGCGGCCATGACGTTTCGCCCCCGCAGGTGCGGGATCCCGAACACGTGCCCCAGCTCGTGGCGGACGAAGATCGCCAGGGCCTTCGCGGGCCCGCCCGCGAACCTGGATTCGTCGGCGGTGGGGGCCACCACCACCAGCGCGGGGCGGCCGAGGATCGCGTAGCCGCGCTCGGCCCGGTCCGCCTCGTCCTGGGGGCGGCGCCCCAGGAAGACCGCGACGAGACCGCCCTTCGCGTCCACCGCCGCCGCGGCTTCGTCCAGGACCGCGGCCAGGGGCAGCCGGTCCGAGGACGGTTTCCAGGCCACGTCCTCTCCGGGCACGAGCCGGAGCCCCGCGGCGCGCGGCAG
>CAYRIJ010000007.1:5500-15317 GCA_964424285.1 uncultured bacterium
AGGAGCGCGGCCCCCAGAAGGAGCGCGGCCGCCGCCCGCCCGAACCCGAACCGAACCCGGGGCGGGGCCGCGCCGTCACGACCCAAGCCCGCGGATTTCGCGGAATTGACCATCGACCCTCCGGTGGTTAGCCTCCGCATAGAATACTCTTGATTCCGGGGCGCGGAACCTCCGCCGTCCTCTTTCGACCCTTCCGGCTCAAGGAGCCCCGCATGGCCCTCTCGCCCGAGACCTCGACCTCCTGGGATCGCGTCCCCGCGGAATCGGTGGGGGATCTGGTGTCCCGCCGGATCGTGGAGGGGCGGAACTGCACCCTGCTCCGCTACGTCTACCAGCCGGGGGCGGTGTTCCCCGTTCATCGGCACCCCGAGGAGCAGATCACCCTGGTGCTCGAGGGCCGGCTCGAGTTCACGGTGCGGGAGGCCGCGACCGAGGTGGGGCCGGGCGAGTTTCTTCGCCTGGGGCCCGACACGCCCCACGGGGCGCGCGTGGTCGGGGACCGGCCGGTGGTGAGCCTCAACTTCTTCTCTCCGGCGAGGAGCGAACACCCCCATGTCCGGTGAGCGCGGCTCCCGGGGCGGCGGGACGACGAACGGCGCGGCCGACCCGAACGGAACGCCGACCCAGCAGCACATCTTCTACCGCGACCTGCACGCCCGGTACCCGGTCATCACCCGGGCCAAGGGCATCTACCTGTACGAGAAGAACGGGAAGAAGATCATGGACGGGGCCGGCGGGGCGGCGGTGGTGTGCCTGGGCCACGGTAACCGGCGCATCATCCGGGTGATGAAGGATCAGGCCGAGAAGGTGGCCTTCGCCCACATGTCCGCCTTCACCAACGAACCGGCGATCGAGCTCTCCAACCTGCTGGCCGAACGGGCCCCGGGACGGCTCAAGCGGGTCTACTTCACCTCCGGCGGGTCCGAGGCGGTGGAGACCGCGATCAAGCTCGCCCGCGCCTACCACGTGGAGCGGGGGAACCCGCAGAAGTTCAAGGTGATCTCCCGGAGCATCTCCTATCACGGCGCGACCATCGGGGCGCTGTCGATGACCGGCACCCACCTCCGGCGGGGCAAGTACGTGCCCATGCTGGCCTCGTTCCCCCGGATCACCCCGCCCTATTGCTATCGCTGTCCCTACGGGCTCACCCCGGACATGTGCGAGCTGGAGTGCGCGTGGGAACTGGAGCGGGCCATCGTGACCGAAGGCCCCGAGAACATCGCCGCGTTCATCGCGGAGCCGGTGATCGGGGCGTCGGCTCCCGCCGTGCACCCGCCGGTGGGCTACAACGAGATCATGCGGAAGATCTGCGACAAGTACGACGTCCTCTTCATCGCCGACGAGGTGATGAGCGGGATCGGACGCACCGGGAAGTTCTTCGCCACCGAACACTATCGGGCCCGCCCCCACATTCTTTGTCTTTCCAAGGGAATATCCGGGGGATATGCCCCCCTGGGCGCGGTGCTGGTCAACGAACAAATCTTCTCGGAAATCCGGAAGTCCATCACCGGTAAGTTCATACACGGCCACACGTTCGCCGGGAACCCGGTGTCGTGCCGGGTGGGCGTCGAGGTGATCCGGATCCTTGACGAGAAGAAGCTGGTCGAGAAAGTGGCCGCCGACGGCGTCGAGTTTGCTAGGATGTTGGAAGAGCTTCGTCGGCATCCTCTCGTCGGCGACGTTCGTGTGAAGGGATTCCTGGCCGGCATCGAGTTCGTGGCCGACCGGGATACCCGAGATCCCTTCGACCCCGGAATCGGGGTGAACCGCCTGGTGGCTCAGGAGTGCCTCAAACGGGGCCTCTACGTCTACCCCGGGTCCGGGTCCTATCAGGGGAACCAGGGTGACCACATTCTCCTGGCTCCCCCCTACATCATCAAGAAGCGCGAACTGACCAAGCTCGTCGGAATCCTGGACGAGGCTCTGGGCGCGGTGACGGCCCGACTGGCCCATGAGAGCCTCCTCGGTACCCCAGGTCGCGCGTTGTCACGATCGTTACGCGAAGAAGCGAAGGAACGGAGCGCAGGACACCGCCCCCCGGGGCGAGGTCTCTCCAAACGCTCTCCGCGGAACGAGAAGCCTTAGGAGGTGACAATGAACACGCCTGAGATCCGCAAGAAGGCCAAATACATTCGGCGGGTGGATCACGTGGAGCAGCTGTCGAACGAGGAGAAGGCCCGCGTGTCGCCGGTGGTGGACAAGTACGTGTTCCGCGCCAACGACTACTACCTGAGCCTGATCGACTGGAACGATCCCGAGGATCCCATCCGGAAGATCATCATTCCGCGGGAAGAGGAGCTGGAGGAGTTCGGCCGGCTCGACGCCAGCGACGAGGCCTCGAACTATGCCGCCCCCCACCTTCAGCACAAGTACTTCAACACCGCGCTCTTGATGGTGTCCGAGGTCTGCGGCGCCTATTGCCGGTTCTGCTTCCGGAAGCGCCTCTTCATGGACGAGGTCCACGAGACCAGCCTCGACATCTCGGAAGGCCTGGACTACGTCCGCGACCACCCCGAGATCGACAACGTGCTCATGACCGGGGGCGACCCGCTCATGATCAGCCCCAAGAAGCTGGACCGGATGTTCGGGGAGGTCTTCTCCATCCCCCACGTGAAGATCATCCGGCTGGGGACCAAGATCCCGGCCTTCGATCCCATGCGGATCAGCCGGAGCTCGGAACTTCTGAGCGCGGTGAAGCGTCACAGCAAGGGCGAGCGGCAGATCTACTTCATCATGCACTTCAACCATCCGCGCGAGATCACCCCCGAGGCGATCCACGCCATCAACGCGGTGCGGGAGCACGGCGGCCTCATGGTGGCCCAGACCCCCCTCCTGGGCGGGGTGAACGACGATCCGGCGATCCTCACCGAACTCTTCAACCGCCTCTCCTACCTCGGGGTGCCGCCGTATTACCTGTTCCAGGGACGGCCCACCGAGGGGAACGAGGGGTTCAAGGTGGAGCTAGACCGGGGTTTCCGCATTCTCGAGGAAGCCAAGGTCCGCATGAGCGGGCTGGCCCGCCGGCTCCGCTACGCCATGTCCCACGCCGCCGGAAAGCTCGAGGTCCTCTCGGTGGGGAAGAACCAGGTGATCCTCAAGTTCCACCAGGCCCGCGACCCCCACAACCTCGGGCGCGCCTTCGTGCTCCCCATGGTTCCCGGGGCCTACTGGCTGGACGACCTCCTGGAGCACCCCCGGGCCAAGGACGAGCTGATCCGCCAGGGGGTCAAGGTCGCGCCCACCGGGATGCGGTGGCGGGACTTCGCGGGGGCGAAGTGGGAGGACGGCGGCCACTGGTCGCCCTACCGGCCCATGCAGGGGCCCCAGGCCGCGCGCTAGCCCGCCGCCGGCGGGTTACACTGGGATCGTGAAACCCGCGTCGGTCCGCGTCGGCATTCACCAGGCCCAGCCCGGCTCCGGCATCACGCCGGAGGAGCGCGGCCGCTACCGCGCGGCCGGGATCCAGGTCCTGGTCTTCCCCGAGTACTTCTGGGTCCGGCCGGAAGACGAGGACCACGCGGACGCCGCCGCCCACTGCGACCAGGACCTCCGGACCCTGGCCGCTCTCTCCCGCGAGGAAGGGTGGCTGGTGGTCGGGGGAACGGTGGTCGAGCGCGACGGCGGGGTCTGCCACAACGCGTGTCCGGTCTTCCTCGGAGCCCGGGAGCTCGGGCGCTACCGGAAGATCCACCTCATGCCGGGGGAGGCGCGGCACGGCGTGGTTCCCGGGGAGCGATTCGTGATCGTGGAGGCGCTCGGTCTTCGCATCGCGCCGGTGGTCTGCGCCGACGTCCTCTACCCGGACACCTTCGAGCGGGTGGAGGCGCTCCGCCCCGATCTCATCCTCGCCCCCATGTCCTCGCCCTTCCGCCCCCGGGATCCGGTCGAGGCCAAGGACGCCCGGGATCGGGACATCTTCGTCGTGGGCGCCGCCCACGCCCGGGCGCCGATCGTCAAGGCCGGGGCGATGGGAACGCTGTTCGGCCGCCCGCTCCAGGGCCGTTCCCTGGTGGCGACCCCCGCGGGTATTCTCTTCCGCACCCCGTTCGAGGAGGAGACCGAGCGCCGGACCTGGGTCGTGGACGTGCCGCTCGGAAACCGGGGATGACCGGCGGAGGGAGTCGTGGATAGACCCGGATTTGGACGCTGGCCCCCGCGCATCCGGCTTCGGGATGCCGGACCCGAAGATATCCCGGAGATCGAACGGCTCCTCACCGCGGCCGGACTCCCGCTCCCCCAGCCCGAGGATCCCCCCGTCACCTTCCTGGTCCTGGTGGCGGAGGGCGAGCTGCTGGCCTGCGCGGGCTACGAACGCTACGAAGGCGCCGCGCTCGTCCGATCGGTGGCGGTGGCGGAGGACCGGCGCGGATCGGGGCTCGGCCGCCGGTTGATCCGGGCGATCATGTCCGAGCTCTGGGGGCGGCGTTTTCCCGAACTCTGGCTGGTCACCCTGGATGCCGCCGGGTTCTTCTCGGAGTTCGGGTTCGCGGCGATGGAACGCGCCGAGGTTCCGGCGTCGATCCAGGAATCCCCCGAGTTCTCCATGCACCTCTGCGGAGACGGGACCTGGATGCGCCGGCGGCTCTGACCGGCCGGCATCCGACCCGGACGGCGTGCCCCCGGTCACGGACGGGTGTAGGCTGCGTAGGTAGCGTCGGGTCCGGGCGCCGGGTCCGGGCCGCGTCGTCATCACGGAGGAAACCATCATGCCGTCCATCATCATCCCGCCCGGATGGCGTCTCCCCGACCGGGAAGCCACCCCCGAGCCCGTGTACTTCAACCGCCGGCGGTTCCTGAAGCAGCTGGGGATCCTGGGTCTGGGGGCGCTGGGGGTGGCCGCGGGGTGCGGCCCCGCCTCGGGGCGGGGGGACGATGCCTCGGGCGCGGCGGACACCGGGGCCGGCCGCCTTCCCTCCAAGCTCGAGAACTACGACACCTCCACCCTCGACCTCTACCCGGCGAAACGAAACCCCGAGTTCACCCTGCACCGCGCGTTGACCGACGAGGAGGTGGCCGCCACCTACAACAACTTCTACGAGTTCACCGAGAAGAAGGACATGGTGTGGGAGCTGGTCGGGAAGTTCGAGGTGAACCCGTGGTCGATCGAAGTGGCCGGGCTCTGCGACAAGCCCGGGACCTACGACGTCTACGACCTGGTGCGGAAGATGCCGCTCGAGGAGCGGCTCTACCGGCACCGCTGCGTCGAGGCCTGGGCGATGGCGGTGCCGTGGACCGGCTTCCCCCTGAGTGCGCTCATGAATCACGTGGGGGTGAAGGACGAGGCGCGATTCATCCGGTTCATCTCGTTCCTGCGGCCGGACCAGGCCCCGAACCAGGGCGGCGCGGGAACCAACTACCCCTGGCCCTACTTCGAGGCGCTTCGGATGGACGAAGCCATGAACGAGCTGGCGTTCATGGGGACCGGCATCTACGGCCACCCGCTCCCCAAGCAGCACGGCGCGCCCTTCCGGCTCATCACCCCGTGGAAGTACGGCTACAAGAGCGCCAAGAGCATCGTCCGGATCGAGTTCGTCACCGAACAGCCGGACACGTTCTGGCACAAGCTCTACCCGGCCCAGTACGGGTTCCTCTCCAACGTGGACCCGGACCACGCCACCGTGCCCTGGTCCCAGGCCACCGAGCGGCTGATCGGAACCGGGAACCACGTGCCGACCCGGCTCTACAACGGCTACGGGGAGTGGGTGGCGAAGCTGTACGCGTAGCCGCCGGCCGGAAGCCGGGTCCGATCCCGGGGACGCCCGATCCGACGGTCCGAGGCCCGTCACCGCGGGCTCGGGAACGGGTGGGTCAGTGCCCGTCCGTCCCGGCTTCCGCTCCGTGGACGATCTTCGGCCGGTAGATCGCGTAGTCGAACCGGGGGCTGTGGTGGGGGGTGTGGCAGCCGGCGCAGGTGCGCTTGTCCACCGCGCCGTAGCCCGCCGCGGGCGAGGCCGCGTGGGCCGCCCCGGGGCCGTGGCAGTCCTCGCACCCCACGTTCCAGCGGCCGGGGCTGGCTTCGGGGGTGGCGAAGCCGGTGCGGAAACCGAATCCGACGGTGTGGCAGGACTGGCACTCGGGGTCGTGCTCCCCCCCCGCCTTCACCAGGGTCTCCCGGGCGTGGGCGTGGCGGGTGGTCCGCCACTGGGTCGTCTCGGCCTCGTGGCACGATGCGCACGCCTCGCTCCCCACGTACTCCACCGGCGGTTCCTCGAGCCCGGCCAGCCGCTCCTTCTGGAACGCGTCGGAGAGGGTGAGGGTGTGCATGCGGTCGTAGTAGTCGGCCAGGAGGCTGTCCACCGCGGCGCGCCGGCCCCAGCTTTTCACCACCGGCATGTAGACGCCGTCCACCTTCCCGGGGGCGCCGGTCGAGTCGAAGGAGACCTCGACCCGGCCCAGGTAGCGCCCCTCGCTGGAGTTCCCCATCACCGCCACCCGCCCCTCGTGATGCAGCTCGTCCCCGAGCTTTCCCTCGTGGGCGGCCACGATGAGGTCCAGCTCCGGGTAGAGCCGGGCCAGGCGGTTCACCGCGACGGTATCGGGGGCGTGGGCCATGGCCACCAGCACGTCGGACGCCGCCCGGAGCGAGTCCACCAGCGCCTTCTCGTCCTCCCAGGGCGCCGCGTCGACCCAGGGGGCCGCGGTCCGGGCCAGCTCCGGGTCGAGGAAGGCGAGGATCCCCACCCGCTTCCCGCGCACCTCCACCGTCCGCGCGGGGACGCTCTCGCCGTCCGGAAGCGTGTAGTTCGAGGCCACCACCGGCCGGCCCAGCCAGCCCACCATCCGCTTCACGAACTCGGGACCGGCGGCCAGGTCGTGGTCCCCGAGGGTGACCGCGTCGTAGCGCATCCAGGCCATGGCCCGGGTCAGGGTCTCCACCTGGAGCTCCCCCTGGGAGTTGAGCTTCTCGAACGGGGCCATGTCGCCCGCGTCGAGGGTCACGAACTCCCAGCCCGCCGTCCGCAAGGTGTCGAAGAAGGCGGCCCTCCGGGTCGCCCCGCCGTAGTCCTCGACCGGTCACCCGCAGGGGGCGACTTCGCCGCCGACGTCTCCGGTGAAGAAGATGGTGAGGTTGGCGTTCTGCCGCATCTGTCCGCGGAGAACCCCGGCGGAAAGGAGCGCGGCGGCGCTCAGGGCGAGGGCGAAGAGGATGCTCAGGCGATGGTTCATGCGGTCCTGCGCCGGCGACCCGGCCGTGCTCGGCCCTGGGCCGGTCTTCACGATCGTGGTCCGGGAATCGGCCCCCCCGGAGTCGGTTGAAAAGCGTAGCACAGGGGGAGGCCGGACGGGCCGGGACAAGGTAGGATCAGCGGTGATGAAACACCGAGCAATTTGGGGCGAATGCCCCCGGCCGATCCCCGGCTCCGTGGCCGCCCGCCGAGGCCTCGGCGGGACGATGCGAGCGCTTGGGACCGGCGCGGCCCTGCTCGCGCTCCTCGCCGGCTGCGGCCGCTCCGCCGATCGCGCGGCCCAGGCGCCCACCGGGAAGGCGGCGGTCCACGCCCTGGTGGAGCAGGTGCTGACCGCCTACGGCGGCCGGGAGAACCTGGGGAAGATCCACGCCTGGCGGGCCGAGGGCCCGCTGACCGCGGTCCAGCGGGAGCAGCAGGGGGAGACGGTGCGCTGGTTCGAGCGGCCGGACCGCCTGCGGATCGAGATCCGCTACCCGGACCGGGGCGAGGTGCGCATCGTTCGGGGCGACCGGGGCTGGGCGGGTTCCGACGACCGCCACCTGGAGCCGGTGGAGGGCGCCTTCCTCCAGTCCATGGAGCTTCAGACCGCCCGGTTGGACCTCCCCCTCCGCCTGGCCGAGCACGAGTCGAGCCTGGTCGTGGTGAAGCCGGACGAGGACGGTCGGACCGTGGTGCGGCTGGCCCTGGACGGGGGCCTGGCCCTGGACTACCACATCGACCGCGAGTCCCACCGGATCGAACGCATGGTGATGTCGATGCCGGGACCGCCGCCCATGACCTTCGAGGCGGACCTCTCCGAGTTCCGGTTCGTGGACGGGGTGCTCTTTCCCTACCGCGAGGACACCCGGGCCGGCGACACCAGGACCGCGGTGACGCGGTACCGGAAGCTGGAGCTGAACCCCGACATCCCGGAGGTTCTCTTCGCGCCGGACCGGATGTAGGACCGCCGGCGGACTTCCAAACCCCGCCGCCCGAAACGGGGCGGCCCGGAACGCGGGGCGTCCCGGGCCGCGGGGGGTGCAGGGACCGAGGGAAGCTCAGTAGTACGAGAGGTAGCGGTCCAGCTCCCAGGGATGCACGGTGGCCAGGAACTCGGTCCAGACCTGCCGTTTCCCCGCGATGTAGCTTTCGGCGAGGTGGGGCCCCAGGGCGTCCATGATGACCTTGTCCTTCTCGAGCGCGTCCAGCGCGTCGGACAGGGTGGCCGGAAGCTCGTCGATCTTGAGCCGCCGCTTCTCCCGCTGGCTCATCTGGAACACGTTCTTGTTCACCGGCGGACCCGGATCCAGCTTCTGGGTGACGCCGTCCAGACCGGCGGCCAGCATCACCGCGAAGGCCAGGTAGGGGTTGCAGGAGGGGTCGGGGAGGCGCACCTCGCAGCGGGTGCCGATCCCGCGCCGGGCGGGGATCCGCACCATGGGGCTCCGGTTCCGCTCCGACCAGGCCACGTTGGTGGGCGCCTCGTATCCGGGCACCAGCCGCTTGTAGGAGTTCACGATGGGGTTGGTGATGGCCACGAAGCCCTTGGCGTGGCGCAGGATCCCCCCGATGTAGTGCATGGCGACCCTGGAGAGCTGGTACTCGGCCTTGGCGTCGAAGAAGGCGTTGGTCTTCCCCTTGAAGAGCGACTGGTGGCAGTGCATCCCGCTGCCGTTCTGCCCGAAGATCGGCTTGGGCATGAAGGTCGCGTGGAGGCCGTGCTCCCGGGCCACGTGCCGCACCAGGAACCGGAAGGTGGCCACGTTGTCCGCGGTCCCGACCGCGTCGCCGTAGCGGAAGTCGATCTCGTGCTGGCCGTGGGCCACCTCGTGGTGGGCGGCCTCGACCTCGAAGCCCATCGCCTCCAGGGCCATCACCACGTCGCGCCGGCACTCCTCGCCCTTGTCCACCGGGGCGAGATCGAAGTAGGCCCCCACGTCGTGGGTGCGGACCGAGGGCGCGCCTTCGGGATCGAGATGGAAGAGGAAGAACTCGACCTCGGGCCCCACCATGAGCTCGTAGCCCAGCTTCTTGGCCCGGGCCACCTGGCGCTTCAGGCAGGTGCGCGGATCGCCGTCGAAATCGCTGCCGTCCGGCTGCTTCACGTCGCAGACCAGGCGGGCCACCTTCCCCTGCTCGCCGTTGAACGGGAACACCCGGAAGGTGTCGAGGTCCGGGTGGAGGAGCATGTCGGACTCCTCGATCCGGGTGAACCCCTCGATCGAGGACCCGTCGAACATGATCTCGCCGTCCAGGGCCTTCGCGAACTGGCTCGAGGGGACCTCCACGTTCTTGTTGGCGCCGTGGATGTCGGTGAACTGGAGGCGCATGAAGCGCACTCCCTCCGCCTTGCAGATCTTCTGGATCTCGGCCTTGGTCAACCGGCACGCTCCTTGTGGTGGTCGCCCTTCCGAAGGGTCGGCGGGGGAAGTCCCGCCGAAAAAACATGCCGGAAAGCATACCCCGGCCGATGACCCGGTGCAATGAAAATGTGGACCATTTTGCATATTTTCGGGGTCACCCGGGCGGTCATGACCTAAAATGGGTCGTTGTGGTCCTGGAATCGTGCAAAAAGCGCCGTTCTGCATGAACACCCGGAATCAACCCGGAGGCCCGGCATGCCCCTGGAACTGGCCCCTCTCACCCCG
>CAYRIJ010000007.1:15417-29217 GCA_964424285.1 uncultured bacterium
CCGCCCGGTCTACGCGGGGGTGGCCGAGGTGAGCGTCTACGTGGGGGCGCCGTACCGCCGCCACGGCGTGGGCTCCGCCCTCCTCGCCGCCCTCGTCGAGGCCTCGGAGACGGCGGGCATCTGGACCCTTCAGGCCGGCATCTTCCCGGAGAACGCCGCCAGCCTCGCCCTTCACGCCCGCCATGGATTTCGCCGGGTGGGGATCCGCGAACGCCTGGGGCGTCTGGACGGGCGCTGGCGGGACGTGGTCCTCCTGGAGCGGAGGAGCCGGATCGCGGGGACCTGAGCGGGTCCCCGGCGGCCGGACGACGGACGAAGGATGAAGGAACGACATGGGCCTCAATCGCACGGTTCGACTCTTCGAGGAGCGGTTCCGGAAGCAGGCCGCGGAGGGAGGTTCCGCCCTGAATCCCTTCGAAGAGCTGGCCCTCCCCTACCTGCGGGGAAGCGTGCTCGACCTGGGATGCGGTCTGGGGAACCTGAGCCTCGAGGCGGCGCCTTGCGGCTCCACGGTCAAGCGGTTCGCCACCGTGGTGGCCCAAAAGCCCTGAGGGGTCGCCGAGCCCCGGCCGGTCCCCGCCCCGTGCTACCCTCCCCCGCCGGGAGGCACCGTGGAACCGTTCTTTACCCTCGAAGACGTGACCGTCCACCGCGCCACGCGGGACGGCGATGGACGCGACATCCTGAGCGGGGTTAGCTTCAGCGTTCCCGCCGGGGACCGCTGGGCGGTGGTGGGGCGTTCCGGCGCCGGGAAGTCCACCCTCCTCCGGGTGCTGAACCGCTTCGAGGAGCCGAGCCGGGGGCGCGTGCTCGTGGGGGGCGCTCCCCTGGAGAGCTTCCACCCCGCCCGGCTCCGGCGCGACGTCGCCCTGGTCTTCCAGGAGCCGGTCTGGCTGCCCGGAACCGTCCACGACAACCTCCTGACCTCGGTCACGCTGGGGCACATCTCCCGGGAGGAGGCGGAGTCCCGCATGGACGGCGTGCTTCGGGCCTCGGGGCTGGACCGGGCGCTCCTCGACCGCGCCGAGGACGAGTTGAGCGTGGGCCAGCGCCAGCGGGTGGTGCTGGGACGCGCGCTCATGGGCCGGCCCCGGGCCCTGTTGCTGGATGAGCCCACAAGTTCGCTGGACCCTCCCGGCGCTCGCGCCCTCCTGGAGCAGATCCGCTCGCTCACCGAGGCCCACGGGCTCACCGCGCTCATGGTCACCCACCGGTTGGAGGACGCGCGTCTCTTCGGCACCGAGACCGTGGTGCTCGACGGGGGCCGCCTGGTCGAGCACGGACCCACCGCCGGGGTGCTCGACCGGCTGGAAGCCGAGTGGCGGGAGCCCTCCTCCCCGCCGGGTCCGGCCTCGTGACCGCCGCCCCCCGGAGCCGCGTCGCCAAGGCGATCGACCGCGCGCTCGGGGACGGGGTGACCACCCGGAACTGGGCGACGATGCGGAAGCTCCGCGACCTTCTGGACGCCGGATGACCCGGGCGGCGCCTACTCGAAGTAGTACCGCCCGCCGATCGAGCTGTTGACGGTGAAGTCGGTGTCCGGAGCGAGGTCCAGGAGCGGCACCAGCTCCACGAAAAGCCCCACCCGGTTGCTCTCGAAGAGGTACTCCAGCCCCACCGGCACCCGCACGCCGATCTCGCTGTCGTGCTCCAGGAACTTGAGCCGGGCTCCCAGGCCGTAGTAGAGCGGCAACCGTCCCCGCTCCACCGGGAAGAGATCGTAGTTGTGCCGGAGGTAGTCGCCGTGGATGTGGAAGGCCGGCTCGTCCACGAACGACCACGCGGCGGCGAAGTCCAGGGCGGTGGTGCGGGTGAGCCAGGCCTTGGCCGAGACCCCGGTGGGCTCGCCCAGGATGACGCCGAGCCCGAACCCCCCCTGGGCCGAGGCGCGCGAGGCGGGAAGCGCGAGCAGGAGGATCAATGCGAGAACCAGTCTTCTCATGGAAAGTCCCTCCGTGGATCAAGATTTGCCGGCCGATGATGGTTTGGGCTGAAGGTTCGATCGCTCGTCGGAACGACTATAGCGACTTCCCCGCGGTCCCCTCAACTCGGCGGAAAGCCCGACCCGCCGGCCGCTTCCCCGGCGTTCCGGGGACCGATACCAGGCGCTCGCTTCCCATCCGCCCGCCGGTGCATTAGTTTCTACGTGACCGGGGCCCAAGCCTCCGAACCGCCGGACCCATCGAACCGAGGACGGACATGAACCCCTCCCCCTTGATCGAGCTTTCGCTCTTCAAGATGCTGGTTTCGTTCACCCTGGTGGCGGCGGCCCTGGCGGTGAGCCTCCGGCAGCGCCTCGGACTGGCGCGCACCATGCTGTGGGGGACCTTCCGTACCGTGGTGCAGCTCATCGCCGTGGGCTACGTCGTTCACGTGCTCTTCACCCTGAACGACCCGCTCCCCGTCCTGGCCGTGCTCGCGGTCATGCTGGGGGCGGCGGCGTGGACGGCCACCGGACGCCAACCGCTTCGCCGGATGCCGCTCCTCCCCCTGGCCACCGGAAGCCTCGCCATCGGCGCCGGCCTCACCGTGGTCATGGTGGTGGTGGTGATCGTGGGCGCCCGCCCCTGGTACGACCCGCGCTACCTCATTCCCCTGAGCGGCATGATCCTCGGGAACGCCATGAACGCCATGGCCATCGGCCTCGAGCGGCTGGAGCGGGAGCTTCGCGACGGGCGGCGCCGGGTGGAAGCCGTCCTCGCTCTGGGCGGCTCCCCGTCCCAGGCCGCCGCCGCTCCCGAACGCCACGCCATGCGCGCCGCCCTCACCCCGATCATGAACTCGATGATGATCGTGGGGCTGGTGCAGCTCCCCGGGATCATGACCGGCCAGATCCTGGCCGGAGCCGACCCCCTGACCGCCGTCCGCTACCAGGCCCTGGTCATGTTCATGCTCCTCTCCGGGAACTCGCTCTCGGCGGCGATCGCCGTCCGCCGGGCCCGTCGCCGCTACTTCACCCCCGCCTGGCAGCTCGCCCTCCCGAGGTGACGGCGATGGCCAACCGCGAACTTCACCCCACGCCGTCCGCCTCGGTGAACCGCGTCGCCCTCCTGGGGGAGATCGAGGAGGACCCCACCGTCCTCAGCCCCGACGATCTCCAGGAACGGCTCCCCCGGGTGCTGGCCGAAATCCACCGGGAGCACCGGCACGCGTTCCTGGTTCCTCCCACCGCCGCCCCCGGCTTCCCGGAGTTCGCCGCCGTCCTCGCCGACCTCTCCGGGGCCTACCCGGTGGCGCGCCGCCTGGCCGAGGAATTTCATCCCCTGGCCGTCCGGATGGGGGCGGCCCGGGGGGAGGTGGTGATCCCGTTCGCGCCTCGCGCACCGTCCGCCGAGGCCTCGGCCGGTGATTCGCCGTGGCCCGGAGGCTACTCCGCGGGCGAGCCCCCCGGCCCCGACCAGCTGGAGGGTCCGGCCTTCGACGTGGCCGCCGAGCTGCTCTACCGGGCCCGCAAGGAGGACCGGCTCCTCCTGGTGGACGGCTTCGGCGGAGCCACCGACCGCCTGGCCAACACCCTGATCCTGGTTCTTCATCGCAATCTACAGGGCTGGACGGAACGCCAGTGCGAGGTGGTCCGGCTCTACCGGGTTCACGGACGCCAGCGCCGGGTCGCCGAGGAGCTGGGGGTGACCCAGCAGTCGGTGTCGAGCTGCCTGACCGCCACCGGCTGGAAGGCGTTGGTGGAGGCCGAGCAGTGTCTCGCCGCGGTCCTGGGCGGAGCGGCTCCGGGCCCGTCCGGTTAGTCCCGCCCGGGCGGAACCGCGCCGCCCCGTCGTCCCGGATCCCGTCCCGCTTGCTCCCGGGCCTCCGCTCCCGCACAATGAGTTGCTGAAGGCCGGCGTTCGGGAATGTCTCCGAACGTCTTGGACGGGGCCGTCAAGGAGGACCACGGTGCGCTCCATCAGCTTGTTGTCAATGGTTTTGACGTTTTTGTTCGTCGGGAGTCTCGTCTCGGCGCCGGCGGCTCGGGCCCAGGATCGGGACGTGCGGTTCCACGGGCTCGGGCCCCGGGTGGGGCTCTCCATCACCCCCAACCAGTTCGTGTTCGGGGGGCATGCCGACTTCGGGGATCCCCTCCCCCACACCAACCTCCTCCTGCCGGTGATCGAGATCGGGGTGGGGGACAACGTGACCACCACGTCGATCGGCTCCGACCTCCTCTTCCGGTTCTCCGACCGTTGGGGGGTGTGGACGCCGTACCTGGGAGGAGAGGCGGCCCTCATCATCACCAGCCTGTCCAACGCCAAGGGGGGGGACAGCTCCAACGCCGATCTCGGGCTCTCGGGGATCTTCGGGGTGGAGAAGGTGATCGGCGACAGCAACCGGTTCGCCGCCGAGCTCAAGTTCGAGATCGTGAACGCCCCCAACGTGAAGCTCATGGCCATCTGGGCGTTCGGGCACTAGCCGTCCGACCGCCAAGCGGGTCACCGATCGCCGGCGTCCCGCGAGAAAGGGCACCGGTATCCAGATCACGCGCCACCGGCCGGCACCATGGACGAGCTGACCGGGATCGACCTCGCCCTCATCGAGGGGCTCGACGAGGAGCTGCTGGTCCGGCTTCACCGGGCCGGGGTGCGCTCCCGTGACGAGCTGGGCCGGCGCCTGGCCACGCGCGACGCCCGCCGGGATCTGGCCCGCGATCTCAACGTCTCGGTTCGGCGCCTGGAAGCCATTCATTATCTGAACTTCCTCCTCCCCGAGGAGCGGGCGGAGCGGATCCTCGACCTGGAACGCCGGGTGGAGGACCGCCACGACCACCTGGTGATCGAAGTCCGCCAGGTGTGGCGGACCCTGATCGGCCTGGGGGTGGGGATGGTGGCCATCCTGATCCTGGCGGTGGTCTTCCTTCGCGGCGGGGCGCCGGAATCGGCGCCCGGCGCGGGGCCCCTGGCCGCCGAAATGGACGCGCTCCGGGGGCAGGTCGAGGCGCTCAAGCCCATGGCCCTCGGGGAGGCCGAGAACCGCTTCCTCTCCGAACTGGCCGACCTGGGACCCGCCCCGGGGTGGAACGGTCCCCTCACCTGGACCCCGGCCGACAGCCGGGGGCTGGCCCTGCTCCTCGGCACGGGGGACACCGCCCAGGCCGAGCACGCGGTCAGCCTCGCCCTGGCCCGGCTCACCGAGATCGAGAACGCGCCCCTCGACCGCCTCGGGCCGGCGGAGCGGGCGCGCCGGGCCGCCGCCGTGGTGGCGGAGTTCACGCCGTTCCGCCGGATCGACACCATGTGGGACGCGGCGGGGATCCTGGTCCGCGAGCGGCTCCGATCCCGGGCCCTGGGGCTCGCTCCCGCGGACAGCATCTCGCCCCCGCCGGCCGCGGCCGCGCCCTGGCCCTGGACCTCGCCGGGGTTCCTCACCGCGGAGGAGCTGACCTCGCGGCTCGAGTCGCTTCCCCTGCGGGAGGGCGCCCTCCCGGTATGGTTTGAATTCCTGGGGGATATGCGGAAGATCGCCGAGCAGGCCCGGAAGGACATGGGCGAGAAGCCCGAGGCCTCGGCGCGCGATTACTGGGTCCGCCGCGCGGAGCTGGAGCTGGCGGTGAGCGCCGCGGTGCTCGGCCGAAAAGACCTGTCCCCCTATCGGGATCTGAGCCCCCGGGACTTCCTGATTCAGCGGCGCACCTACCTCGCCAACGTGGTCCTCCACGCCCCGGCGGGGGCGCGCGCGCCCCTGGACTGGCTCTGGGTGCAGTACGACGAGGCGGAGCAGCTCCTGGACTGGCTGGACGCCAACCGGTCGCGGGTCGCATCCGCCGAGGGGAAGCCCTGGGTCGAGGCCATGGAGGTGGTGGAGGCGGAGCGGGCCAAGGACGGGATGGCCGCCGGCGCGGGGCTGACCGCGTCGGTCCGCCGGGCGCTGGCCGCCTCGGGAGTGGGGGGGGCGGCCGACCCCTGGGCCGCCGGCCGGACGCGCTGGGAGGCGGGGCTCTCCCCGCTCCTCATGGTGACCCGCGCTCGAGCGCTCGGGCCGAGCGGTGGAGACCGGACCGCTCCATAGCCGCGGCCAGCACCGAGGCCACCGGCCCCGCCCGCCCCGCCCCTTCGAGCCAGGCGGCGCGGGTTTCTGAATCGGGAAGCTCCGCCGCGCCGAGCTCCGCCGCCCGCGTCGTTTCCCGGGCCAGCTTCGCGGCGAGGGCGCGGAGATCCGGGTCGTCCAGCCCCGGGAGGAGCCCGCCCCCGAGCGAGCGGAGCGCCCGGTCGCCGAGCCGGGCCGCCGGAACGGACTCTCCGGCCCCGGCCAGCCGTTCGGCGTCCGCCAGGGCGTCCTCGAACCGGACCAGGTCGCATTCGATCCCCGACCAATCCACCGTCACCCGATCGCCGCGGGCCACCAGGCCGCCGGACATGGTCTCGTGTCCGCGAAGGAGCTGGTTGGCGAGCTGGACGAGGCTCTCGAACGCGGCCTCGGGGGCGTCTCCCGCCCCGGCCAGGACCCGCTCCGCCTCCTCCCGGGGGAAGGGCAGTCCGAGCCGGTCCCGCGCCGCCGCCGTGGCCCAGAGCCGAAGCCACCACTCCGGCCAGAGCGCCATCGGCCAGACCGAGCCGGGCCGCTCCGCCCGGGCGAGCCCGGTGAGCCGCAGGGCCACCGGGGCCGTCGGGGTTCCGGCGCGGCGCCGATCCGCCGGTTGGAGGACCAACGGCCGGTAGACCCGGGTGAACGCGGGAAGGGCGATGGCGGGGGTGGTGCGGAGCGCCTCGGCGAAGAAGCGGCTGCGACCGGGGATGCCCAGGCGATGGTGGATCCCCGCCGTTCTCTCGATCCACGCGTCCAGCACGTCGGGTTTTCGCTCGTGCATCCATCCCCACACCCGAAGCTCCCAGAGATCGGCGAGATCGGCGAGCTGGCCCGCCGCCTCCAGCTCCCGGTCCACCTCGGTCAGGACGCGCTCCATGGCGTCGGCGCCCTCGATCCGGCGGGCCTCCGCCGCGCGAATGAGGGACTCGCGGCCGCGCACGTAGAGATCCGAGCTGTCCAGACCCCAACCCCAACCGGTGGGATGGGGGTGCTGGGGGTCGAGGGTCTCGCTCACCGGAAGCGGCGGCGTGTCCCGAAGCGCCTCCAGCCGCTCGGCCGCTTCCTGGAGTCCGCGGTGCCCCCGGCTTTCCGCCGCGGCGAGTTCCGCCTCCGCATCCTCCAGCCGGCGGAGATCGATCAGGGCGCGAAGTTGGGTGTAGGCGGCCAGGGCCGCCGCATCGTCGAGACCCATGGTGGAGAGCGTGGTCTCCGCCTCCGCGGCCATCCGGCGCGCCATGTCCGGCTGACCGAGGCGCCGCCGTCCCTCCGCCTCCGCCCCCAGGAGGACCGCGGCGGCGACCAGGTGGCCGGCGGCCAGCGCCTCGGCGCGGGCGCGGGACCGCCAGGGAAGGGCCTCCTCGGAGCGCGCGGTCTCCTCCAGCATCGCCGTGACCATGCGGGCCAGGGAACGGCGAAGCCCGGGATGGATCTCCGGGGAGAGCGCGGCGAACCCCCAGTGGGCCCAGCGAAACGCGGCGGCGGTCCTTCCCTCCCGGTGACGGAGCAACGCGGCGGCGTAGGCCAGCCGTCCCCGCACTCCGTCCCAGGCCGGGCCGGTCCGCCGCCGGAGAAGGGCGGCGATCCGGGCCAATTCCCGATGCGCGTCCGCCGGAGGCGATTCGCCGGCAAGCTCGGCGCGAATGGCGGCCAGGCGGGCGAGGGAGACCGCCAGGGGGGAGTTCACCGGGGAGGCGCGGAGCGCGTGCTCCGAGCCTCCGCCGCGGTGCTTCAGCCGCGGGAGTTTCCGGACCGCTTCCTCCACCACCTCTCGCCACAGGGTTCCCGCCGCGGCCACCGGGTGACGCACCGAACGGCGGAGCAGGAACTCCCGCCGGCGGAGATGAGCGAAGGCCTCGTCGAAGATCTCGTCGTCCGCGGCATCGAAGCGGCGGCGGAGAACCTCGACTTCCAGGGTGCCGTCGTTGCGGGTGAGGAGATGGAGCAGGCGGGCCGAGGCCGGCGGCAGCCGATGGTATCGCGAGTCCATGACCGCGCGGAGGTTGAACGGAAGGGGAAGACGGTCCACCGGATCGATCCGGATCACCCGGGCCGTCTCGTCGTCCACCCGAAGGTGTCCCATCTCCTCCAGCCAGCGCACCGTCTCCTGGATGAAGAAGGGATGTCCGCCGGTGAGTCGCCGGAGCCAGCCGGCGAAGGGCACGGGATCCTCGTCGGGATCCCAGAGGCGGACCAGGGTCTCGATTTCCTCCCCCTCCAGGGGACCCAGGGTGAGCGTGCGCACCCCCGGAGGGTCCACCGACTCGATCCCGCTCGGGCCGGCCGCGGCCAGCACCACCGCGCCGGGGTCCCGAAGCGCGCGGCAGAGGCTCTCCAGGGTCCGGCGGGTGCGGTTCCGGGTCTCCGGCCAGATACCCGCATCCACGATGACCAGGGACTGGCCGGTCACCGCGCGCAGCAGGGCGCCCATGGCCGCTCCCACCACCTCCGGTTCGTTCCCGGGGGGAAGCCGCTCCCGGGAGAGGGCGGGGAGCGGCGCCCAACGGTGGAGCTTCGGCTCCCAGCGGGCCAGCACGTGAAGCGCCCAGGAGGGGTAGGGGGCGGCGGGATAGGTCTCGATCAGGTCCATGAGCTCGGTGCGGACCCAGAACTTGAGATCGGCCTCGACGTCGCCGGGGGCGAGGTGGACCCACTCCGCGTCCGGGCCCTGGTGGAGGGCCTCGGCCAGGAGCCGCCGCCGTCCCGACCCCGGCTTTCCCGCCACCCGCACCAGGCACAAGCCCCCGGCCAGCCCCTCCTCGATGAGGTGGGTGAGGAGGCCGATCTCGCGGCGGCGTCCCGCAAAGGGGGCGCCGCGATGGGTGGCGCTCTGGGTCCAGAGAATGCTTCGCATGGCGACAGGTGAGTCTAACAGGCTGCTCGGACGCCGGGTTGCTACCGGGGCCGCGTGTGCGCCAGCCTTCTCAAGAGCGCCAGGTTCTTCCGGTCCATCTCGTCTTTCTTCGGGGTTTCCAGCACTTTGGGCGCGTGCCGGAAGCGGGGGTCCTGAAGGATCATCCGGAAGGCCGCGCTCCCCACGTACCCCTTCCCGATGTGTTCGTGACGGTCCACGCGGGAGCCCAGGTCCTGCTTGCTGTCGTTGAGGTGAAACGCCCGGATCCGGTCGATCCCCACCCGCCGGTCGAACTCCTCGAACACCTCGCGGTACCCGGCGGGCGCCCGGAAGTCGTACCCCGCGGCCAGGAGATGGCAGGTGTCGATGCAGACCCCCAACCGCTCCGGACGCTCGACGCCTTCGATCACCCGGGCCAGGTGCTCGAACCGGCTTCCCAGCACCGTCCCCTGGCCGGCGGTGTTCTCCAGGAGCAGGGTGACCGGGGCCTCGGCGAGCGCGCGCGCGGCCTGGTCCAGGGCGCGGACGATCCGGCCCAGGCCCGCCTCCTCCCCCGCCCCCATGTGCGCCCCGGGATGGAAGACCAGGTAGGGGATCCCGAGCTTCGCGCAGCGTTCCGCCTCCCCGATGAATGCCCGGCGGGACTTCTCCCACAGCGCGGGATCGGGGGAGGCGAGGTTGATGAGGTAGGAGCCGTGGACCATCGTCACCATGGGGTGGGCGGCCTGGGCCTCCTTCCAGAGGGCCACCGCCTCGTCGGTCAGGGGCTTCATCGCCCACTGGTTCGAGTTCCGGGAGAAGATCTGGAGCGCGGTGGCCCGATGGGCGGCGCCGGCCAGGACCGCGTTCTGGAGCCCGCCGGCGATGGACATGTGGGCGCCGAGGAGGAGGTCGTCCGGGGCGGCCGGCCGCGCTCGGGCCGCGGCCGGTTTCGAGGCTCCCCGGCGCGGGGCGCGCGCTCCGGTCACGGCCGGCCGGCGGAGAGGGTTTCCGCCAGCAGGCGCGCCTTCTGGCCGAGGTTGGCCGCTCCCTGGTAGTCCTTCCGGGCCAGGGCGGCCTCGGCCTGGCGGAGCAGTCCCCGCGCCGCCTCCACCTGCTCCATGGTGGTCCGGTCACGGCTCCGGCCGGCGGCCACCGAAGCGAGGAGGGAGTCCGCCCGCCCGATGTCGCGGCGGGCGTTCGCGATCAGATCGGCTTCCTGGGATGGGGTGAGGTCCACCTGCACCTGGGGGGGCGGCGGGAGAACAATGGGCGCGGCGACGGTGTCGACCGCGGTCGCCGTGGCCGCCGTATCCTTCCGCGCCCGTGAGGCGCGCGCGGGGATCACCACCGGCCCGGGCGGCACGTAGAACCCTTCCTTGAACACCACCGCGTAGACCGGCGGCGCCGGCGGCAGGGCGAAGGCCTCGCTGTCCGGAGGTTCGAAGTGGAAGTCGTAGTAGCTCGATCGAAGCTCCATCGCCTGGTTGTAGGTGAACACGCTGGAGCATCCGGAGATCACCCCCCACAGGGCCGCGGTCCCCAAAGCCGCGCGAAGCATCCGGTGTTTTCCGATCATCGGCCTCCCCCCCCGCTCGTCTTCGACGACTCCAGGAACACTTCAGAGGCAGCGGCCTCGGCCGCGGCCTTTCCCCGGAGACTCATGGTCACCGTGGTTCCCTCACCCGGCCCGCTGGCCAGGTCCACCCGGCCCCCGTGCATTTCCACCGCCTGCCTCACGAAGGCCAGCCCCACCCCGGTCCCGCTCTCCTTGGTGGTCATGTAGAGATCGAAAGCGTGGCGGCGGACCTCCTCGGTCATTCCGGGGCCGGTGTCGCTCACCGAGAGATCGACCCGCCCGTCCAGCGCCCGGCAGGCGATGACCACCCGGCGATCCCGCGACGGGAGCGCCTGGAGGGCGTTCTTCACCACGTTGGTGAGCGCCTGGCGGAGGACCTCGGGATCACCGGAGAGATCGGGCCCGCCGCCGTCGCACTCGGCCACCAGCTCCAGGCCGGCCATCGTGGCCTCGGGGGCGAGAAGCTGGGACACCTCGCCCACCAGCCGGTCCGCGGGAAAGGACACCATGGTCAGCCGCCGGAGTCGCGCCACCTTGAGGAAGCCCGAGACCGCGCGATCCAGGCGGGCGATCTGGGCCCGCACGATCTCCACCGCTTCCCGCACCCGCGCCGGATCGAGGTTTTCGGAATGGCGGAGGGGCTCCAGGTGGAGGGTGATGGCGTTCAGGGGATTGCGGATCTCGTGGGCCACCCCCGCCGCCATCTCTCCCAGGCGCGAGAGCACGGTGGAATGATCCATGACCGCCTGGAGATCGCGGAGCACCGATAGATCCTTGAGCTCGACCAGCACGCCGAAGGTCTCCGGTCCGTCGTGGACCCGGTGGCCGAGGACCATCACCCCACGCTCGCCGCCGGAGTCGGGGAGCTCCGCGCGGAGCGAGATGTGCTCGCTGGTCCCGGCCAGAAGCTCCTGGATCATCCTCCCGATCGGGTGTTCGGAGGGGAGGACCTCGGTGAGCGCGCGTCCCCCCGCGGTGGAGGGTTCCAGTCCGAGGAACCGGGCGGCGAGCCCGTTCACCAGGGTGATCTCCAGGTCCGGTCCCACGATGAGGAGGCCGTCGCCGAGGAGTTCGACCGCCCGCCGCAGGTTCTCGTCCTCCCCGCGCGACAGCTCGCGGGCGTGGAACTCGGCCCCCAGCTCGTTCAGGGCCTGGGCCATGAGCCCGAACTCCTGGATGTTCTGCTGGGGGATCCGGTAGCTGAAGTCGCCGGCTCGCAGGGCCTCGATCCCCTGTCGCACCGCGCCCAGGGGGCCAAGGACGATGCGGGTCAGGAAGAAGGCGGCCACCGTGGCCACCACCACGTAGAGGAGCCCCAGGTAGAGCCCGCGGTGGAACACCGCGGTGAGCTCGCGGCGGAGGAAGGTCGGGCTGAGGGCGATCCGCACCGTGCCGAAGCGGGTCTCGCCGATGCGGAGCGGGGTGACCTCCTCGTGGATCTCGCCGGCGCGGAAGAGCCGCCACACGTACTTCCAGGTGGTCACCGGCCCCCCCAGCTCGGGAAGGGGGAGGTGGTTTTCCAGCACCGCTCCCACCTGGGTGGTGTCGGTGTGGATGACCGCCCGTCCCGCGGTATCGGTGAAGGCGGCGTAGAGGACGGTGGGGGCGTACTGGGTGGCCGCCTCGAGGGAGACGCGGAGCTGGGGGTCGTCGCGCACCGCGGTGAGCGGGGAGAGTTCGGGGTGCGAGGCCACGACCTGACCGATCTGGAGCACCAGGGTCCGCGAGGCGAAATGCGCCTCGCGCCGGGCGTCGCGGACCGCGGCCCGGGTCACCCCGGTCATCTCCAGGACCATGGAGAGGAGAGCGATGGCGGCCATCACGCCGGCCAGGGCGAGGATCTGGCGCGCGCGAAGCCCCAGCATGGCCTAGTTTCCCGTCCCGGGAATTTCGTCCCTTGTTCCGCCGGATCTCGGGGCGGCTGGCATCGTTGCTCCTCCTCCAAATACCCCCGGGTATTTGTCGCCGGAGCGCCTCCCCATCCGCTCCGATCTCTCGCCGGACCAAGACAACGAACTCCCGGGACGGAACACTATCAGCCCTTGCCCCTCGCGTACTTCTTGAGCTTCACGTGCAGGGTCTTGGCGCTGATGCCCAGGATTCCCGCGGCCCGCGTCTTGTTCCCCGCGGTCTGCTCCAGGGTGTGGAAGATCAGGGTGCGCTCGGCATCCTCGAGGCTCACCCCGGGGGAGATGTGAAGGCCGTCCCCGTTGGACGCGGCCACCCGGGGCCGGGGCCGGAGGGTATCGGGGAGGTGGTGGGCCTCGATCTCGTGCCCCCGCGCCACCACCACCGCGCGCTCGATCGCGTTCCGGAGCTCGCGCACGTTTCCCGGCCAGTCGTGCTCGTTCAGGAGAGCGAGGGCCTCGTCGGTAAACCCGTGAATCGGTTTGTCGTTGTCGGCGGCGAACTCCTTCAGGAACTGGTGGGCGAGAAGCGGCACGTCTCCCAGCCGCTCCCGGAGCGGAGGCAGGTCGATGGTGAACACGTTGAGCCGGTAGTAGAGGTCCTCGCGGAAGCTCCCCCCCACCAGAAGCTCCTGGATGGCCGCGTTGGTGGCGCTCACGATGCGCACGTCCACGTCGATCTCCACCCGTCCGCCGAGCCGCCGCACCCGGCGCTCCTCCAGCACCCGGAGGAGCTTCTTCTGCAGGTTGGCCGGCATCTCCCCGATCTCGTCCAGGAAGATCGTGCCGCCGGAAGCCAGCTCGAAGCATCCCTGCCGGGCCGCCGAGGCCCCGGTGAACGCCCCCTTCTCGTGCCCGAAGAGCTCGCTCTCCAGCAGGGTTTCGGGAATGGCCGAGCAGTTGAGCGCGACGAAGGGCCCGTTCTTGCGGGGGCTCATCTGGTGGAGGGTGCGGGCCACGACCTCCTTGCCGGTTCCGCTCTCTCCGGTGATCAGGACCGAGGCATTGGAGGGGCCGACCTGCTCCAGGAGCTGGTAGAGACGGAGCATGGAGGGGGACTTTCCGACCAGGGGCCCCATCCGGCCTTCACGCTCCAGCTCGCGCCGGAGGAGGCGCACCTCCCGGAGCATCGAGGAACGCTCGAGCCCGCGTTCCACCACGGTGCGGAGCCGGTCGACGTCGATCGGCTTGGTGAGGTACTCGTACGCCCCGCCCCGGGTGGCCTCCACCGCGCTCTCGATGGAGGCGTGCCCGGTGATCACCACCACGGTGGCGTCGTTACCCCCCTCCTTCAGGTCATTGATGAGCTCGATGCCTCCCCGTCCCGGCATGCGGAGATCGGTGAGGATGAGGTCGGGCTGATCGCGGAGGGCGGCCTCGATGGCCGTTTCGGCGTTGGGGGCGGCATCCACCTGATAGCTCCAGGATTCCAGGAGCCGGGCGAGCCCGATGCGCGCGGATTCCTCATC
>CAYRIJ010000008.1:0-29098 GCA_964424285.1 uncultured bacterium
GGGTCACCGCGATCATCGGGCCCTCGGGGTGCGGGAAGTCCACCCACATCCGGGTGTACAACCGCATCTTCCAGCTCTACCCCGAACAGCGCGCGACCGGATCGGTGACCCTGGACGGGGAAGACCTCCTGGCCCCCTCGGTGGACGTGATCGATCTTCGCCGCAAGGTGGGGATGATCTTCCAGAAACCCACTCCGTTCCCCATGAGCGTGTTCGAGAACGTGGCCTACGGGCTTCGCACCCACTACCGCCTCCGCAAGCACGAGGTCGCGGAGCGGGTGGAGAAGGCGCTTCGGGCCGCCGCCCTGTGGGACGAGGTCAAGGACCAGCTGGGGAAGCCGGGGAGCGCGCTGTCCGGGGGCCAGCAGCAGCGGCTCTGCGTGGCCCGGGCCCTGGCGGTGGAGCCCGAGGTCATCCTCATGGACGAGCCGACCTCGGCCATCGATCCGGTGGCCACGTCCAAGATCGAGGAGCTGATCGAGATCCTCAAGACCGACTACACCATCGTGATCGTGACCCACAACATGCAGCAGGCGGCCCGGATCTCGGACTACACCGCCTTCTTCTACAAGGGCCGGATCGTGGAGTTCGGCCCCACCGATCAGATCTTCACCAACCCCTCCCGGAAGCAGACCGAGGACTACATCACCGGGCGATTCGGTTGATGCCCGTTCGCCGTGGAGAGGACCGGACCGCAGGCCCGGGTGCCCGACCGGGAGGACCGGCGGCCGGCCTCGCCGGACCCCTGGGCCGGCGTCCCCGGGGACCGGTATGATCGTCCATCGGAGCGATCGATTCCCAGCGAGGTGGCCATGTCCCGAGAACGGATCCTGGTGGTGGACGACGAGGAGGACATCCTCGACCTGGTCCGCTACAACCTGGAAAAGGACGGCTACGAGGTGGCCTGCCTGACCTCGGGGGAGGAGGTCCTGCCGGAGATCCGCCGGCGCCCCCCCCATCTGGTGATTCTCGATCTCATGCTCCCCGGGGTGGACGGCCTCACCGTGATGAAGCTCCTGAAGCGCGACGAGGCCGCGCGGCGGATCCCGGTGATCATGCTCACCGCCAAGGGAAGCGAGGCGGACATCGTGACCGGCCTGGAGCTGGGGGCCGACGACTACGTGACCAAGCCCTTCAGCCCCCGGGTCCTGGTGGCGCGGGCGCGGAGCGTGCTTCGGCGCGGGGAGGGGGAGGGGCCGGGCCCCGAGCCCACGGTGCTCCGCCGGGGCGCCATGGTGATCGTCCCGGCCCGCCACCAGGTTCAGGTGGACGGGGAGCCGGTGGAGCTCACCGCCACCGAGTTCGCCGTCCTGGCCTACCTGGCCGGCCGCCCGGGATGGGTCTTCACCCGGAACCAGATCATCGAGGCGGTGCGGGGGGACCACTACCCGGTCACCGACCGCTCGGTGGACGTCCACATCACCGGGCTCCGGCGGAAGCTGGGGCCGGCCGGGGACGCCATCGAGACCGTGCGCGGGGTGGGCTACCGGTTCCGGGAATGAGTCCGGTACGGAGCCTCGGTTTCGCCGTTCCCGAAGGGTCGGACCCCCTGGACCCGCGCGCCTCCTAACCGAGACCTAACACTCCCCTCAACACCCCCTAACACGGGCGCCCTAGTCTTCCTCCCCGAAGCCCGGCGGGCCGCGAGTCGGCCCGACCGGAGACGGGTCGAAGGTGAAAGGAGATCCCGTTTGATGCGCCAATCATTTCTGAAGCTCGCCCTGGCGGCCGGTGGGGTGGCGATCCTGGTGGGAACCTCGGGCGGCGCCCTCGCCGCCGACCAGGCCATCGCCGGGGCCGGGGCGACGTTCCCCTACCCCATCTACGCCCAGTGGGCCGACGCCTACAACAAGCTCACCGGAGTCAAGCTCAACTACCAGGCCATCGGTTCCGGAGGCGGCATCGCCCAGATCAAGGCCAGGACGGTGGACTTCGGGGCCTCGGACGCGCCGCTCACCAAGGCCGAGCTGGACGAGGCCGGTCTCATGCAGTTCCCCATGATCATGGGGGGCGTGGTGCCGGTGGTGAACCTGAAGGGGGTCGAGGCGGGCCGGCTCAGGCTCACCCCCACCCTGCTCGCCGACATCTACCTGGGCAAGGTGACCAGGTGGGACGATCCCGCGGTGGCCAAGGCGAATCCCGGGCTCAAGCTCCCCGGCAAGGCCATCACCGTCGTCCACCGGAGCGACGGATCCGGGACGACCTGGATCTTCACCAACTACCTGGACAAGGTCTCCCCGGCCTGGCACGAGAAGGTCGGCACCGACAAGGCGGTGGACTGGCCGGCCGGCGTGGGGGGGAAGGGAAACCAGGGCGTGGCCGCCTACGTCCAGAAGATCAACGGCTCGGTCGGCTACGTGGAGTTCGCCTACGCCCTCCAGAACCAGATGGCCTACGCGATGCTCCAGAACCGGGACGGCGAGTTCGTGGCCCCCACCATGGAGTCCTTCATGGCCGCCGCGGCCAACGCGGACTGGAAGGAGGCCCCCGGGTTCTACCTGGTGCTCACCGATCAGCCCGGGAAGACGAGCTGGCCGATCACCGGGGCCTCGTTCATTCTCATGTTCAAGAAGCAGCAGGACATGGCCACCGCGGAAGCGGTGCTGAAGTTCTTCGACTGGAGCTACCAGCACGGCGACGAGATGGCCCGGAAGCTGGACTACGTGCCGATGCCGGACAACGTGGTGCAGCTGGTCGAGGAAGCCTGGAAGAGCCAGATCGCGGGCTCGGACGGGGCGGGCATCTGGCCCTAGAGCGAACTGCGGCGAGGGCCGGGGCGAAGGCCCCGGCCCTTCCCGCGAGCCCGCGGGCTCTTGAAGTGCGCGATTCACCCCCCGGAAATCGGAACAAGGAGTCATACGTGAAGCGATGGATGATGGCGCTGGTGGTGATCGGGGTTTCCGCGCTCGGTATCGGTGGGACGGCGCCGGGCGCGGCGGCCGGCGAGGGACCCGAGTCGCCGGCGATCGGCGGCGCGGACCGGGCCCTGGGCGACTTGGCCCAGGCGCCGCCCGCAACGCAATACAATCAGGCGGGCGCGGCGGGAGGCTCGGCGGGTGACGGCTCCGTCGAGCTTCCCAAGGCGCTTCAGGGGCTCAAGATCAAGGGCACGGTGTTCATCGCCTACGCGGCACAGAAGAGCGGCGGGAAGACCAGCAACCAGTTCGAGCTCAAGCGGGGCTACCTGGACGTCCAGAAGACCCTCACCCCGTATCTCTCGGGACGCTACACCACCGACATCACCCAGCTCGGCTCCGGCGACTGGGAGACCCGGGTCAAGTACCTCTACGCCAAGTTCACCTTCGAGGGGAACTCCTTCATCACCCAGCCCAACGTCGAGTTCGGCCAGGGACACGCTCCGTACCACGATTTCTGGGAGGCCATCAACGGCTACCGGCTCCAGGGGACCATGTTCCTGGAGCGGAGCGGGGTCTTCACCAGCGCGGACCGCGGGGTGGTCTTCGGCTCGAACCTGGGCGGGGAGATGGACGCCGCCTACAAGAAGGACGTGAACGGCCACTACGCCGGTCGCCACGGATCGCTCCAGGTCGGGGTCTACAACGGCGGCGGCTACCACGCCAAGGAGATGAACGAGAACAAGGTCGTCCAGGGCCGGGTCACCGTGCGGCCCCTTCCCGACCAGGTTCCCGGGCTCCAGGTCTCGGTGGTGGGGATGGACGGGAAGTCCAACGTGGCCCCAGGTGCCTCGGGCACGCTCCCGGACTGGCGGGGCGCCGACGTGATGCTCTCCTACCAGAGCCGGAACCTGACCGCCACCGGCGAGGCCTATGCCGGCACGGGGAACCAGAGCGGTTCCGCGGTGGACGGCTCGGGAACGCCGCTGGATCAGAACGGGTACTCGGTCTTCGCCGCGGCCAGGATTCCCCAGCACGAGGCGTGGGGGGTCATGGGGCGCTACGACCACTTCGACGGCAACATCCACTCGAGCACCAACGACGAGCCGGACCGGTTCATCGGCGGGGTGTCCTACACCATGAGCGGCGGCAACATGTGGCTGGTGGATTTCGAGCACCTGAAGCACAGCCTGGACGGGATGTCCGACGAGAACCGGGGCGAGCTGGCCCTGCAGCTCAGCTACTGATCATCCATCGCCCCGGGGCTCGCCGGCATGGCGAGCGCGAGGAGGCCCCTTCCTTGGGAAGGGGCCTTTTCCTTTGAGCCCGGGGGAAGCCGCCGGGGGTGGGAACGACCGGAAACCCTACCCCTCCTCGTCGCTCCAGTCCGCGGCCTCCGGATCCATGGCGTGGAACTCGCAGAGGATCTCCCATGCCTCGCGCGCGGTCTCGGCGTAGCGGATGATCTTCAGGTCGTCGGGGTTGATGGTGCCTTCCTCCACGAAGTAATCCCAGTGGACCGCGTTCTCCCAGAACTCCCGGCCGAAGAGCACCACCGGCACCGGAGAGATGGTCTTCGTCTGGAGCAAAGTGAGGGTCTCGAAGAGCTCGTCCATGGTGCCGAAGCCGCCGGGGAAGGCCACCAGCCCCTTGGCCCGCATGAGGAAGTGCATCTTCCGGAGCGCGAAGTAGTGGAACTTGAAGCAGAGCTCCGGAGTGATGTAGGCGTTGGGGACCTGCTCGTGGGGGAGGGTGATGTTGAGGCCGATGCTCTTGGCGCCGGCCTCGAAGGCGCCCCGGTTGGCCGCCTCCATGATCCCGGGGCCGCCGCCGGTCACCACCACGAACTCCCGCCGCCCCACCCGCTGCTGGGATCCGGAGATGATCCGGGCCAGCTCCCGCGCCTCGTCGTAGTAGCGGGTCTTGGCCAGGACCCGCTCGGCGATCCGTAGGCGTCGCGCCGCCTCCGGGTCGTCGGGATGCTCGCGGAGCGCGGCCCGGAATTCCTCCACCCGCGCCTCGGCCTTCGACCGCTCGACCACCCGCGTCCCCCCGAAGATCACGATGGTGGAGTTGATGTGGTGCTCGCGAAAGGCGAGGTCCGGCTTCAGCAACTCCAGCTCCAGCCGCGCCGGCCGTAGCTCGTCCCGCTTCAGGAGCGCGGGGTCCTCCTCGGCCAGGACGTAGCTCGGCGAGCGGAGGATGGCCTGGAGGTTCTCCTCCGGGGAGCGCGCCTTCTGGGCTTCCTGGGTTTCCCGGTCACGGTTCGCTTTCATGAGTCCCTCCGAGGCCTCGGCGGGCGGGCGGGAGCGCCCGGTAACCCGCCGCCGGTGGAGACCGTCACGGCTTCCCCAGCATCGACCCCAGCGCTTCCCAGGTAAAGGGCGGACGGGGCCGGGGCGAGGGCCATACCCGGTCCATGGTGTCTCCGTCGAACATCTCGCCGTTCTTCACCACGTAGCGGACGGTGTTGGAGTTGTGGATGTCCTCGAGGGGATTCGCGTCCAGGACCACGAGGTCGGCGAGCTTCCCCGCGGTCAACGACCCGATCCACCCGTCCAGGCCGAGATAGTGCGCGCCGTTGATCGTGGCGCAGCGGAGCGCCTCCATGTTGGTCATCCCGCCCTGGGTGAGGCCCCACAGCTCCCAGTGGGCGCCCAGCCCCTGGAGCTGGCCGTGGGCCCCGAGCTGGACCGAGCCCCCCGCCTCCAGCACCTTCTTGGCCCCCGCCGCCACCGCCATGTGGTGCCAGTCGTCCTCGGGGGCCATGACCGGCCGCCGGCGGGACCGGGCGTCCACCTGGCCCCGGGGGAGGAAGCGCAGGAGCTTCCGGTCCTTCCAGACGTCGTAGTGCTGGTAGAACCAGTGCTCGCCGGAGAGCCCGCCGTAGGCCACCAGGAGGGTGGGGGTGTAGCCGCTTCGGCTCCGGGCCAGGAGCGTCACCACGTCCTTGTAGATCGGAGCCACCGGGAGCGCGTGCTCGATCCCGGTGTGGCCGTCCAGCACCATGGAGAGGTTCATCTCCAGGTTCCCGCCCCCCTCCGGCACCACCATCACGCTCTCCTCGCGCGCGGCCTCGATCACCCACTGGCGCTGCTCGCGGCGGGGCTGCATGTAGCTCTTCACCGTGAACGCGCCCAGGGTCTTCAGCCGCTTCACGTGGTGGCGGGCGTCCTCGAGGCTGTTGATGGGGGCCATGTTGGGGATGTCCGCCCCGTAGAGGATGAACCCGGTGGAGAAGACGCGCGGCCCGACGGTCACCCCCGCCTCCACCATCTCGTGCTGGGTGAAGACGTCGTAGGTGGCGGCGGAGGGATCGTGGGTGGTGGTGACCCCGTAGGCCAGGTTCGCGTAGTAGGGAAAGACGCTCTCCGGGATGATGTCCAGGTACTCGTAGTGAAGGTGGGCGTGGACGTCCACCATGCCGGGGATGATGGTCTTCCCGCTCACGTCGTAGACCTTGGCCTCGGGGGGGACGGACACCGAGGCCTCGGGGCCGACCGCTTCGATCCTGTCGTCCCGCACCACGATCGTCCCCCGATCGATCACCTCGTCCCCGTTCATCGTGATGAGGCGGGCGCCCTGCAAGGCGTACACCCCGTGGGGCCGGGCGCGGGGGACGTCCAGGTGCACCTCGACGGTGTCGGGGTGGACCCCGGAGTCCTCGTCCGCCTGGTCGGTCGCGGCGCCGGGGACGGTCTTCAACCCCGCCTCCTCGCCCGCCCGCTCCCACGAGGCCAGGACCGAGTCCACCGCCACCCGGAAGAAGCGCGGCCCGAACCCCCAGGTCACCGCCCGGGAATCGGCGGTCCAGGCCAGCCAGTTACCGCCTTCCTCGCTGAGCTTGACCGCGGGGAGCGGTCCCCCCTCGCCGGTGATCTTGATGGGATCGTTCCCCAGCTCGGGGAGCGCGGTGAGGAACACCTGGTGGAGCCGGTTGAACGCCACCCATTGCCCGTCGGGGGAGGGGACGATCTCCTCGGCGAACCGGACGTCCAGGTGGGTCCGCTTGTCGGTGCCGTCGGGACGGACCGAAACCAGCAGCGTGGTGGCGTCGATGGGCGTCCCGCCGTCCTCGTCGTAGAAGATGCGGGCGCCGTCGGGGGACCAGGTGAGCCGCGGCATGGGCCGGGACGACTCGCGGTTGACGGTGGTGATGACGAAGTGGGGCTCGCCGCCGGTCACCGGCGCCCAGAGGATCTCGAGCCAGAGTTCCTGCCCCAGGTCCCGCCCCCGCTCGGTGGCCCCGCTCCCCTTGAGGAACGCGAGCCTGGTGCCGTCGGCGGAGAAGACCGGGTTCGCGTACTGCCCGGGGACGGTGGTGATGCGGCGCGAGCGCCCGCCCGCCGCGGGCATCACCCACACGTTCCCCCCTTCGGTGTCGCTCCAGGTCACGTAGGCGATCGAGCGCCCGTCGGGGGAGTAGGCCGGGGCGTAGGTCCGCGGCCCCTCGGCGGGGAGGCGGAGGGGAGCGCCGTCGGGAAGGGGCATGGCGTAGAGCCGCCCCAGGGCGGCGAACACGAGCCGCTTCCCGTCGGGGGACCGGCCCGGCCAGGACAGCATCCGCACCCGGATCGAATCCGGGGCCAGGTTCTGGGGGAAGCGGAGCGCGCGGGTCACGCTCTCCTCGACCTGGACGGTGAAGGGAATGTCGCGCACCGCTCCCGAGGCCACGTCGATGGCGTGGATCCCGCCTCCGTAGGAGATGACGATCTCCTTCCCGTCGTCGGTCCAGTCGTAGCCGGGATAGGTGCCGGTCCAGGCGAAGTTCTCCTGCATGTCGGGGTCCAGCCCCTCGAAGAGCACCCGCTCGCGGCCGCTCTCCAGGTCGTGGAGCACCAGCAGGGTCGAAAGCCGGTCGCGCCGGATGAAGGAGAGGGTCTTTCCGTCGGGGGAGACCCGCGGGCGGCCGGAGCCGCCGTAGCCGTCGGTCAGCGGGCGAACGTTCCCGGTTTCCCGGTCGTAACCCCGGATCTGCCAGATCCCCGCGTAGACGTTGGCGTTGTAGTGGTAGCGGCCCGGGCGGACCGCGAAGTAGATCCAGCGGCCGTCGGGGGAGAAGACCGGCCCGTTGGCGTCGGGGATCTCGGCCTGCTTGGTGATCTCGACCCCGTTCCCGCCCATCACGTGCCAGAGCCAGAGCTCCACCGTCCCGATCGAGCTGGCGTCGGTGAGCCGCTTGCGGGCCACCACGTATTCCCCGTCCGGACTCCAGTCCCCGGAGTTCACCACGTGATCCTTCTCGGTGGTGATGGGGCGAAGCCCGGTCCCGTCGGGGCGGATCGTCCAGAGGTTGTCGGTGCCGCCGCGGTCCGAGGTGAAGAGGATCCGGCTCCCGTCGGGGGAGAAGCGGGGCTGGAAGTCGTAGGCCGGGCCCTCGGTCAGGCGCGTGGCCGCCCCCCCGGTCATGGGCAGGAGGTAGAGGTCGCCGAGGACGTCGAAGGCCAGGGTCTTCCCGTCCGGGCTCGCGTCCACGCTGATCCAGGTGGCCCGGTCGGTCTCGAAGCGCACGGTGTCGGCGGGGCCGTGGGCGGCGGAGACGAGCCAGGTCTCCTTGGCCTTGTCCGCGGCCCCGGTGTCCGCCGCCGCCGAGTCCCCGGCGCCGGTCCCCGGATGGTCGTCCAGGGTCCGGGCCGGAGCGGCCACGGCCGGGAGCGCCAGCGCGATCAGGCCGGCCAGGAGGACGGGGATACGGGCCCGGGGGGATTTGGTTAGGATGATGGACATGATGAGATCCTCTGCGCGAGACGAGCGTCCGGTGGCGGGACCGAGAGGGTGAGCACCGGCGAAGTCTACACGGCGGAAGCGGCCGAAACCAGGACCGCGCGGGCCGGGGTTCGGGGGGCGACGGAGGCCCTCCGGACGACCCCCACGCCGGGTATCTCCGTGGTCATCCCCGCCCTGGACGAAGAGGCGGCGATCGCCGCCGCCGTGGTGTCCGTCCGGGAGCAGGATCCGGCCCCGCTCGAGGTCCTGGTGGTGGACGGCGGCTCCGTCGATCGCACCCGGGAACGCGCGCGGCGGGCGGGGGCGAACGTCCTGGCCTCGCCCCGGGGGCGCGGGCGCCAGCTCCACGCCGGCGCGCTCGCCGCCCGAGGCTCCGTCCTCTTCTTCCTCCATGCCGACACCCGGCTCCCGGCGGGAGCGCTCGGCGAGGTGCTGCGCGCCCTGAAGGCGGCCGACGTGGTGGGAGGCCGGCTCCGCCTCGCCTTCGACCGCCGCCACCCGGTGCTCGATGCGATCGCCTTCCTGTCCCGTCTCGGCTGGGGGGCGGCCGCCTACGGCGACGCCGGCTTCTTCGTCCGGGCCGGGGTCTACCGGCGAATCGGAGGGTTCGAGCCGGTGCCGATCCTGGAGGACGTCCGTTTCTACCGGCGGCTCAGGAGCGCGGGCCGGACGGTGGTGGTCCGGCCCGCGGCGGTGACCTCGGCCCGGCGCTTCCTCCGCCACGGACCCTTCCGCCAGCTCGCGCTCGACTGCGCCATTCTCCTGGCCCATCGGGCGGGGGTAGGGCCGGAACGGCTGGCCCGTATCTACCCTCCGGACAACGGACTGTCCGATCCGGCCGCCTCGAATTTGTCTTGAGTTGAATATCCTCCCGATCATGTATGATCCAGGGGCTTGGTCCCGGGCACGATGCGCGCGGCCGGGCAGGGTGGGCTCCGATTGCATCCCGGGATCGCCCAGGCGGCAACAGCGCCCGATCAATTGCGGCGCATGGGCCGCAGTGGAGTGGATGAGAATGGCCAAAAAGATCTATGTGGGGAACCTTCCCTTCAGCGCGACCGAGGAAGACATCCGCGAGCTGTTCGAGGCCCACGGCGCCGTCCACTCGGTGAACATCATCACCGACCGGGACACCGGCCGCCCTCGCGGATTCGGCTTCGTCGAGATGGACGAGGCCGGCGCCGCGTCCGCCATCGGCGCCCTGGACGGGGTGAGCATGGGCGGACGGAACCTCCAGGTGAACGAGGCGAAGCCCCGCACGGATTCCCCCGGAGGACGCGGCGGCCCCCGACGACACTGATCACCCTTCCCCTCCCCGACGCGCCGGGATCCCCGGATCCGACCGGACCCGGCGCGGCGGGCCTGCTTCATCGCCAGGAGCCTCGCCCGGCGCCGTGCGGTGCGCCCGCCCTCCCGGTGCGATTCCGTTCGCCCATTCCGGTTCCGGCGCCGGCCCACCCGATGTGTTAGCGTGAACCGGGAACCCTGACCGCCCTCCCGGGGCGGCGCCACGCGAACAGAAAGGACCGCGACCCATGGCCGAACGCCTGATTGCCATCGAATACAGCCTCTTCCTCGACGACGGATCCCAGGTGGACTCCAACGTCGGCGGCGATCCGCTGGTGTACCGCGAGGGGGCGGGCCAGATCCTTCCCGCCCTCGAGCATCAGATCGCCGATCTTGGAGCGGGCGAGACCAAACGGGTCGTGCTGGCCGCCGAGGACGCCTACGGACCCGTCCAGCCCGACGCCTTCCGCGAGGTCGAGGCGGAGGCCATTCCCGAGGAGGCACGGGAGCCCGGGATCATGCTGGTGGCGGAGGACGGCGAGGGGCACAAGCACCAGGTGCGGGTCCATGAGGTGAAGGACGACGCGGTCATCCTCGATCTGAACCACCCCCTGGCCGGCCAGACCCTCACCTTCGACGTCAAGGTGGTGGACATCAAGTAGGGCGGGGGTCCACGTGCGGGGGGGGCGGTCATGACACACGCGACGCGGCTGGTCATCCTGGTTTGCGCCTGGGTCGGGGCCCTCGCTCCCGCGGTCGCGGGCGCGCGGGAGGCGGAAGGGCCCCCCGGCCCCTGGACCCTCCGGACACGAGTGTTTCTCACCGGGCAATCCGACGAGTCCGATCCCCCCGGATACGTGGTCTACAGCGCCCTGGGGCTGGAGGCCGGCCTCGATCGCGCTCTCAGCCGCCGTTTCGCGGCCGCGCTGACCGTCCGCACCGAATCCCGCGAGGTCGACGTGGCCGCGGCCGGGAGTCCCGACACCCGCCTGGGATCCCTGGAGTTCCTCCCCGTGAGCGTCTTCTTCCAGTATCGTCCGCACCCGGACGGGAGCTTCCACCCCTACGTCGGGGCGGGGGCGAACCTCACCGTGGTCTGGGAGAAGAGCGGCGCGCTGGACTCGGACGACGTGAGCCCCAGCCTGGGCCCCGCGGTCCAGATCGGCGCGGATTTCGACCTGGGCCCCGCGATGCTCTGGACGCTGGAAGCCCGGTGGAACGCCCATCGGACCGAACTCCGTTCCGGCCCCACCAAGCCGGTCTCCCTGACCCTGGACACCGTGGTCCTGGGGGCCGGGGTGGGATTCCGGTTCTGATCCGGCGTCCGACGCGTCGCGTGCCGGGACCCATCCCCGTCCATTCCCCCCGGCTTGATAATCCGAACCTCACTGTCCACAATAGCTTGGAGAAGCGGCTGTCCGCCGCGGGGTGGACCGGTCCACGCCCGGGGTGCGCTTCCGGCGATTAGCCAATTCCAGATTCCGTAACCCTTGAAAAGTTCTATCGTTACACGGCTGGGAGTAGAATCGTCGGTCGGACCGTGATCCCAACGGTCGAACGCTTGAAGGGAGACCAAGAATGGCCCGACGCCAAGTGACCATGGACGGCAACGAAGCCGCCGCCTACGTGGCCCACCGAACCAACGAAGTGATCGCGATTTATCCCATCACCCCCTCCTCGGCCATGGGGGAACTCTCCGACGAGTGGAGCGCCCGCGGCCAGAGGAACATCTGGGGGACGGTTCCCCAGGTGGTGGAGATGCAGTCCGAGGGCGGCGCCGCCGGGGCGGTGCACGGGGCGCTCCAGGCGGGGTCGCTCACCACGACCTTCACCGCCAGCCAGGGGCTCCTCCTCATGATCCCCAACATGTACAAGATCGCCGGGGAGCTCACGAGCACGGTGTTCCACATCGCCGCCCGGTCGCTCTCCGCCCAGGCGCTCTCCATCTTCGGGGACCACTCCGACGTGATGGCCGCCCGCTCCACCGGCTTCGGGATGTTGTTCTCGAACTCGGTGCAGGAGGTGATGGACTTCGCGCTCATCTCCCAGGCGGTAACCCTGGAAGCGCGGATCCCCTTCCTCCACTTCTTCGACGGCTTCCGCACCTCCCACGAGGTTCTCAAGATCGAGGTCCTGGACGAGGAGGACATCCGGGCGCTGATCGACGACGAGCTGGTCCGGGCCCACCGCCTCCGGGGGCTCTCCCCCGACCGCCCGGTGGTTCGGGGCACCGCCCAGAACCCCGACGTCTACTTCCAGGCCCGGGAAACCGTGAACCCCTACTACCTGGCCCTCCCCGAGATCGTGGAACGGACCATGGAGCGGTTCGAGAAGCAGGTCGGGCGCCGGTACCGGCTGTTCGACTACGTGGGCGCGCCGGACGCCGAGCGGGTCATCGTGCTCATGGGTTCGGGGGCGGAAACCGCCGAGGAGACGGTGAACCACCTGACCGCCCAGGGAGAGAAGATCGGGCTGATCAAGGTCCGCCTCTACCGGCCCTTCGCGGTGGAGCGGTTCCTGGCCGCGCTGCCCGGGACGGTCAAGACCATCGGGGTGCTCGATCGCACCAAGGAGCCCGGGGCGAGCGGCGAGCCGCTCTACCAGGACGTGGTGACCGCGGTGAGCGAGGGCATGATGGCCGGGACCGCGCCGTTCACGACCTTCCCGCGGGTGGTCGGCGGCCGCTACGGGCTCTCCTCCAAGGAGTTCACCCCGGCCATGGTGAAGGGGCTCTTCGACGAGCTGGCCAAGCCGGCGCCCAAGAACCACTTCACGGTGGGAATCGTGGACGACGTCACCCACACCAGCCTGGCCTGGGACCCCGCGTTCAATATCGAGCCCAAGGAGGTCACCCGGGCGCTCTTCTGGGGGCTCGGTTCCGACGGCACGGTGGGGGCCAACAAGAACTCCATCAAGATCATCGGCGAGGAGACCCCGTTCCACGCCCAGGGCTACTTCGTCTACGACTCCAAGAAGGCGGGGGCGCGGACGGTGTCCCACCTCCGCTTCGGCCCCAAGCCGATCCACAGCACCTACCTGATCGGGAAGGCCAGCTTCGTGGCCGTCCACCAGTTCGGCTTCCTGGAGCGGTTCGACACCCTGGCCCAGGCCGAGAACGGAGCGACCCTGCTCCTCAACAGTCCCTACGGCCCGGACGAGCTGTGGTCGAAGCTCCCGCGCACCGTTCAGGAGACGATCATCCGGAAGAAGCTGAAGCTCCACATGATCGACGCCTACGGGGTGGCCCGGGAGAACAACCTCGGGGTGCGGACCAACACCATCATGCAGACCTGCTTCTTCGCCCTGAGCGGGGTGCTTCCGCGGGACGAGGCCATCACCAAGATCAAGGAGGCGATCAAGAAGACCTACGGGAAGCGGGGGGAGGCGGTGGTCAAGATGAACTACGCCGCGGTGGACGCGGCCCTGGCCCACCTCCACGAGATCGAGGTTCCGGCCACCGCGGAGAGCGCGATCGAGCTGCCGCCGGTGGTGGCCGCCGAGGCCCCGAAGTTCGTCCGGGAGGTGACGGCGCGGATGATGGCCGGGGAGGGGGACCTCCTCCCGGTGAGCGCCCTCCCCGCCGACGGCACCTACCCCAGCGGCACCACCCGGTGGGAGAAGCGGAACATCGCCCTGGAGGTCCCGGTCTGGGAAGAGGACATCTGCATCCAGTGCGGGAAGTGCGTGATCGTCTGCCCGCACTCGGTGATCCGCTCCAAGGTGGTGCAGGAACCGGCCCTGGCCGGAGCCCCCGCCGCCTTCAAGTCAACCGAGGCCCGCTGGCGGGAGCTCAAGGGACAGAAGTACACCCTCCAGGTGGCGGTGGAGGACTGCACCGGGTGCAGCCTCTGCGTGGAGGTCTGCCCGGCCAAGGACAAGAGCCAGGTGGGGCGGAAGGCCATCAACATGAAGCCCCAGCTCCCGATCCGCGAGCAGGAGCGGGCGAACTGGGACTTCTTTCTCGGGCTCCCCGAGGTGGACCGGACCGGCGAATCGACCGGTCTCCGCTTCACCAAGCCCAAGGACGTGCAGCTTCTGGATCCGCTTTTCGAGTTCTCCAGCGCGTGCGCGGGCTGCGGCGAGACGCCCTACCTGAAGCTCCTGAGCCAGCTCTTCGGGGAGCGGAGCCTCGTGGCCAATGCGACGGGGTGCTCGAGCATCTACGGCGGGAACCTCCCCACCACCCCGTGGTCGGTGAACCGCCACGGCCGCGGGCCGGCCTGGACCAACTCGCTCTTCGAGGACAACGCCGAGTTCGGATTCGGGATGCGGGTGGCCCTGGACAAGCAGATCGAGTACACCCGGGAGCTCCTGGAGCGGCTGAAGGGGGACGTGGGGGCGGACCTGGCCGAGGCCATCCTCGGCGCCGACCAGTCCGCCGAATCCGGGATCGAGGCCCAGCGAAAGCGGGTGGCGCGGTTGAAGGAGGCCCTGGCCGGCCGGACCGACGGGCCTTCCCGGGATCTCCTGAGCCTGGCCGACGTGCTGGTGAAGAAGTCGGTGTGGATCGTGGGCGGCGACGGTTGGGCCTACGACATCGGCTACGGCGGTCTGGATCACGTCCTGGCCACGGGGCGGAATACGAAGCTCCTGGTGCTCGACACCGAGGTCTACTCCAATACCGGCGGCCAGGCCTCGAAGGCCACCGGCATGGGCGCGGTGGCCAAGTTCGCGGCCGGCGGGAAGGGAACCCCCAAGAAGGATCTCGGTCTCCTCGCCATGTCCTACGGCTACGTCTACGTGGCCCAGGTGGCGATGGGGGCCAACGACAGCCAGACCATCCGGGCCTTCCAGGAGGCCGAGGCCTACGACGGGCCCTCGATCATCATCGCCTACAGCCACTGCATCGCCCATGGGATCGACATGGCCAAGGGGATGAACCAGCAGAAGCTGGCCGTCGATTCCGGACACTGGATCCTCTACCGGTACAACCCCCTGCTCCGGGCGGAAGGGAAGAACCCGCTGGAGCTGGATTCCAAGGCGCCGAGCATCCCGCTCAAGGACTACGCCTACAACGAGACGCGCTACCGGATGCTGGCCCAGTCGAATCCCGAAGCCGCCAAGCGGCTGCTCGGCGCCGCCCAGGAGGCGGTGAACGCGCACTGGAAGCTCTACGAGCGGATGGCCACAGGGGAACAGCCGGCCGGCGAGGCGCCGGCCCCGGCCAAGGACACCGTCACGACTTCGTAGCCGCCGGGCCCGGCGCGGCCTCCGGCCGCCGGGCAGGAAAGGGAAAGCCATGGACCTGACCACGACCTATCTGGGCCTCACCCTCAAGAACCCCATCGTTCCGTCGGCGTCGCCGCTCTCGGAGAACATCGACAACATCCGGCGGATGGAGGATCTCGGGGCGGCGGCGGTGGTGATGTACTCGCTCTTCGAGGAGGAGATCAATCGCCAGAGCCGGGCCCTCGATCACTTCCTGAACTACGGAAGCGAGAGCTTCGCCGAGGCCACGACCTATCTTCCCGACCTCGAGAGCTACCGCATCGGCCCCGACGAGTACGTGAACCACGTGCGGCGGGCCAAGGAGGCGGTGGACATCCCGGTGATCGGGAGCCTGAACGGGGTGTCCTCGGGCGGGTGGATCGAGTACGCGGGAAAGATCGAGGAGGCCGGGGCCGACGCGCTGGAGCTCAACATCTACTACATCCCCACCAACCCCGATCTCGGCGGGGCCGAGGTGGAGACGATGTACCTGGACGTGGTCCGGGACGTGAAGCGGACGGTGGGGATCCCGGTGGCGGTCAAGATCGTCCCGTTCTTCAGCTCCATGGCCAACATGGCCCGGCACCTGAAGGACGCGGGAGCCGACGCCCTGGTGCTCTTCAACCGGTTCTACCAGCCGGACTTCGACCTGGAGCTCCTGGAGGTGGTGCCGCACCTCGTTCTGAGCAACTCGTTCGACATGCGGCTGGCCCTCCGCTGGGTGGCGATCCTGTACGGGCGGGTCGAGACCGACTTCGCCATCTCGCGCGGCGTCCACACCTACGAGGACGTGTTGAAGGGCGTGATGGCCGGCGCCAACGTCACCATGATGGCGTCCGAGCTGCTCCAGAACGGCCTGGGGCGGATTCCCGCCATCCTCGGCGACCTGGCCGACTGGATGGAGAAGCACGAGTACGTGTCGATCCAGCAGATGCGCGGGAGCATGAGCCAGCAGCACGTGACCGAGCCCGCCGCCTTCGAGCGCGCGAACTACATGAAGGTGATCCACTCCTGGCGGCCGGACCCGACCGGGCGGTTGATGTACTGAGGCCGGGGCCGGCCCCGGGAAGCCGCCCCTTCCCCCCGCGACCCCGCCGTGGCAAGCTTCCCGGCATGACGCGCGCGCTCTTCCCCGGGTGGGATACCCGGAAACCGGTGATCGGCATGGTGCACCTGCTGCCCCTGGCCGGCTCGCCCGGCTACCGCGGGGACCCCGGCGCCGTCCGCGAGGCCGCCCTCCGCGACGCCGACGCCCTGGCCGAGGGGGGCGTGGACGCCATCATGATGGAGAACTTCCGGGACGTGCCCTTCTTCCCGGGGAGCGTGCCGGCCTCGGTCACCGCCCAGATGACCGCCCTCGCCGCCGAGATCCGCCGCCGGTTCGACCGCCCCCTGGGGGTGAACGTGCTCCGGAACGACGGGGTGGCCGCGCTGGCCGTGGCGCAGGCCGCCGGCGCCGACTTCATCCGGGTGAACGTCCTCGTCGCGGCCCGGCTCACCGACCAGGGGATCGTGCACGGGATCGCCCACACGCTGCTCCGCGAGCGGAAGCACCTGGGGGCGGAGCACGTGAAGATCCTGGCCGACGTCCGGGTCAAGCACTCCGCCGCCCTCGGCGAGTACCCGCTGGAGGACGAGGTGGAGGACCTGCTCCACCGCGGGGGCGCCGACGCGGTGGTGGTCTCGGGAACCGGCACCGGAAAGGCCACCGATCCCGGGGAGGCGGCCCGGGTGAAGGCCGCCGCCGGCGACGCCCCGGTCCTGGTGGGAAGCGGGGTCACCGCCGGAACCGTGGCCCGGCTTCGCGATCACGCCGACGGGTTCATCGTGGGGACCGCGCTCAAGCGCGGAGCCTCGGTGGGCGAACCGGTGGATCCGGAGCGGGTCCGGGAGCTCGTCGCCGCCCTCCGCGGCTGACCGCACGCCGGGCTCCCCGGTTGCCGGACCCGGCGCGGCACGGCTATCCTCGCCGGATCGTCCATCGGCCAAGCAATCGGAGGTGTCCCGTGTCCTTTCGCGCCGTCTTCATCGCCGTCCTCCTGAGCACCGCCCTCATCGCCGCCGCCCTGATCATCAATTCGCGCCGGCCCGCTGCCGAGACCGCCCAGCCCACCGCGGCCCTGGTCAAGGCGAGCGGGAAGTGCGCCGAGTGCCACCGCCAGGAGACCGAGGCCATGGTGGTGGAGTACGAGCAGAGCAAGCACGCGGCCAAGGGGGTGAACTGCCTGGACTGTCACCGGCCGGTGGGGGACCAGGAGGGGATGGAGCACCGCGGGTTCACCATCGCCAAGCACCTGACGGCCACGAACTGCGCCCAGTGCCATCAGGCCCAGTACCAGCAGTTCCTGAGGAGCCGCCACGCCGCCCCCGCCTACGCGGCCATTCTGGGGGACACCGCGTTCACCCCGGACCAGATCGCCTTCGCCGAGCAATACCATCACGGCGCGGTGAAGCGCGCGGCCAACCCGCTGGTGGGGCTCGAGGGGGACGCCGCCGCGGTCAAGGGCTGCCTCTCGTGCCACTCGATCGGGAAGCCCAACCCCGACGGCTCCATCGGTTCCTGCACCCAGTGCCACTCGCGGCACCTGGCCTCGGTGCGGCTGGCCCGGCTCCCGGCGACCTGCGGCCAGTGCCACATGGGACCGGACCACAGCCAGATCGAGATCTACACCGAGTCCAAGCACGGGGTGATCTTCAACGACATCAAGGAGCGCATGAACCTGGACGCGCCGCCCGATCGCCTCACCCCCGCGGACATGCCGGTCCCCACCTGCGCCACCTGCCACATGAGCGGTCTCGGGGGGCAGAAGGTGACCCACAACACCTCGGAGCGGCTCTCCTACTGGCTCTTCGCCGCGGTTTCGGAGAAGCGGCCGAACTACGCCGAGGCCCAGGCCAACATGAAGGACGTCTGCAACACCTGCCACGTCAAGTCCCACACCGACCGGTTCTACGCCGAGGCCGAGTCGGTGGTGACCGCCACCAACGCCAAGATCACCGCCGGACTCGGGATCGTGGACGGGCTCCGCAAGGACAAGCTCCTCACCCCGGCCCCGTTCGACGAGCCGATCGAGTTCACCGCCTTCGACTTCTGGCATTACTACGGCCGGACCGCCAAGCACGGCGCCTTCATGGGCGGAGCGGACTTCGTCCAGTGGCACGGAAACTACGAGCTGCTCTCGCACCTGGTGGAGCTGAAGGCCGAGGCCGCCCGGATCCGGAAGGACCATGAACGTCATTGAGCGGGCCGGGCGATGGCCCCGCCCGGTCCTGGTCGAGCTCTTCGCCGTCGGCAACCTGGCCTTCCTCACCCTGGACGTGTTCATCGCCCACTCGATCAACGCGTTCCACTATCCGATCGAGCGGATTCCGGTGGGGTTCGGGATCGCCGGCGCCGCCGTGCTGTTCACCGGTCTGGCCGTGGACGCCTTCGACCTCCGCCGCGCCGCCGTCCGCTGGGCGGGGTATCTCGTGGGCTGGTCGGCGATCCTGGTCGGGGTGATCGGGCTCTTCCTCCACCTTCGAAGCTCGTTCTTCGATCAGCAGACGCTGAAGAGCCTGGTCTACACCGCCCCCTTCGTCGCGCCCTTGAGCTTCGCGGGGCTGGGCTTCCTGGTCCTGGTGAACCGGCAGGTGCCGCGCGACTCGGCGGCCTGGGGCCAGTGGGTGCTCTTCCTGGCCTGGGGCGGCTTCGTGGGGAACTTCACCCTGTCCCTGGCCGACCACGCCCAGAACGGCTTCTTCGAAGCCCGCGAGTGGATCCCCGTTTTCGCCGCCGCCTTCGCGGTGGGGTTCCTGCTCCTGGCGCTTCTCCGTCCCGCCGATCGCCGGCTCCTCCAGGCCACCCTCTGGGTGCTCGGGGCGCAGGTCGTGGTGGGCGCGGCGGGGTTCGTGTTCCATCTCCGGGCCGACCTCCGCCAGCCCGGGGCGGGCTTCTTCCAGGACATACTCTACGGCGCCCCGCCGTTCGCGCCGCTCCTGTTCGCCGACCTGGCCGTTCTGGCCGGCCTGGCCATCTGGGATCTCCAGGCGAAGTCGTCGACGGGGCCGAGCGTGCCCGCCCGGAACGACGATGGGGGGTGACCCCGGGGGCCCGGTCGTCGCGCCGCGCTCCCCCGCGCCGCGCTCCGGTGCGACATGACCCGCTACGCGGCCCGTATTCCGTTTCGCCCCGCGGTCTGGTATCTTCGCGGCCCGCCCGCCGGGGCCCTCCCGAAGCGCGGCCGCCCCGCACGCGGCCACCCCGGGCCGGGTCCGCGCGTCCCACACCCCCAAGGGGAGGTCGAAGAGATGGCCCAAGGAACGAAGCCCGCGCCCTTCACCGTGGAGACCCTCTGGGCTCTCCGCCGGGTGGGCGCCCCCGCCGCCTCGGACGACGGTTCGGTGATCGTGGTCCCGGTGACCACCTACGACATGGAGACCAACGACTCCAGGACCCGGCTCTACCGGTTGTTCGCGGACGGCGCCGAGCCCCGGCCGTTGACCTCGGCCGACGGCTCGGCCAGCGACCCCGCGGTGAGTCCCGACCGCACCCGGATCGCCTTCGTGCGAAAGGACGGCAAGGGGAAGGGCCAGCTCGCGGTGATGCCGCTCGACGGCGGCGAGGCCGAGGTCCTGACCGACATGCCGCTGGGGGTGGTCGATCCCAGGTGGTTCCCGGACGGCAAGCGGATCGCGTTCCTGGGCTACGTCCTGGCCGACGCCCCCACGCCCGAGGGCACGAAGAAGCTCCAGGAGGAGCGCGACAAGGACCCGGTCAAGGCCCACGTCACCGAGGACCGGATCTACCGGTTCTGGGATTCCTGGCTCACCGACGGAAAGGTGCTCCACGTCTTCGTGTACGAGCCGGCCACCGCGAAGCTCACCGATCTCACCCCCGACCTCCGGCAGTGGTTCGACCCCATGGACCCCAAGGGCTCCTACGACATCTCCCCGGACGGGCAGGAGATCGCCTTCAGCGTGGACCGGAGCGAGCCGCCCCACGATCCCTCGAACTGGGACGTGTTCGTGGTTCCCACCGCCGGGGGCGGGATCAAGAACATCACCCGCGAGAACCCCGCCGACGACATGCGTCCCCGCTACAGCCCGGACGGACGCTGGATTCTCTACGGGATGCAGCGGATGCTCGACTTCTACGCCGACCGGCAGCGGCTGGTGGCCTACGACCGGAAGACCGGGGAGCACCGGGTGCTCACCGAAGCGTGGGACTTCTCGGCCTCGGGTTGGGAGTTCGCCCCCGACGGGCGCACCGTGCTCCTCACCGCCGAGGACGAAGGCCGCATCTCGATCTACCGGACCTCGATCGAGGTCGCCGATCCCGAACGGGTCGTCCGCGGCGGAAGCTACGGGGGGCTCGTCCCGCTCGCCGACGGATCGTGCCTGGCGAGCTTCAACGACCTCTCCCACCCGCCCCAGGTGGTCCGGATCTCCGCCGACGGGAAGAAGACCACGCGGGTCGAGAGCATCAACGACGATCTTCTGGACAAGGTGGCCCTGGGCGAGGTGCGGGAGTTCCAGTACAAGGGATCGGAGGGGCGCACCATCCAGTCCTACCTCGTCCTTCCCCCCGGCTTCAGCCCGGACCAGCAGTACCCCCTGGTGGAGGTGCTCCACGGCGGCCCCCACGGGATCACCGGGGACACCTTTCACTTCCGGTGGAACCTCCACCTCATGGCCGCGCCGGGCTACGTGGTCCTGGCCCCGAACTTCCACGGCTCGACGGGATGGGGGCAGGATTTCGCCGCCTCGATCCACGGGGGATGGGGGGACAAGCCCTACCGTGACGCCATGGCGGCGGTGGACGCGATCCTCGAGCAGGGCTACGTGGACGAGCGGCGCATGGCCGCGGTGGGGGGCTCCTACGGCGGCTACCTGGTGAGCTGGATCGCCGGGCAGACCGACCGCTTCGCCTGCATCGTGAACCATGCCGGGGTCTCGGACACCCTGGCCCAGTTCGCCTCGGACGTGACCTACGGCCGCGAGCGGTCCCTGGGCGGTAACCCCTGGGACGGGCTGGAGGCGATCGACCGCATGAACCCCATCCGTTTCGCCGCGGGCTTCAAGACCCCCATGCTGGTGGTGCACGGCGAGCGCGACTTCCGGGTGCCGGTGGACCAGGGCCTGGCCATCTACAACGTCTACAAGGCCAAGCGGGTGCCGGCGCGGCTGGTGTACTTCCCCGACGAGAACCACTGGGTGCTGAAGCCGCGGAACGGCCGGCTCTGGTACCGGGAGTTCCACGGCTGGCTGGCCCGCTGGTTCGAGGCCGCCGCCTCCTGAGGGAGGGGCGGCAAGCGATCCCGTAACCCATTGATGGATTGATGATTACGTGGCGCGAGCGCCTGCGCTCGGCACGCTCCCGGGGGACGAGGTCGAGGTGGAGATCCACCTGGAGGCCGTGCACGCGGAGGACGCGAGCGAATGGCCGCGCATCGGTGTTGCACGAACAACAGCTGCGGCACGGACAATTCGAGGCCGCGGCGGGCGCCCGTCGCGGCCTCGTAATTTCCGCCCCCCGGACGGATTTTTCCGACCCCGCGCGGCCTCCCCCTCAAGCTTGAGTCGGAGCCTGCCGATGAGCTAGAATACAGGACATCCAGGGCAGGATTCAGGCCAGCCTAATGCATCAACGGAACCTCGAGTTCTCGCCGAGTCGGCGCCCAGGTCCTCGTTGGACACGCGTCGCCGGACTCCTCGTCCGCGCGACCCTACCCCTTGTGCTCCTCGTTCTCACCGCTCCCTCCGCGCGGGCCGGCGACGCCCCCCGCGACACCCTGCGCCTGGCCACCGGTTCGGTGGGCGGCACCTTCCTTCCCGTCGGCCGGGAACTGGCCGCCTGGTGGGCCAGGACGGTTCCGGACCTGGTGGTGGTGGTGGACACCACCGCGGGCTCGGTGGAGAACCTGGACCGGCTGGTGAACGGCGAGGCGGACCTGGCCATCGTGGGGGCCAGCCCCTTCCGGGAAGTGGTGGAAGGACGCCGAAGCATCGCCGACGAGGCCAAGCGGATCTGCACCATCGGGAGCCTCTACGACGACGCCGAGCAGTACGTGGTGCGGAAGTCGCTGGTGCGGGTGGGGAACCTGCTCGACCTGAGCGGCCTCCTCATGTACCCCGGCCCCCACAACAGCGGCGGGGAGATCGACACGCGCCTCATCCTGAGCGTGCTCGGGATCGAGCCCCGGTACGCCTACGTCGAGGACCGCGACAAGGGGTACTCCGCCGCGGCCACCGCGCTGGTGCGGGGGGAATACGACGCCGCCACCTTCTCCGGGGGGGTGCCGATCCAGGCGGTGACCGATCTCTTCGACCTCTATCCCGACGAGTACATGATCCTGCCCTTCTCCCGCCACATGCTGAGCAAGCTGCAGTACGAGGAAAAGGACTTCACCCCGGTCACCATTCACGCCGGGGCCTACCCCGCGCTCGAGACGGACGTCCGGACGGTGGGGAGTTCGAACCTCCTGGTCGCGTGCCCCCGCCTCGATCCGTCCATCGTGGCCGAGCTGGATCGCGCCGTCCGCCAGGGGATCGCCGTTCCCGGCGAAGGGCTCCGCGCCAAGACCTCCCACCCGGTGCTCCAGGTGCTCGATCTCGCGCGCTGGAACGAGATCCCGGCCGGCGAGCATTGCGCCGGCTCCGCCTCCGCGGGGGTCGAAGCCAGCCCGTGAGCCGGAGCCTTCCCGCCCCCCTCGCCCGCCCGTGACCCCCGATCCCCCCAGGGGCGACCGGGCCGCGGTGTTCATCGTCCGCGACCGCCGCCTCCTGGTCTTCCATCGCTGGAAATCGGGGGAGGTCTACGACGCGATCCCCGGAGGTACCCTGGAACCCGGCGAGACCCCGGCCGAGGCCGCGGTCCGGGAGATCCGCGAGGAGACCGGGCTCGCGGTGACGCTCGCCGGCCCGGTGCTGGAGCTCGTGAACCAGGGCCGGCGGGAGACCTACTTCGACGCGGTGGAGGCGGTGGGGGAGCCCCGGCTGGGCGGACCCGAAGCGCGGCGGAACTCCCCGGAGAACGCCTACACCCTGGACTGGGTGGCGCTCGACGACCTCGGGAACCGCCCCGTCCAGCCCGGGGCGCTCCGGCGGTGGATCGCCGCCCGGGACTGGTCGCGCCTCACCGGTTGAGCGGCGGACGGCGCCCGCGCGGCCTCGCCGGGTCCGAAGGCCGGCCGCGACCCGGCTCTCCGCTCCGGATCAGTCCAGGCCGGCCAGGCTGGCCAGCAGCTCCTCGTTGGTGGCGTGGCGTTGCATGAGCTTCAGCACCCCCAGCATGGCCTGATCGGGCGGGTAGGAGGCGGCCAGCCGGCGGAGCTTGTGGAGCCGCCCCACCTCCTCGGCCGGGTACAGCTTCTCCTCTTTCCGCGTGCCGCTCTTTCCGATGTCCACCGAGGGGAAGATGCGCTTCTCGAAGAGGTCGCGGGAGAGGATCAGCTCGGTGTTCCCCGTTCCCTTGAACTCCTGGAAGATGACCTCGTCCATGCGGGACCCGGTGTCCACCAGGGCGGTGCCCAGGATGGTGAGGCTTCCCCCGTCCTCGATCTTTCGCGCCGCCCCGAAGATCTGGCGCGGGGCCAGCATGGTGGTGGCGTCCAGCCCGCCGGACAGGGTGCGTCCGGAGTTTCCCTGCACCGTGTTGTAGGCGCGGGCCAGGCGGGTGATCGAGTCCAGGAGGAGCACCACGTCACCCCCCTCCAGGACCGGCGGGACGATGGTGTTCACGCAGTCCTCGGCGATCCCGATGTGGTCGTGGGCGGACATGTCGCTCGAGGCCGCGTACACCGTGGCGTGGCTGCTCCGCTTGAAGTGGGTCACTTCCTCCGGGCGCTCGTCGACCAGCAGGGCGTAGACCTGGACCTCGGGATGGTTGACGTGCAGGGCCTCGGCCACCTGGATGAGCAGCGTGGTCTTCCCCGCCTTGGGCGGCGAGACGATGAGCGCCCGCTGGCCGCGGCCGATGGGGGCGATCAGGTCCATTACCCGCATCGAGACCTGGTCGGGCGTGGTCTCGAGCTGATACCGCTGAATGGGATCGATCGAGATCTGCTGCTGGAGGAGCTTCAGGATCTCCAGCCCCTTGGGCCGCTCCGAGCCCTGGGCGCGTCCCGGGGACGGGGGCCGCCGGCGGGCGTTGGGGTGGCTCCGGCGATAGTTCTGGCCCTCGGCCGCGGCCATCCGCGAGGCGGTGGCGTCGCGGATCCCCTCCCGGGTGGGACGGGAGTCCGGACGGCGGCGGCGTCGCGGCGCCTCGTTTCCCCGTCCGTTGGACGGGGCTCCCCGCGGCCGATCCGGCCCGTCCCCGGAGGCGGGGCGACGGGGACGGTGGCGGAGCCGCTGCCCCGGTTCCCCTTCCCCGCGCGGTCCGCGGGCGGGGCGTTCATCCCGGTCGCGGGGCGCCCGGCGGGCGGCGTCTCCCCTCTGCTCGTCCTCGGGGGCCTTCACGTCCTCCCGGGCCGGGTCGTTGGGATTGGATTCGGAACGGACACGGCGGCGGCGCACGCGGCGCGGGCGCGTCGAGCTTCTATCTTCGGGCATGGTCTCTTTCGTCCTTTGATGACGGACCGGTCCGGGTGAAGTGGGTCAATCCTGCGCATGCGGACACCGCGGCCTCGCCACGCAACTCCCAACCTCTCCTGGTCCGCCGGTTTCGGATCGGGGCCCGGAGCGGTCCGGGCGCTCGAACCGGGCGAACCGGTCCTTGGCGCACAAATACGGTTCCTGTGCCTTCTCCCGCCGCCGCTTCAGGAAATCGGCCTCCGGCGCTCGGATACGGCGTCGCCGGAAGGCGGCGGTCGTGCAAGCCAGCGCTCCGGATCCGGGATCGGACCGCGGGCGCGCGTCGAAAACGTTCTGATTGAATGTTGATACCCCGGTCGGGGTCTCCGGTCGAGCCCGGTACTCTAGCGGGCGGTCTCGAGCCGGTCTTCACAATAAGGGGCCGATAGCAAACGATGGAACACCGTCCGGGGCATCCCCGCCCCCGGCGCCGGCTCGACACACCATCCTGGAGATGGGGGAGCCGGATCATGGGCGTGCGCCGCGAGCCACGCTGCCTGGCCCTCGTTATCGGCAGCTCCCACGGGCACCCTTAGGATGCCTCTTCCGGGGCGGTTTCGTCCAGCAATTCGTGAGCCCGCCGGATATGGGGAACCGTGATCGATCCCCCCACCACCAGCCCCACGTCGAACACCTCGGCCAGTTCCGCCCGGGTCGCCCCCACCTGGAGGGCCCTGAGGACGTGGTAGGTGATGCAGTCGTCGCAGCGAAGAACCAGGGAGGCGGCAAGCCCCAGCAATTCCTTGGTCTTTGCGTCGAGGGCCCCCGCCTCGTAGCACTTCGTGTCGAGGTTCATGAAGCGCTTGGTGACCAGGGTGCCCTGATCGAGGATTCGTTGGTTCATACGCTCGCGGTGGGCCTGGAATTCCCCGGCCTTGCTCATGTGTCCTCCCGGCGCCGGACCGGCCGCTCGGAGGCCCGGAGGATCCGCTTCCGCAGCCGGAGCGACTTGGGGGTCACCTCGAGGAGCTCGTCCTCGGCAATGAACTCCAGGCACTGCTCCAGGGACAGCACCCGGGGAGGGACGAGCTTGGTGGTGATCTCCGACGTGGAGGAGCGCATGTTGGTGAGCTTCTTCTCCTTCACGACGTTCACGTTCATGTCGTCGTCCCGGGAGTTCTCTCCCACGATCATCCCCTCGTAGACCGGAAGGGTGGGAGCGGCGAAGATCTCTCCCCGGGCCTGGAGGTGCTCCACCGCGTACGCGGTCACCGCCCCCGAGCGGTCGGCCACCAGGGCGCCGGTGGTGCGGTGCGGGATCTCGCCCGCCCACGGCGTGTAGCCGATGAAGAGATGGTTCATGATCCCGGTCCCCCGGGTGTCGGTCAAGAACTCGCTCCGGTAGCCGATGAGACCCCGGGAAGGAATCTCGAACTCCAGCCGCACCCGTCCCGTCCCGTGATTCACCATCTTCATCATCCGGCCGCGGCGCATGTTCAGCTTCTGGGTCACCGCCCCGACGTAGCCCTCGGGGACGTCCACCACCACGCTCTCCAGGGGTTCCTCGATCCGGCCGTCCACCTGGTGGGTGATGACCTGGGGTTTGCCGACCCCCATCTCGTATCCCTCCCGGCGCATGGTCTCGATGAGGATCGCGAGCTGCAGCTCGCCCCGCCCCGACACCTTGAACGCGTCGGGGGTCTCCCCGGGCTCCAGGCGCAGGGCCACGTTCCGCTCCACCTCGCGCTCCAGCCGGTCCTTCAGGTGCCGGGAGGTGAGGTAGGTCCCGTCCCGCCCCGAGAACGGCGAGTCGTTGACGTAGAACACCATGGAGATGGTCGGCTCGTCGACGACGATTGGGGGGAGCGGCGAGGGGCGTTCGGGGTCGGAAATCGTCTCGCCGATGTCGATGGCGTCCAGCCCGGCCACGGCCACCAGATCGCCCGGGGAGCCCTCGGCGAGCTCCACCCGCTTGAGCCCCTGGAAGCCGAAGAGCTTGGTGATCTGGCCCCGGGTCACGCTCCCGTCCCGGTGGCAGACCGAGACCAGCTGGCGGTTCCGGATCTTGCCCTGCACCACCCGGCCGAAGGCAATCCGCCCCACGTAGTCGTCGTAGTCGTAGCTGGCGATCAGGACCTGGAGCGGGCCCTCGTCGTCGCCGGTGGGGGCGGGGATCACGTCCACGATGGTCTTGAACAGGGGCTCCAGATTCTCCTGGGGATCGGTCATGCTCAACGCGCAGGTGCCGTCCCGGGCCACGGCGTAGAGCACCGGGAACTCGATCTGGTGCTCGTCGGCCTCGAGGTCGATGTAGAGATCGTAGATCTCGTTCAGGACCTCGGCGGGGCGGGCGTCCTTCCGGTCGATCTTGTTCACCACCACGATCGACGGCAGCCCCAGCTCCAGGGCCTTCAGGAGCACGAATCGGGTCTGGGGAAGCGGCCCTTCCGAGGCGTCGACCAGGAGGAGCACCCCGTCCACCAGCTTCAGGATCCGCTCCACCTCGCCCCCGAAGTCGGCGTGGCCGGGGGTGTCGAGGATGTTGATCCGCGTCCCCCCGTGCACCACCGCCGTGTTCTTGGCCATGATGGTGATGCCCTTTTCCCGCTCCAGGTCGATGGAGTCCATGACGCGGTCCATGACCTCCTGGTTCTCACGGAACACGCCGCTCTGCCAGAGCATGGCGTCCACCAGGGTGGTCTTGCCGTGGTCCACGTGGGCCACGATGGCGATGTTGCGAAGGTCGCGGCGGACCACCTGGGTCATGGGCGTACCTATGCCTCCAAGCCGGCGTCCCGCACCGGACCGGGAGGGTCCGGCGGGACGTCGGGAAAGAACGGGATCCCCGGGAGGGCGTGCCGGTCCGGGGACCAGGAGCGCGTCCGGGGGGCGGCCCTCCCTCTGCGGGAATCGGGGCCGAAGTAACCGGGGTAGGCTAAATCAAAGCCGATCAAAGGACACTCAAGGCTAGCAGGCGCCGGCCGGGAGCACAAGCCCGGAAGCGCCGGCCCCGGACGGCTCCGGGACCGGCGCCGGGTGATTCCGCCCGGCGGGCGCCCCCCGCCCGGGGCTCAGAGCTCGGCCAGGACCTCGGCGGGGTGGACCTGGACGTCCACCTTGGCGTAGGCCTTGGCGATCGTCCCCTCGGGATCGATCAGGTAGGTGATACGATCCGCGGAGGCCTGGTCGGGATCGTGGGCCGCGTGGTAGGCCATGCCGATCTCGCGGTCGGGGTCGGAGAGCAGGAGGAAGGGAAAATCGAACTTCTTCGCGAACGCCCGGTTCTCCTCCACCGTGTCGAAGCTCACCCCGAGGATGACCGCGTTCTTGGATTCGAAGTCTCGGATTCCGTCCCGGAACCCTTTGCCTTCGACCGTTCACCCGGGGGTATCCGCCTTGGGATAGAACCAGAGAACCACGTGCTTGCCGGTGAAGTCGGAGAGGGAGACCTCTTCGCCGGTGTGCGCCTTCGCGGTGAACCGCGGCGCCTTGTCGCCGACCTTGAGCATGAACAACTCCTCGCGAATCGTCGCCGCGCCGGGAGGGAAACCGTGTGTCTCGCCCCCGCGCGGCGTTCCGGTCACGACGACGCGGAAACCACGGGTCGCGCTTCCGCGCCGCGCGCTTCCCAGGATACCATGGGGGCGGGCCGGCTCTCCGGACGAGGAACCGCGCTTCTGGCCGCATGCCTCTTCCTCGCTCTCCCGGCTTCCGGGATGGGCGCGCCCGCCGGCGGCGCCCCGATCCCCTCCGAGGCCTCGGCGACCTCGCAACAGGCTCCGGAGTTCAGCCGGGACGCCGACCCCCCGTCGCCGACCTCGCTCACCCCCGCGATCTGGATCCGGGTGGCCCCGGGGATCGAGTTCGCCCGGGTCGAGGCGCTCCGTATCCCGCACAGCGGGAACGCGGGGATCGCGGTGGTGCGCCTGGATCCCGCCCGGGTGCGGATCGAGCCCTACCACGAGACCGAGTACCCCGGCGCCGGGCCGGTCACCATCGACGGCTGGCAGAAGCGGCTCGGCGCCCCGGTGGTGTTGAACGCCGGGCTCTACGACGAGTCCCGGCGGCACCTGGGGCGGCTCCAGCGCGGCGGGAACGACCTCGGCGGGATTCCCCATACCCGGTGGAACGGGGTCCTGGCCTCCGGCGCCCGGGCCGACTCCCTGCCCGCCGCCCGGCTCCTGGATCTTTCCCAGCCCGGGGATTCCACCCGGATGGCCGGTTACGCGAACCTCGTCCAGTCCATGATGCTCTTCGACGCCGAGGGAAGAACCCGGGTGCGGGAGAGCGATCGCACCGCGCCCCGCACCCTGGTGGCGGCGGACACCGCCGGGGGGATCTACCTGGTGGTCACCGAGGGCGCCTACACCCTGGCCGCGTGCGTGGATCTGCTTCGTTCGGCGGGATGGGGGCTTCGCGCCGCCCTGGCCCTGGACGGCGGGAACGAGGCCAACCTCGCCGTGGAGAGCCCGGCGGTCCGCTACCGCTCCTACGCGGGCGTCGACGGGCAGAACCCGGCGGAAGGG